>CAMBEJ010000012.1 GCA_945865375.1 Akkermansia muciniphila | reverse complement strand
TGTAAACCAAGGGACAGACAAAGTATTTGATTAAACCTAAAAAGAGCAGTTGAGGGTCTCGAATTCTCGCAACTCATTCCATTTGCAATTTGTTGTACAAATCCATGTTGCAACCAAGAAGGTGAACTACGGAGCAGTTGGATTCCATATCAGTTCAGGCACTTACAAAAAGGAATGACTCTCAACTGTTTTTTTTAGGGTTTACATCTCCAAAGGCGAGGGAAAGCTGCGGCCACTGGGGATCCCAACCGTGAAAGATCGAGTGGTACAAACGGCGATGGCAATAGTGCTTATGCCGATACTGGAAGCCGACAGTCATGCCAACAGCTATGCATACCGCCCCAAGCGCGGTGCGCACAGGGCAATGGATGCGATCAAGGAGGGACTGCTGGAAGGCCGCGTGGAAGTCATCGATGCGGACCTCAGTGGTTACTTTGACAGCATACCCCACAGAAGACTCCTGCGAGTGGTGGCCAAACGCGTCAGTGACGGGGCAATCCTGAAACTGATACGTGGCTGGCTGCGGGCGCCCATAGTTGAGCCCAAGAAACAGGGTGGTGGGGGATCGGGCAACGGGTCCGGGGCAAACCTGCGGGGCACGCCCCAAGGGGGAGTCATTTCACCGTTGCTGGCGAATGCCTACCTAAACCGGTTAGACTGGGAGGTCAACGAACGCTGCGAACTCGAACCTGTAATGGTGCGATACGCGGACGATTTCGTGATCCTCTGCCGACCCGGAGAGGGGAAGGGGCTGCTGGATAGACTCAAACGCTGGCTGGACCGGCACGAGTTGGTGTTGAACGAGAAGAAAACTCGACTGGTGGATATCCGTCAGGAGGGGATTAAATTCTTGGGCTTCGCCTTAACTTGGCGCAAGGGGAGACGCAAGTGGCACTATCCGCACGTGGAACCGCATCCCAAAAGCCTCAAGAAACTTCGAGACGGGATACGGGAGAAACTGAATCGCAGCACGCTCTGGCGGCCTGTCGAGGAAGCGATCCCGGAACTGAATCGGAAACTCAAGGGCTGGACGGGATACTTTCAATACGGCAACAGCACTCAGGTAATGAGTGAGGTTGGGGAATATGTCCGTGAGAAACTGATGCGATGGTTGTGGCGAAAGCATGGATGCCAGTCGGCTCTATGGTCGACGCACAGCCCCGAAGAACTCCATGAACGGCTTGGCTTGTTCCGCATGCCTTGCCGGGTGAGCTGGAAACCCAGACGGTGAAACCTAAGTAATGCGATGAATGACCCTTGGAAAGCCGGATGCGTTATGTGGTCAAGAAGGTTATGTGGGGCGCCACATAAGATGCGGGTAAACCGCCTGTCCGGTTTGATGAGGGGCGAAGCGAGACGGTCATTGGCCTGTGCCTCTCAATCGGTTCCCTTCACCTACTCTACTCAATGGTGCGGCGCCGTCAAGTCCGCACGCTAGGGCAGCGTAAACGCCGCGCTCCGGTCGCAAACGGCAAATGTCGCTGTAGTGTTAACCACAGAGGGCGAGGGCCTGATCCAGCCGATGGATCACACGCGACTTGCCGAGGATCTCAACGAGATGGTACAGGCTGGGCCCTGTCGTCGAGCCTGTGCAGGCAACCCTCAGTGGGTGGACAAACACGGACATTTTGACGTACGACTCGGCGGCGAGTCTCTTAAGGACCTGTTGGATGTGGTCGGCGGAGAACAGATCCAGGGCTTCCAGACTTGATTTTAGGCGAAGCAAGCACGCCCCGGACTCCGGGTTGAACTCCTTGGCTCTCACGGATTCTTCGAAGGTCATGTCATCCCGGAAATAGAAGCCCGCCAACGATGCCAATTCACTCAGTTGTTGGACCTTTTCCTTACAGGTTAAGAGAGCCGCTGCGGTGTAATCTGGAGGCACTTTTGAGAGATCGAACCCAGCTTGTTCCATGGCGGAGACGGCCAGTTTTAGGTAGCGATCCCGTTCCATGGACCGGATGTATTCCCAATTGAGCCACCTGAGTTTTGTGAAATCAAACCGCGCGTTGTGTCTGAGGATTTGAGGAAGATCGAAACGTGAAATAATCTCAGACTGAGCCAGTATTTCTCGATTATCCTTGGGCGACCAACCGAGGAGGCAAAGGTAATTGGCAACCGCCTCTGGGACAAAGCCCTCCTGCATGTAGCTGATCAAGGAGGCACCCTGATCCCGTTTGCTCATTTTCGAACCATCGGTATTGAGGATGAGAGGGATGTGGGCGTAACGAGGGGGAGGGGTTCCAAAAGCATTGAACAACGCGATGTGTTTGGCGGTGTTTGAGAGATGGTCCTCACCTCGGATGACGTGTGTGATATCCATCTCTAGATCGTCCACGACATTCACGAGATGAAAAACCGGCTGACCATCGGAACGGACGATCACAAAATCTGGATCCTTCGACTCCCTGTCTGTCAGTTCCCGGCGGACTTCGCCGACCACTAAGTCGTTGATCGTGATGGGTTCCCGAGGCATCCGGAATTTCACAGCCCCTTCATGTTCGTAGGCAAGCCCTTTCATTTTGAGCTCTTCGACGCGCGCTTGGTAAATGGCGGATCGACGTGACTGAAAGTAGGGGCCGGCCTGACCCATGCTGCGTCCGTCAGCGTTGCTCGTCTGAGGACCCTCGTCCCATTCGAGGCCCAGCCAGCGCAACCCCTCGATGATGATGTTCACAGCGCTCTCTGTGTTTCTGGCGGCATCGGTGTCTTCGATACGCAGTATGAAGGTGCCCCCTGTATGCCTAGCATAAAGCCAGTTAAACAGAGCAGTGCGGGCGCCACCAATGTGAAGAAAACCGGTTGGGCTGGGTGCAAATCGGACACGGACGTGCATGATGGAGGAGTAGTTTGGGCGAGGGCGAGCCTGCGGGAGTAAAAAAAAGAGCACTCTGAAAAACTCAGAGTGCTCTTTGTAATGTTGAAATGGGCTACTTCTTGGTGCCGAGCACTGCATCTTTGCAGGCTTTAGCAACGCGAAATTTCACCACTTTTTTGGCCGGAATCTTGATTTCGACACCGGTGGCGGGATTACGGCCCATGCGTGCTTTACGATTCACCAGGACCAATTTTCCGATGCCGGGGAGAGTGAATGTGTTCTTTGCGTGTTTGTAAGCGAGGTTCGCAAGTACTTGGAGAACCTCCAGAGAGACTTTTCGGGTGATGCCCGTTTTTTCGGCCAGATCGCCAGCTATCTGCGATTTTGTCAAGGGTTTAGCCGACTTTGCCAAGGGTTTAGCCGACTTTGTCAACGGTTTAGCCATAAACTTTTGATGGATTAATTGGGTCTCAACGACTGAATGTTTGTTGATACGCATTCACAGGAATGGGCGCAAGAACAAAAACAGCGGTTCTCATTTTGAAAAATGTGGGGCAGGGTCTTCAACTGCCGGTTCGCGGAGTGTCCCACGCGTGTGAGTCCGGAGGTCCGTGGAGTTTGGACAGCATGGAGACATCTCTGGCGTTCCTATGTCGGCCCACATGAGAACTGGTGCGGAAGGCTTGACTTGTCTGCGGTAAATTCTTCACAATTGGGTAATGGCAGGCTTATTCACAATCGAATGCGGATTTCGCTACGAAATTGTCAGGAAAATATTCGAAGGCGGCATGGGGATCGTCTACGAGGCCGAGCAACATGGAGCGAGAGACTTCATAAAGAGAGTGGCTATCAAGGTGGTTCGGCAGAGTTACACGAGCCAAAAGATGTTCATTGAGAACTTCATCGGCGAAGCCAAATTGGTTGCTGATCTAATCCACACGAACATTGTTCAAACGTACCACTTAGGAGAGGTCCGAGGTGTGTATTTTATCTCGATGGAGCTGATTCGCGGGGTGAACCTCGAGCAATTTGCGCAGCAACTGACAGATAGAACCCGCCCGTTGCCCCCGGAGTTGGCTGTCTTTATTACGAGTCGCGTCGCGCGGGGTCTCGCGTACGCGCATTCGAAGACGGATCGGGAGGGGAGAGAGGTGAGCATAGTGCATCGCGATGTGAGTTTCAAGAACATCATGATCGCCTTTGAGGGGGATGTGAAACTGACTGATTTTGGAATAGCAAAAGCGCGTGGTTTTCTCCAGGATCAAGAAGGCGAAGTGGTGGCTGGCAAGGCGGACTATATGAGTCCTGAACAAGCGGATTTCCAGATCACCGACAAACGTTCGGACATATTCTCGACAGGGATTGTTCTGGCTCATCTTCTGCTGGGGCACAACATATTCAAGGGCAGCAGCGCGGAGGAGTCGCGGCAGAGGATCCTTGGAAAGCCAACACCGGATTTCAGGCTGCTGAGCCCCAAAATTGACGATCGGCTCAATGAGATTCTGAACAAAGCGATGGCTCGGAATTTGAGTGAGCGTTATGTCTCAGGAGACGAGTTGCTTTACGATCTGGAACATTATATGTACCACGGTGGCTACGGACCCACGAATGAGACCTTGGGACGTTTTATCCGCGATGTTTTCGCCCAGAATTCCCCGAAGCCAACTCCTGACTCCAAGGAGGGCACGGAAATCTTCCCCCAGTCCAAGTAAGGATGCTGCGACGAGTGAAATCGAAGAGAACAGTGACGGTTGGAATCATTCAGACCTCTTGCACGGAGAGCCGGGATGGAAATTTCTCTGGAACCCTAGAACGGGTTGAGCGCGCAGCAAAGGACGGGGCTCAAATCATTTGCACCCAAGAGCTGTTTAAGAGTGTGTATTTCTGTCAGGAAGAGGATCATCGACATTTCGAGCTGGCTGAAACCATCCCAGGACCGTCCACAAGAGCCTTCGAGGATATCGCGCGAAGGCATAAAGTATGCGTTATTGCATCACTTTTTGAAAAACGAGCTGCGGGGTTGTATCATAACACCGCCGTTGTTTTCGATGCTGACGGCGCGATGCTTGGCCTCTATCGCAAGATGCACATCCCCGACGATCCGATGTTTTATGAAAAATTCTATTTTACGCCCGGCGACACCGGTTTTAGGACGTGGCAGACGATGTATGGCAAGATTGGGGTTCTTATCTGTTGGGATCAATGGTTTCCGGAAGCAGCTCGGCTGACGGCTCTCGGAGGGGCTGAGATACTGTTTTATCCCACTGCAATCGGGTGGCACCCTAGCGAGAAAAAGGAGTTTGGAGCCAGGCAGCACGCAGCTTGGGAAACGATTCAACGCAGCCATGCGATAGCCAACGGATGCTATGTGGCGGTCGCGAACAGGATCGGGTTGGAGAAACCTGCGGGTGGCGACGGAATTGAGTTTTGGGGCCAGAGCTTCGTGGCGGGCACATCAGGAGAAATCCTTGCAAAAGCTTCCGTAGATAAGTCCGAGACTCTTTTAGTGGAAGTAAACCTTGATGCTGTGGACACCGTGCGAACGCATTGGCCATTTCTTCGAGATCGGAGGGTGGACGCCTATGGCGACATCATGCGGCGGCATCTCTCCCCATAGCGATTCCTCGGAGGGCGCGGAAGCTTTTGTTTTGCTGGATTTAAAAATGCATCAAAAACGCATTTGGGTCACAGGCTCTAGCGGGCTGATTGGAAGCGCTGTGTGCCGCTTGTCTTCCAGGGTCATCCCGGACTTTGAGTTTGTTCCCATGACTCGGCAGAGGTTGGATTTGACAGACCACTCTGCAATCCGCGAGGTATTTCGGAGCGAAAGACCGAGCGGTGTCATTCACTGCGCTGCTATCAGCCGAAGCCCGCTTTGCAGGAACAATCCAGCGCTCGCCGAGCAAGTGAACGTGGAGGCCACCCGTGTGTTGCACGAGGCGGCGGAGGATGTGCCATTCATTTTTTTCTCCAGCGATTTGGTGTTCGACGGAACGAAAGGGAACTATTCCGAGCGGGACTCACCGAATCCGTTGGGAGTTTACGCCGACACCAAGGTGCGCGCGGAGGGATACGTTTTGCGAAATCCTCAACACACGGTCGTGCGCACATCCTTGAACGCGGGGATGTCTCCGAGTGGTGACCGATCATTTGTCGAGGAGATCAGGCAGGCGCTGTGGCAAGGGAAACTGCTTAAATTGTTCACGGACGAGTTCAGGTGTCCCGTTCCGGCGGAGTTTACCGCGCTTGCCGTCTTGTCGCTCTTGAGGGAAAGAGCTTGCGGCATCTATCACATTGCAGGAGGTGAGCGACTTTCCCGATATGAGATCGGAGTGCTGACCGCGAAAATGTTTGGGGCTGATACATCCCAGATCGTCCCTGGGACGCTTGAGGATTACGAGGGCGATCCACGTCCCGCCGACACCTCGTTGAATTGTTTAAAACTTCAACAGCTCATCGTTGGAAGCCTCCCTTCGTTTTCAGATTGGACGAGGGAAACCAGGGATTTTGCAGGTTCCGATGCAAAGGAAATTCGACGATGAATCGGCCGCGCAAAAGCCATTGGGATTTTGGAGAGCTATTTTCCAATAAAGAGATCCGACAAGTCATCACGGTTTCCGAGCTTAACAGCAGGGTGAAGCGTGTGCTTGAGACGAATTGGTCCTCGATCTGGGTGAGCGGGGAGATCACCAACTTTCGAGCCCAAAGCTCTGGGCATTGCTATTTTTCTTTGAAAGACTCAGGTGCCCAAGTGCAGTGTGTTTGTTTTCGAGGGGACGCGGCGCGGTCTCGACAGAGTATTGAGGAGGGACAACAGGTTATTGTTCAAGGAGATATCACGGTCTACGAACCTCGTGGGCAGTATCAAATGGTGGTGAAACATGTTGAACCTGCGGGACAGGGGGCGTTGCGGCTTGCCTTTGAGAGGCTCAAGGAAAAACTAAAGAACGAAGGGCTGTTTGAGACGGCCAGGAAACGGGCCATCCCTCGTTTTCCCGAGAGAGTGGGCCTAGTGACATCCCGTTCCGGAGCCGCCATTCAGGACATCCTGCAAAGCGTCGGGCGCAGAAACCCTGGGCTGGAAATCATCCTCGCATCATGCCGAGTGCAGGGAGAGGGGGCGGCTTTCGAAATAGCGGATCGGATCCGGTGGCTGAACGAATGGGCGGCTGCGACGGGTGTGCGATTGGACGTGATCCTGGTTGTTAGAGGGGGTGGAAGTCTTGAGGATTTGTGGGCCTTTAATGAGGAGGAGGTTGCTCGAGCGGTGGCTCAATCCGCCATTCCAATCGTGTCAGGTGTCGGGCACGAAACAGACATCACGATTTGTGATCTTGTGGCGGATTTGCGGGCAGCCACCCCGACAGCCGCGGCAGAAATCGTCACGGAAGGAGTGTTTGCCATTCGGGGTGCGATACCACTGGCGGTGGGAAAGATGAGCCGGTTAATCCGGAGAGCTCTGCGGGAGAGAGCCGAGGGCCTGAGGCATCATGTGAGTCGGCTCGGGGCGTGCCATCCAAGAAAGCAGTTGCAGCAGCGGTGGCAGAGGCTTGACGACGTGGCGGACGCTCTGCGGTTTAGGGTTACAAGCCGGTTGCGCGAGACAACCGCACGCCAACGTAGCGTTGCGGAACGTTTTCTGAGGCTGAGGCCTGGAGCCCATATTTCGCGAGAGAAGAATCGTTTGAAAGGACTGTCATCCATTCTTGCCAGAACGTTGCTCCGTTCAATCGAGGTTCGATCCCGACACGTGGCGGCACTGGAGGAGCGGCTTCGACTCCTCTCGCCTCATTCGGTCCTGGCACGGGGTTACTCGATCACGAGGCATGCCGAGACCCGCAGGATACTACGCTCGCCAATTGATGTGGAGGCCGGTACGATGATTTGCACCATGCTCGCTACCGGCGAGATTTTGAGTGTGGTCCAGAACAACGCAGAAGTCGGTACTCCATTCAGCGGCGGAGCTCCCGATGCCCCTGCCGACTGAATTCCGCGCTCCTTCCCCGTCAACTGGGTCATACGCTCGACTGAGATACCCCCCTGATTCTCTGCTCGACGGGAGAAGGGGGTTAAATTATTTTGGACCTCATGTCGAAATCCACAGGCGAGCTCGAGCGGGGGGGGGACCCGCGCCCGGAAGTCTCTTTTGAAGAAGCGATCAAGCAATTGGAATTGATCGTAGAGGGGATGGAATCTGATGAACTCCCTTTGGAAGCGATGCTCGGAAAATTTGAGGAAGGAGCCAAGCTTGCCAGATTTTGCCAGCAAAAGCTGACGGAAGCCGAGGTCAGGGTTAAAACTCTCGAAAAAACAGTGGAAGGTAATTTTGAAATGCGGGCTATGGAGCTTGCCCAGGACCCCTCTGAGGATTAATTTAATGAGCCGTTATTTGGACATGGTCGATCATCCCTCACACGTCAAGAAGCTGAATGTGGAGCAACTCCGGCAGTTGGCGGGGGAAATTCGCAACGAGTTGATTACCAAACTCGCCAAGAATGGGGGGCATTTGGGTCCGAACCTTGGCGTGGTGGAGTTAACTATAGCCCTGCATTACGTGTTTACCACACCTGAGGACAAGTTTGTGTGGGATGTCAGTCATCAATCCTACGTGCACAAGCTCCTGACGGGAAGGAAGGACAGGTTTCACACGATCCGGACCACCGATGGGTTGAACGGCTTTTCATTGCGCTCGGAAAGTGAGCACGATTGTTATGGGGCGGGCCATGCGGGAACCGCCCTCTCAGCAGCGCTGGGGATAGCGGCCGCCCGGGACCTGCGATGTTCCAATGAAAATGTGGTCTGCATTTTTGGTGATGCGGCCCTGACGAACGGGATTTCGTTCGAAGCCTTGAACAACATCGCTCACACCACCAAGAGGTTTATAGGGATTCTAAACGACAACGAATGGAGCATCGCCAAGAATGTCGGAGCCATCGCCGGATACCTGAACAAACTTATCACGAATCCGTCGTACAATGGGTGGCAGAAGGAGTTCCAAAATTGGCTCGTGAAGATGCCAAAGGGAGACGTGGCTCTTTGGTTGGGGCACAAGGCGGAAGAGGCCATCAAAGGTGCTGTGACAGAGGTTTCACTGGTGCCGAGCACCACAAAAAACGAGAGAGATTCGGACGGGCGAGGAGGAGGATTTGGCAACAGCCTCATTTTTGAAGAGTTTGGCTTGAGATATTTGGGGCCGATTGACGGGCACGATCTCCCCTTGTTAATCCAGACCATGGCGTTCGCGAAAACGTGTGATCGGCCGGTCGTTATTCATGTTTTGACCCAGAAGGGCAAGGGCTACAAGGCAGCGATGAGCCAGCCGGAGAAATTTCATGGAGTGGGCCCTTATGACATTCAGACGGGGGGGAGTCCTGCATCGCAACCTGGCATTCCGCCCAGCTATCAGGATGTTTTTGGCGAAACCGTTGTCAAAATGTGTCAGAGAGACAGCACCATCGTGGGTATTACCGCTGCCATGCCCAGTGGGACAGGCCTGAAAGCGCTCGAGAAGGCCATGCCGAAACGGTATTTTGATGTCGGCATCGCAGAGGAGCACGCGGTCCTTTTCGCGGCGGGCATGGCGACGATGGGCTTCAGGCCCATATGCGCCATCTATTCAACCTTTCTCCAGCGTGGGTATGATTGCATTATCCACGATGTGGCGCTCCAGGATCTTCCCGTGATATTTGCAATGGATCGGGCAGGGCTATCGGCTAACGACGGACCCACGCATCACGGGTTGTTCGACATTTCATTCTTGAGATGTGTTCCAAACATCATTGCCATGTCGCCGAAGGACGAAGATGAACTCGCGGACATGTTGTTTACAGCCAGTAGGCAGAACCATCCCGCCTTCATCAGATATCCACGGGGTGCGGCCGAAGGCGTGCCAATCAAAGACAACCCCGCGATGCTGCAGATCGGGAAAGCCGAACTTATCCAACCCTACAGTCAATCTGGGGAGAGGAAGGTGGCTTTATTCGCTTTGGGGAACATGCAAACGATTGCCAAAGCGGCCTCCAAGCTGCTGAAGGAAGCCGGGTATGACGTCGCCGTCATCAACCCACGATTCACAAAGCCACTGGACAACGAGCTCACTTCGTATTTCGGTCGAATTTCTGACGTTGTGGTCACCATCGAGGATCATGTTTTGACTGGGGGCTATGGCAGCTCTGTTCTCGAGCTCTATAGCGAACAGAGGATCGTGACACCTTTGATCCGTCTTGGATGGCCAGACCAGTTTATCGAGCATGCATCGAGTGTGGCTCATCTCCGCGCCAAGTATGGGTTGACCGCCGAGAATCTTGTGCAGTGGGTCGAGACCGCCTTGAGTCAAAAACTCCAGCCAAGCGTCCACGCCCTGGCATGAACCCGAAAGGGCTCTTTTTCTAAACCGTCCGATTCCAAAGCTGAAACTCCACTTTCGATACTAAGATGGCATACTCACATATTGTTCCGCCAAACGGCACCAAGATTTCGATTCAGGGCGGCAAGCTGACCGTGTCGGATGATCCGATCATCCCGTTTATCAGGGGTGACGGAACGGGGCCGGACATCTGGGCTGCGAGCCAGCGGGTGTTCGATGCCGCGATTGCCAAAGCTTACTCGGGACGAAGAAAGGTGGCTTGGTTCGAAGTTTTCGCGGGGGAGACCGCAAAGGTCAAGTTCGGTAATTGGCTTCCTGATGACACGGTGGAGGCGTTTAGGGAGTTTCTGGTTGGAATCAAAGGCCCTTTGACAACCCCAATTGGAGGAGGCATCCGTTCACTCAACGTGGCCCTTCGCCAGATGCTGGATCTCTATGTATGCCTGCGGCCCGTTCAATATTTTCAGGGAGTTCCATCCCCTGTGAAGCACCCCGAGAAGGTCGAGATGGTCATTTTTAGAGAGAACACCGAGGACATTTACGCAGGAATCGAATATGTCGGCGGTTCTCCAGAAGCCAAGAAACTGCTCGATTTTCTGGAGCAGAACTTTCCGAATGATTTTAAAAAGATCCGGTTCGGAACCAAGGAAGCGATTGCTGACTACATGAAGCTGGCAAGCCCGGATCATGATGCAACTCACATCCCCGTCCAGGTGGGCATTGGGATCAAGCCGGTTTCGAATGTGGGAACCATCCGTTTGATCAAGTCTGCGGTGGACTATGCTTTGCGGCAAAAGCGCAAGAGTGTGACCATTGTGCATAAGGGCAACATCATGAAGTACACGGAAGGGGCATTTCGGGATTGGGGGTATGCCGCATGCGAGCGAATATTTGGGGCTCAAGTTTATACATGGGCTCAATACGAGCGGACGAAAAAGGCGAAAGGAGAGTCCGCAGCGAATGACGAACAGAAGGTAGCTATCCACAACGGAGCGTTGCTCATCAAAGATGCGATCGCGGACATTGCTCTGCAACAAGTGTTAACGCGACCGGAGGACTTTGATGTCATCGCGACGTTGAACCTCAACGGTGATTACCTTTCCGACGCTTTGGCAGCCCAGGTAGGAGGCATTGGCATCGCCCCCGGTGGCAACATCAACTATGTGACAGGGCATGCGATTTTTGAGGCGACCCACGGGACTGCGCCTAAGTATGCAAATCTGGATCGTGTAAACCCAGGGAGCGTCGTTCTGAGTGGTGAGATGATGTTCCGTTATCTCGGCTGGGTGGAGGTCGCCGACTTGATACTTAAAGGACTCAAAGGCGCCATCCTGACAAAGAGAGTCACTTATGACTTTGCGAGGCTGATGGAGGGTGCTACAGAAGTTAAATGCTCTGAGTTTGGCACGGCTATCATCTCGAATATGTAGATCAGCAGAGTTCGCTCTGAAGAAGTTTTAGAACCGCTTCACAGCGAGTGCTTACCTGGAGTTTGACGTAGATTTTCCGCAGGTGGGCGCGCACGGTGTATTCCGAGATGCCGTATTGTTTTCCGATTTCGCGGACCTTGAGCCCTATGGCGGCAGAACTGAGGATCTGATACTCTCTAAAAGTGATGGGCAACGAAGTGTTATCCATCGTTTGTCCCTGCTGAATCGACTCCACAACTATGCGAGCGATGCGCGCAGTCATTGGCGATCCTCCGTCCATGACACTCCTGATGGCATCGATTACTGCGAGCAACGGTTCGCTCGTCAAAAGATAACCCAGCGCTCCGCCCCGGAGTGCCCAGAAAACCGACTCGAAGTCCTCGCTTTCTGTTCGAACGATGACTTTGGCTGAGGGGAAACGCCGCCGCAACGTCGATGAGAACTGACCTGAAGTCATTCCAGAAGTGATCAAGTCAGTAATCACCACATCGGGCGTTGCCTTCTTGAGTTCCTTGGAGGCCAACGAAGTGCTTCGGTAAGCGGCGAAACACTGCATGCCCTCGGATTGGTTGATGATGTTCTTCAGGCGCTTTCGAGAGGTGGGGTTTTCGTCCACAATCACTATTGTGATGGGTATGCAGGCATGTTTTTTGGATTTCGGCTCCATAAATCAACATATCCCGTTGGATGGGTCGGACCCGGATGGAAGGCGGATAAATGAATGAACACAGATCCGCCAGCAACTCTGGGGCACTACCCATGCGCATGAAGTTTTCTGGGCGACGGACGAGACGACAAACACCCATCGACACAGGGAGGAGGAACCTGAATTTCGTCACCCTCCCCTTATGCGAACTAGGTCAACTTAATAGCCTACCGAAACCGTCAACGCAACCCTATTTTCTGTGTATCCCAGAGCAGCGGGGAGGCTGCTGGTGGATTGAGTGTGCGAATAACCCACACCAGTCTTGAACCAAAGTTGAAAATTATAGAAGAACCCCACAGTGGCCGAAACAAATTCATCAGTCCTGCCTGTGCTGGCGCTCGACACGTAGCTGCTGGTTTGGTAAGCAAGACCGGTGGTGGCTCCGAACTTCCCGGTATTTCCGATCTGCTGACTCAAGGTCAACCCGAGGGAATCGCTCACGGCAGTTTCACTTGAGGACTGAATGGATAAAGACGAGGACCTTGAATAGAACGTAGAAACTGAAGTTTTTTGGGCCGGCTTGTAGGTGACCGACGCGCTGACCACGGGTTCGCTCGGGGCAGGGGCGTCGTTTTGGAAGGAGCGTATTTCGTAACCCACCTTGACGCTGCCCGATATCCGGGAGCTGAAATCGAACCTAGTTCCGACAAATCCCCTCAGAGCGGTCGAGGAGGGTCCCTTCACATCCGCCGACCGGTTGGGGTCCACTTCTGATTGTCCGTACTGCATCTCCCCAAACAAATGAGTTTTGGGTGTGAGCGTATAGCGGAAGCCGACGACCCCTGACACGTCGCTGGTATCGAAAAGAGGGGTTCCTTCTTCGTAATCCGTGGCGGTGTACGAGGGACCCACATAGATGCCCGTTTTCGTACTCAAAGTGTAATCGAGCACATGGACTGTGTTGTAGATAAACCGTCCTGCCTTGAGGCTCGATCCGAAGAGGAGGGGATCAGAAACCGTGCCTCCAATCAACGTTGTTTGATATTGAAGGCTTGCGGAGTGATTGTACTTGAAACGGCCCCGTTCGCGGAGACCGCTTATCTGGAAGGAATGGTTCTGGGCATTGAACTGGTCATTTTCTAGATAGAATATCTGCTCCAGTTGGTAGCTGGCAGTCAGCATATTTTCCCCCATTCTTCCA
Organism: Akkermansia muciniphila; assembly: GCA_945865375.1. Classification (GTDB taxonomy): domain Bacteria; phylum Verrucomicrobiota; class Verrucomicrobiia; order Limisphaerales; family F1-80-MAGS106; genus F1-80-MAGS106. The sequence goes on along the minus strand of CAMBEJ010000012.1, from coordinate 46,648 downwards.
AACTGCACGCCCATGCCCGGAGCGATGGACATGACCATGTCGGATACGGGGAATCGGTCATTGTACGCGACGTTATCGGAGTAGGTGGAGGATAGGTTAACGCGCGGAAAAAAAGTCGTTCTTCCGAGGCTATAGGAAAGAACATCCTTAGCTTCAAGTCCTCTCGCAGCGTGGAAGCAGGAGGTCAGACTGGCACCGAGGAGAAATAACCGTGAATGAGTCATGGCAAACCAATCATCGATTGCGGACGAGCCGATAAAAGCGTGGCACTTGCGACGTGGATAGACGGACGACATTCATGCCGCGTTGAGTGGCCTGCGCCCCGGTCCAACGGACCCAGCCCGGAAGGCGCTGGACTCCTTCTTTTATTTCCAGAAGGTAGGCGGGACGCGTGGCTGCCCAGGAGATCTCCACGGACCCGGCAAGTGACTGAATCTTGAGACGAGGGGTCGCTGTGACCCGTATTACAAAGCCATCACTCCCGCCCCCGCCAAAGTTGGGTTGAAAAACATTTGTAAGGGGGAACAGGTTTACGGTGGAAAAAGTTCTGCCGACCATGTAAACAGTGCCTCCCGGTTCAACCGCCAACCCCAAGCCCTGTTCATCGTCTGGGCCGCCAAAATAGGACGAATAAATGAGGCGCGAACCGTCGTCGGCGATAGCGGCTATGAAGCCGTCTTGTAAGCCAAATAAATTGGTTTGCAACGCGTCCACAACAGGGAAATCAGCCGAAGTCGTGGATCCTGCGACAAAGACATTGTCCTGCGCGTCCAATCCGACATCCCATGCTTGATCCAGGCCCCTTCCTCCTAAATAAGTTGAAAACAGAAGGCTTTGTCCATCTCTGGAGAATTTGGAAACGAACGCGTCGCCATTCCCATTCTGGGTCGTTTGGAGGGCGCTTGCGGTTGGAAAAGTGGTGGAGTCAGTCTGCCCAACCAGGACCGGTCTGCCAAGGCTGTCCAATTGCAGGCGGAGACCGTAGTCGTCGCTCTCGCCACCGAGGTAAGTGCTGTATTCCAGCCTCGTGCCAGCCGGGTCAACACGGAGAAGCACAGCGTCGTAACCTCCCGCGTTGGCAGGCTGAAATGCGGCGTGCACGGGAAAATCTAGCGAGGTTGACAAACCAACCATCACCGCTCCACCCGAGCTGTCCACGGAGATGCCTTCGCCACTGTCCGCGGCTTTACCTCCGAGGGTTGTCGAATAGATTAGGGAACGTCCGCTGGGGTCCAATTTTGCGACAAAAGCATCATTGCCGCCCTGGTAGGACATGAGTGGGTGTAGGGTCGGAAAGTTGGTGGAAGAAGTTTGACCTGTGAGATAAGCTGCGCCAGAAGGATCGACTGCCATGCCAAGGGCTTCATCTTCACCGTCGCCACCGAGGTAGGTAGAATAGAGCAGATTGGCACCCGAACCGTCGAATTTGGCAATAAACGCGTCTGTCGGATGAACCCGGGAGCGTCGTTCCGGAGTGCCCGCGATTTTAGATTGGACCGCATTGGTAACAGGAAAGTTAGCGGATCCGGTGTAACCTGCGACAAAGATATTTCCCACGCCATCGAGGGCGACGCTGAGCGCCCCATCCTGGCCATTCCCACCGAGGTAGGTAAAATACTCCAACAAATTATTTTCCAGGTTCAATTTTGCCAGAAACGCATCCCCCCCGATGGAATTCCCGCCTCCGTAAGCAGAGTGAATAGTTTCAGTTTGGCCTAAAAAATCAGGAGAAAATGTCTCACCCACAACATAGAGATTCCCCCTTCCGTCGGCGGTAGCGGACCAGCATCGATCAGCCGCCCCTCCTCCGAGATAGGAGGCATAGCTGAGCACTGGATCGATCACCAGAGGCAAATGACGGTTGTAGACGCCGACATCAAATTGAACTTCATTTTCCGAAACAAGGGAGTAACTGGCTGCCACCCGAGAACGTCGGCCCTCGTTCTCCTGATAGGCATACGGAGCACGATGCCGAACGTCCGCCCCTTCAATTGACAATACCAAGTCTCCATGACGATCGACTGCGAGACGATCGACCCCGGAGAAGCGCAATCGAACACGCGCTGGGTCGGCTCCGGGCGCGACCACAAAGTCGTATTCCAACTGGGCGTTCGACCCGTAATAGACGACCTCTATCCCTTCATAAACTTCTTTGAAGGCGACCGCTTCGAACAGGGGCAGTCCTTGACGCCATTGGCTCGGGTCACCCCCCAATAAGCGATTGGCTTTTGCGGCCATGAGCTTGCGGGGTAGAGGCTTGGCGTCCTTCTTCGACGCGACCAACGTCATCGTGACACGTTTATTTACCGTACGACCTGACCGAGCCTCGTGGCGAGCCAGAGAATGCGACTGGATGTCGCCAGACGCCGGGATGGCCGGTGTTCCTGGGGTCGGTCTGACGACGCGAAGATCCATATCCACATGGGCACTGCTGAGGGAAACTGAGAATCCCGGGCCGCTCGCCCTGTACGACCGCAACCCATCCCTTTGAGGCGACTCCTCAAAGTGTAGTGGGAGCCGTAAAACGGATGCATCCAACCCTTCCATCTTGGCGGCATGGGGGACAGGGGCGGGATTCTGGAGGCGGGTCGGTTTAAGCTGCGGCAACGGCGCACCGAATCCGATGGGTCCGAGCGTTAAAAGCAAGAGTAAGGCTAGAGGCCGGACTGTTGTTCGCGACAACAACTCGATGGGTAACTGGAAACACGTTCCCGGGTACGCGATGCCTAACTTCATAGGTGACAAATAAGTGTGATCTTTAAGGCAAACGGGAAAACTGTCAAAAATTTCTTTTGCCTGGGGGGCGATTCAGGGTATTTGAAAGGAGAAATACAGTGAAACCAACAGACCTACGCGGCATCCTTCGGTATATTCCCCGTTTTCGGGAGAAGATATTCATCATCAGTGTTGATGGGGCGATCGTGACGGATGAGAATTTTTCGAATATTTTGTTAGACATCGCGGTATTGCGTTCTTTGAGCATCCGCGTGGTTCTGGTCCACGGGGCCTCGGCTCAAATCAAATCGATGGCGCGTGAGCAGGGGATCGAGCCGAGCAATCTCGATGGAGCTGGGATCACCGACGAACCGACGCTCAAGCTGGCGTTGACCGCCGCCAACCGGTTGACACATGAGATTCTTGAGGGACTTTCAGCAAGCGGTTTGCGGGCGGTCTGCACAAACGCCATCATTGCCCATCCCTTGGGGATCCTGCAGGGGCAGGACCATTTGTTCACCGGAAAAGTCGAACGCGTGGACTCTGAGATGCTGAACGGGCTTCTGACACAGGGAATCATTCCCGTCGTCCCGCCACTTGGATTTGACGGCGACGGAAAGACCTACCGAGTGAACTCTGACTCCGTTGCGGTGGCTGTGGCGTCCGCGCTGAAGGCAACCAAAGTGATTTTTATCACGACCCAAGAAGGGCTGACGTTCGGCGGACAACTCATCAGGCAAATGCCGGTGGCCGATCTGGAGAGGCTTCTGCGCGAACACAAGGGCGATTTCGCCGTCGAAACGCTTTCAAAGACCCAGCACGCGGCTCTTGCATGCCAGTCGGGCGTTCAGCGCGCCCACATCATAGACGGGCGTGTGGACGACGGGTTGCTCGCAGAGGTGTTTTCCAATGAAGGGATCGGCACTCTAATCTATGAGAATGAGTATCAGCAAATCAGGCGAGCTATGAAGAAGGATGTGCGAAACATCTTCATGCTGATCCAAAAATCAGTTGCGAACGACGAACTCATGAAGCGAACGCGCGTCAGCATCGAGAAACAACTTCAGGATTATTACATATTTGAGATCGATAAAAACCCAGTAGCCTGCGTGGCTCTGCATCTTTTTTCAGACCAAAAGAAAGGCGAACTGGCATGTCTCTTTGTGAATCCATCACACGAAAATCAAGGGATTGGACGCAAGCTCATCCAGTTCGTGGAAACCAAAGCGCGAGAGTTGGGGCTCAGCGAGCTGATCACTTTATCGACGCAGGCGTTTACTTACTTTCAGTCCAAGGGCGGGTTCATAGAAGGCAACGCGGACGATCTTCCTCCGTCCAGGCGGGAGCGCTACGATCAGAGCGGGCGCAAGTCGAAAGTTCTCTTGAAAAAGTTGAAACCTCAAGCCGACAACTCCAGATCGCCGGCCCCGGTCGGCTCTTTGGCCTCGCTTGTGCGTTCAAGCCTTTAAGCCGGCTCCTCGTTTAAACGGTGTGTGCCCGGGCAACCTGCGATTGTGCCTCGAGTTCTCTTCCCGAGGATCGGCCCGGAGCTGCCCGATCTGGCTGAGAGTTCCTGCGCTTTCCCACCTGCTGTGGCATGAGTGTTCAGGCGATAATACCCCAAAGATCGGAACTCCGAGTCAAGGCGGATACTAGTTGCCGATCGGCGTCTGGGAATTGGTAGTGGGCTAGTTGGTGCATTTCCACCCAGGAAAACGCTGCACAACCGATCGCGGTGGGCTTGGGTGAATTCTTGAGCAAAGAGCAGAGGTAAAACTCAAGATAAACGGCTTTATCAGGGTAGTGGTGAGTCAAGCGGTGGAACAGAGCGCCCACTTGAACACGAATTCCCAACTCCTCCAGGAGTTCCCGAACTAGGCACGCTTGAAAGGACTCTGCGGCTTCCCGCTTTCCGCCTGGGAACTCCCATAATCCCGAAAGGTGAGTGCCCTGGGGACGCTGTGTGATCAGGAGCTTCCCATTGTCAAACACGAGCCCTGCCGCAACCTCGATCACGACGATGTCCCCAGCGCCTTCGAAGGCGCCTATTACTTCGTGGCCGACGGAGGCGCTCCGGCGGGCGGTGGAAGTTTGATGGCGAGCGGCGCGTTAGTTTTCGCCAGTTCGGGGTGCTTCATTAAAAGATGGTCTTTGCGTTGTGCCGCCTGCTCCACCCAGGTGGAGAAGGGTCCGGCCTTGCCAATTTCTTCATAAAGTTTGTAGGCTTCAGCAAACTGGTTCTTCTGTTCAGTCAGCCGGGCCAGCGCGAACTTGGCCTGTGTGAGGACGCCGGAGGCCGGGTAACGTGCTGAAAAATTCTGGTAAGCTGTGAGCGCCTCCGCCGTCTTGCCCTGCGATTCGAGAGCCACGGCGGCGCCTATGGCTGAGGAAGCATTCAGGCGGCTACCTGGAAAGTCGGTCTGAAATTTCTCGAATTTTGCCTGAGCCTCGGCAAACTTGCCCTCTGTGAACAATGCGGAAGCCGCCAGGAAGGAAGCACGCTCCGCAGCTTTCGTTCCGGGGAAATCGTTCGCCACTTTTAGCAGGTCGGCTGAAGAAGCCGGAGGGAGGTTCGTCGGCGCATTAAAGGAGACGTTCAAGGCCAGCAGAGCTTCGTTGGACCGCAGCTCGCGTTGATTGCGTGCGTAATTCCAGGCGTAACCCACAAAAGCGAGAGCCAGCATGATGCCAGCGCAGGCGAGTAGCCGATTTTTGTTAACCTCGAACCATGCCAGAATCTCTACCATCGAGGTGGATTCCACAGCTTGCGGTATTTCTGGGCCAGAATTCATAATCAAATAAAGGCCCGGATTCTTGAGGGGGAGGCCAAAAACGCAAGCTCGAAATGCCGGAAAACCGCTTGCAAGGAAGGAAACACCTTCACTAAGCTCGGTTTATGGACGCTCAATTGCAGCAATACGTGCCAGTTCTGATGCTTGGGGGCGTGGCCGTCGCTTTTTCGAGTGGCGCGTTGATTGCCTCGGTGGTGTTTGGAAAGTTGGGCCGCCGGAGCCAGATCAAGGACACGCCTTACGAATGTGGCATGCTGCCCGTGGGCGACGGGAATACGCGACTTTCCGTGAAGTTTTACCTCGTTGCGATGTTATTCATCCTGTTTGATATTGAGCTGGTCTTCCTCTACCCGTGGGCCATCCTTTACAAAGAACTCCTCGGACAGAGTGCCGCACTCGGTTTAGGGAGCATGATCTCTTTTCTGGGCATCCTCTTCGTGGGATATCTCTACGCCCTCAAGAAGGGCGCTTTCGATTGGAAGACCTAGCCGGAAATCGTTTCATTCACTCTCATGTCCTCCCCCATCAAATTCGGCACTTCCGGTTGGCGCGGTCTGATCGCCAAGGAGTTTACCTTCGACAACGTGCGGCTTGCCGTTCAAGCGATCGCCGAGCACCTGGTCGGGGGCTTGAAGCGCGGCGAGCTGCTTTGCCCGGGGGGGAAGCCCGTGGTGATCATCGGCCATGACACGCGTTTTCTTGGGCACGAGTTTGCGATAGCGACTGCGGAAGTCCTGCATGGAAACGGAATTCAGCCGCTCCTGTGTGACCGGGACGCCCCGACTCCGGTGATCGCCCATAGTATCCGTGCGCGGAGGGCTATCGGGGGGATAAACCTTACCGCCAGCCACAATCCCGCGCCTTATCAAGGGTTGAAGTTTTCGTCGTCTAACGGGGCTGCTGCTCCTCCTGAGGTAACCGGGGCGATCGAGGAGAATGTTCGCGGGCTGATTTCGCGAGGCTGGCAATTTGACGAGAAAGCGGTCGGGACAGTTCAGTTCAAGACTTTCGATCCCAGGCCTTCCTACGTCAAACAGCTTCATAAGCTGGTTGATTTCGAGACGATCCGGCGCGCCAAGCTCAAGGTGGCAGTTGAGTTGATGTATGGCACGGGTCGCGGTTATCTGGACACGTTGCTGGAGGATGCGGGAGCGAAGGTCACCCGGTTTCATGATGAGCTAAACCCCCTTTTTGGCGGTCACCACCCTGAGCCTAATGCGGAGGGAATGGCGGAAGTGCGCGAGTTCGTCATCAAGAACCGCGCCTCGATTGGCTTGGGACTGGACGGTGACGCAGACAGGTTCGGGATCGTCGATGCAGACGGCGCTTGGCTGACGCCAAACCAGATCCTGGCACTGACATTATTTCATCTGAAAAAAAACAGAGGCTGGACGGGGTCGGTCGTCCGGACGGTCCCAACCAGCCACCAAGTCGATTCGATCGCGCAGATTTTAGGAGTTAAGGTCCATGAGACACCGGTTGGCTTTAAGTATATTGGGGCACTGATGGAGAGTGAGCCAGTCATCGTTGGAGGGGAAGAATCTGGTGGCTTGAGCGTGAAGGGCCATGTCCCTGAGAAGGATGGGATTCTCGCCTGTCTTTTGATGGCCGAGCTCGTGGCTTATGAGCGGCGGTCCCTTGGAGCCATCCTAGGTGAGATCGAAAAACAGACAGGACCGTTTTTTACGGATCGCATCAACCTTCCGATCGCTCCGGAAAAGAAAGCGGTCATTCTGGAAAAGCTGGCTGCCGGCCCGGCGCGCATTGGAATGTTCCAGGTCCGCAAGTTCATCACCACCGACGGGTACAAATTCTTGCTCGATGGCAACGAGTGGGTGGCCTTTAGGGCGAGCGGGACCGAGCCCATGATCCGCTGCTACATCGAGGCCAAATCATCGAAGCATCTGGCTCAACTGCGCAGGGATTGCAGGGCGTTGTTGGTTTCGTAGGGGCTTTCCGGTATCCGGTAGGGTTGGGGTGCTCCGAGCGCAACGGAACGGATGCGCGGTTCAGCAATGCCCTCCAGCCATTTTGAACGAAGCTCCCTGCTTGTGTGGCATTTTCCTCACTCCTCGCCCTGGGTCAAACGAGCTAAGACACCGAAGTCCTCCAAGGTTGTGGTGTCTCCCTTTATTTCGTCTCCCGCCGCGATTTGCTTGAGCAACCGTCTCATGATTTTTCCCGAACGAGTCTTGGGCAGAGATTCCGCAAATCGGATGTCGTCGGGCTTGGCGACAGGACCAATTTCCTTTGCCACATGCTGACGCAGCTCCTCGCGGAGCTGAGGGTGAGCTTTCACTCCGGTTTTGAGTGTGACGAACGCCACCAGGGCCTGACCCTTCAACTCATCAGGCCGCCCAACAACCGCCGCCTCGGCGACATTGGGATTGCTCACAAGGGCGCTCTCGATTTCAGCCGTCCCGATGCGATGCCCCGCCACGTTCAAAACATCATCGATGCGTCCTACTATCCAAAAATATCCGTCCTTGTCGCGCCGGCACCCGTCTCCCGTGAAATAGCTCCCCTTGATCTCGCTCCAATAGACTTCCCTAAACCGTTGAGGATCTCCCCAGACCCCCCGGAGCATGCTTGGCCATGGTTTTCGGATCACCAATTTGCCTCCCGAATTTGTCGGAACGGGTTTGCCTTGGTCATCCACCACTTCCGGCACGACTCCGAAAAAAGGTAATGTCGCCGAACCCGGCTTGGTGGGGGTGGCTCCGGGCAGGGGCGTGATCATGATGACCCCTGTTTCGGTCTGCCACCATGTGTCCACGATCGGGCACCGTCCGCCTCCGATTACCTCGTGGTACCACATCCAAGCCTCGGGGTTGATGGGTTCTCCCACTGTTCCAAGGAGGCGCAGCGAAGTCAGGTTGTGTTTTTTCGGCCATTCCACCCCCCATTTCATGAACGCCCGAATGGCGGTCGGCGCTGTGTAAAGAATGGTCACGCCATATTTTTCGACAATGCGCCAGAACCGGTCCGGCTCCGGAAAATTAGGGGCGCCTTCGTACATGAGTGACGTGGCCCCGTTGGCGAGAGGCCCATAAACGACATAACTATGGCCTGTCACCCACCCGACATCCGCCGTGCACCAATAGAGATCGTCGGGTTTTAGATCGAAGACAAGTCTGGATGTGAGTTTGGCTCCAAGCAAGAAACCGGCGGTTGTATGGAAGATTCCTTTCGGCTTTCCTGTCGATCCGCTCGTGTAGAGGATGAATAATGGATCTTCGCTGTCCATGTGCGCGGCGGGACAATTCGCGTCGACGTACTCCAATTCACGATGCCACCACACGTCCCTTCCTTCCTCGATGTGGATGTCGTTCGAGGCTCGGCGCAGCACGATGACCCGCTCGATGGACTCAGCCAAGCGCTTTCCTGAGGCATCCTTCAACACCAGCGCGTCGTCCACGTTTTTCTTCAGTTGGATTGTCGCCCCGCGGCGGAACCCACCATCGGCGGTGATCACCAGTTTGGCACCACAATCAGCGATTCTATCCGCCACCGACTGGGCGCTGAAGCCTCCAAAAACAACCGAATGCACGGCTCCTATCCGCGCGCAGGCCAACATGGCTACAGCCGCTTCGGGCACCATGGGCAGATAGATGAGAACACGGTCTCCCTTCCTGGCCCCATTCCTCTTCAGCACATTGGCGAAGAGGCAGACTTCACGGTGCAGTTGTTTGAACGTCAGGACACGTTCCTCGCCTGGTTTTCCTGGAGAAGCAGGTTCCCCCTCCCAGATGATGGCGGCTTTGTTCGCGAGAGGCGTCGAAAGATGGCGGTCGAGGCAGTTATGGCTGACGTTCAGTTTGCCTCCAACGAACCATTTCGCGTCCGGCACTTTCCACTGAAGCACCTTTTTCCAAGGCTTGAACCAGATCAATTCCTGCTCCGCTTGTTTCGCCCAGAATTTTTCAGGGTCGCGAATCGACTCATTGTAAAGGCGGCGATACTGCGTCAGGGAAGAGATGTGAGCGGCGGTAGAGAACTCTCCGTTGGGCTCAAAAACTCTCGTTTCTTGGGACACTGATGTGATATTCTTCGATGCAGGGCTGGTTTGGCTCATAAAAAGCTTTTGGAAACGTCGATATCTTAGGAATGTGACACGCTGCGTCAATCTCCGACACCGGTGTGCATCACAGAGGTTCCTCTCATAAAAGATGGACGATCCGGGGTTGGAGGACATAGTTGGTTGTCAGTGTGGTCGGGGGTGCAACTCACGTTATCCGAGGTCGCCTCCCCTGACGCGGGTATCCCGCCGCTTAACCACGCTGAAGTGACACCATGGATGACACGGATAACACGGATGAGGAAAGGGAGCTGAGATGGGTACTTTATCCGTGCTATCCGTGTTATCCGTGGTTAAAACTCTTCCCATTCTGCGGTAGGTATTGTCCTCCGAACGACACCTCCCGGAAACCGTGAGTTGCACCCTGTGGTCGGGTGTGTGAGAAATTTCTGCTGATTGTTCAGGTTCAATGGTGTATGGTGGAACAGTTTTCTTTGGAACAAAACATAACGAGAATAAAAGGTATGAAACTGGTCAAGATCGCAGGAATCGCTGTCGCCTTGTTGTTGTTGGCGGGTGTCGTTGCCACACTTCGAAGTGAAGTCCGTCGCAAACAAGCGGATGTCGTCCCCTATCAACCAACCCTTATGAAGGATTTTAGAAAACCAGACCAGGCCCAGTTGCAAAAGCAATTATCTTCGGAACAGTTCTCAGTCACGCAACAGTGTGGGACCGAGCCGCCCTTCCGGAATGCGTATTGGAACAATCATGCGCCGGGTCTTTACGCGGACGTGGTCTCGGGCGAACCCTTGTTCAGCTCGTTGGACAAGTTCGATTCCGGCACTGGTTGGCCGAGCTTCACACAACCCGTGAAGGGTGCGGGCATTGCCGAGAAGCAGGATGCGGCGCATGGCATGGTACGAACGGAGGTGCGGTCCAAGCAGGCGGATTCGCACCTCGGGCACGTCTTCAACGACGGGCCAGGGGCCAACCGCTTGCGCTACTGCATCAATTCCGCGTCGCTTCGTTTCATCCCCGTGGAGAAGATGGAGGTGGAGGGTTATGGGGCTTATCTCGAACCCTTTGTGAAGGCCGGATTGATCAAGGCAAGCGCGGCCTTGACGGCTCCAGCCAAAGCCGCCAGGCCCCCCCAGCCCGAGACTGCGATTCTCGCGGGTGGCTGCTTCTGGGGGATGGAGGAGATTCTGCGGAAGATTCCGGGTGTGCTCGAAACGAGTGTGGGTTACTCTGGTGGGAAGGTGGTGAATCCGACTTACCAACAAATTTGCACAGGGCGCACGGGCCACGCAGAAGCCATCAAGATTGTTTTCGACCAGGCCCTGCTGAGCTATGAACAACTGCTTGGGTATTTCTACCGCATGCACGATCCCACCACATTAAATCAGCAGCACAACGATAGGGGAACGCAGTATCGTTCAGCGATTTTTTTCACAAGTGAAGAGCAAAAACAGATCGCCGAACGCGTGACGACGAAGGTTGGCAAGTCCGGTGAATTCCAGCGGCCGGTTGTGACGGAGATCACGAAGGCTTCTGAATTCTATCCCGCCGAGAGCTACCACCAAAAATATCTCGTGAAGAATCCCGGTGGCTATACCTGCCACGTTCTTCGCGATTAAATCCTCCCGTCTCCGCAACAGAAAGTGTTTCTTGAAGAAGTTCGTCGCAACTTTATTAAGTCTCTGCATCGGCCTTTTCCTGGCCGATGCGGTTCTTTCCCTGCTGGATGACAGTCTCATCCAGTTTTGGAATCTTCGTCTCTTGACGGGAGTTCGGGGCGTGGTGCTCCCATTCAGTTTTCTCGCGACGGTTCTGACGTACCTCATGATGGGAATCACACCCATGATTCCGAAGCGTTTTTTTCTTCCGATGACGCTGTTTGGTCCTGCGGTCTTGCTCGGGACAATTCCATTATCCATTTATCGATTTGACCAGCTCCCGCAGATCAGCTGGCTCGTCTCGCTGTGCCAGGTCCTTGTCGGCGTTGGTCTGCTCGCATGGCTCCAGGGCGGCTTCAAATTCCGATGGCCGATGGTTCCTGAGGGGCGGGTGGGCAACAAAGCATTTGGCTGGATGAACCTCTGCGGATTCGTTCTGATTCACCTCCTCGTGGTGGTGCCAGCTTGTCTGGTTTACTTCGCCTGGTGCAGTTCGCTCGCGCTAGACCACTTCAGCGCGGGCTTCTTGGCGTTGCGCTCGGACAGTCTGACGGTGCGCGCGAAGGAATACGTTCGCAACGACGGTAAGACGATCTACTTGATACCGATGATGCACATCGGAGAGGCAGGGTTTTACCAGCAAATTATGAAATCGTTCCCGACCAACTCCACCATTCTCCTGGAGGGTGTCACAGACCGAAAAAACCTTCTCAAACACCCGATCAGCTACAAGCGAGTGGCCTCGTCCCTCGGTCTGTCAGAACAGAAGCAACAATTTGAGCCGACTCAGGGGCGGCCGCGTCCGGCGGACGTCGACGTGGAGCAATTTTCAGCAAAGTCCATTGAGTTTCTAAACCTCGCGACTCTCGTTCATTCTCAAGGGTTTACTGCGGAGGTGATCCTCCAGTTGATCCAAAAATCCCAGGATTCGCAGATGACTAAACACCTCCTTGAAGACCTCCTCACCTTGCGGAACGAGCATCTTCTTAAAGAGATCCAGGAAGAGCTGCTGAGGTCGGATAAGATTGTTGTGCCTTGGGGCGCCGCCCACATGCAGGGACTTTCTGAGGGGATTCAAAAAGCTGGCTTCAACGAGGCTTCATCACGGGAATACAACGTCCTCCAGTACAGCACGATTTTAAACAGTTTGAAATCGCGGTGAAAAGGACCCTCTGCTTGGTCGAAAACCGCTGTTCACGCCAAGTTAATGAAGGCCGTTGCAACACACGGCCCGTGGTGTAAGATTCTGTCGCTGTGCAACGGATTCTTGTTTCAGTCTTCCTGGGCTGCCTGCTCGTTCTTTCAGCGCGGGCTGAGGACGTGAGAGCGTCGGCCAGTGCGGAAGGCCTCCGCTACTGGCCGCAGTGGCGCGGGCCCCTGGCGACCGGTGCAGCACCCAAGGCTCATCCACCCGTTTTGTGGAGCGAGACCAATAATGTTCGATGGAAAATCCGACTGCATGGCAAAGGCCATTCCACTCCGATCATCTTTGGCGACTCGGTTTTCGTGACGGTGGCGGCGGCTGTGGGCGACGCTCAAAAACCCGTTTATGACAAGGCTCCGGGCACCCATGACAATGTGCCTGTCACCCACCGCCATCAGTTTGCCGTAGTCGCCATCAGCCGGCGCGAAGGGATCGTCCTCTGGAACAAGGTTGTTCAGGAGGAGTTTCCCCACGAGGGCGGCCATGAAACTGGCAGTCTGGCTTCCAACTCCCCCGTCACCGACGGCGAGCGTGTCTACGCCTTTTTTGGTTCCCGAGGCCTCTACTGCCTGGACTTTCGCGGGGAGTTGAAATGGCAGAAAAAGTTTGGTCGAATGGATACCCTCCACGCCCATGGCGAGGGGAGTTCTCCGGTGTTGCATGGCGACCGTCTCATCGTGTGCTGGGATCATGAGGGCGAATCCTTTCTCTGCGCGCTCGACAAACGGACTGGCCGTGAGATCTGGAAAATCGTCCGTGATGAAAAGACCTCGTGGTCCACGCCGCTCGTGGTTGAACACGAGGGCAAACCGCAAATCGTCCTCAGCGCCACCAAACGAGTTCGCAGCTACGATTTGGAGACGGGCGCGATGCTTTGGGAATGCGGGGGGCTGTCGCGCAACGTAGTCTCCTCACCCGTGGCGGGCCACGGCATGGTCTTCGCCGGTAACAGCTACGATTGGCAGGCGATGCTGGCCATTCGGCTTTCCGGGGCCAAGGGTGACATCACGGACACCGACCGGGTCGCCTGGAAATTGAATCGCCTCACGCCGTACGTTTCATCGCCGCTTTTGTACGAGGACACCCTCTATTTCCTGCGACACAACCAAAACGTCCTCTCCCGCCTTGAACCCGTGAGCGGCAAACCGCGCGGCGAACCCCTCCGCCTGGATGGCCTCCGCGATTTCATCTTCGCTTCGCCTGTCGCCGCCGACGGGCGTCTCTATATCACGGCCCGCGATGGGGCGACTGTGGTCCTCCGCCACAACCGCGATAACACCCTGCTCGCCGTCAATCATCTCGCCGATACCTTCAGCGCTTCGCCGGCGCTTGTGGACCGCGAACTCTACTTGCGTGGCGAACGGTTTCTTTACTCCATCGAAGAAAAGGGGGCTCCTTGATACTGGGCCGAAATTCGAATTCAGCGGGTGTTTGTCCCGGTCCGATCAAGCGCCGGGAATTTCTGCGCGTCGGGCGGACAGGGTTTGCAAGCCTGTCGCTGCCGGAGTTGCTGGGGCGGGGTTGAGTTCCATTCAGCGGAAACGTGACCCGTTCACGGAGGACGTTCCAACCAAGTTACCGATCTTCACCCCCACTCAAACCGAGTCTTCGTTCGATTTCTGCGGCCTTGAGGCCGGTGATCTGGACGACTTTATGCCGCGCCTTCGAGCCGCGAATGAGGCGCACGCTTCCGAGGGGGCGCTCCAGGACACCTGCGAGGAACTCGATCAGCGCCTCGTTTGCGGCGTGGTCAACGGGAGGTGCCATCACCTTCACCTTGAGTTTGCCGTCAATGACTGTGCCGATCTCGCACCGAGAAGCGCGAGGTTGCAGCTTGATGCGGAGCAAGACCCCCTCGGGCTGCTCTGAGAGAAACCCAGGCTGACTCATGGTTGCACTTTTCCGAATAGCCACACCAGCAGAGGGTCCCCTACACTGCAGATCAAGAAGACCATCGCTGCGGCCCCAACGGGTCTCAGGTCGATTTTTCCCAGATGGAGCGGCAGCCAGGAGGCCAGCTTTGAGATTTTGCGACCGCACTGACTGATGAACGCCCAAAAGGGGTGGTTGCCAAAATAGACATAGCTGTTCATGAGGTGGAGCAGAAGAACGCCAAAGATCAACCAACGTAGTTTTAGCCATAACCCAATTCCCATGAGAAGGCCATGGGCTAGCACGACATGGAAGGCTTGGGGGGCTGGGAAGATGGACATCTGCGACAGGGGATAAACGGCGCAGCCCCATAGCAAAACGGTTGCGACGAGCGTCAATGGAAGAAGCACTGGCGCGGGCCAGTGGGCACACCTGCCAAGCTGATGAAAAAGAAACCGATGCATCGGATCGCCCTCACCTGGCCCGCGGTTGAGCAGGACCAAAAACAGGATTGCCATGTAGAGCAAAATCAACCATCTCGCAAAAGAGATCGATGAATAAAGAAACATCCGAGAGGCGTGATCGCTGCGGAAAGAGATCCCGAACGGGCCGAGATCCACCGAGGGTGTCCATCCGACAGCGGATCCGATTTGCCAGTAGAAAACGGACCTGAAGCAAAGCAGGGCTAAGAGGGTAATTAAGGAGGTCCAGCGGCGCGGCGCGGGCACTTCCAGTCTCTCCAACGTGCGCAGCAGGGAATAGGCGGTTTGGGGCCCGCGGAGGCTCCACTGGCGCACGGTGGCATTCAACCAGAGGAGCATCGACGCCAGGCTCAGGATTGCGTCGATGGTGTTCATTCACTAGATCACATGAGTTTCAGCAACCTCTCGGCCATCACAGAAGGTGTTTCGGCCACGGCAATTCCGGCCTCACGCAGGGCGGCGATTTTGGCGGCGGCAGTCCCTTTGCCCCCGCTGACAATCGCCCCTGCGTGGCCCATCCGCCGACCCGGAGGAGCGGTGGCTCCGGCGATAAAACCCGCCACGGGTTTTTTGCAATAATTCCCAATCCACTCGGCGGCCTCTTCCTCGGCCGAACCGCCGATCTCGCCGATCATGATGATGCCGTGGGTGTCCGGGTCGTCATTGAACATCTTGATGACGTCGAGATGAGAGGTGCCATTGACGGGATCGCCGCCAATCCCAACGCAGGTGGACTGGCCCACTCCGCGGCAGGTCAACTGCCAGACCGCTTCATAAGTGAGTGTGCCGCTCCGTGAAACAACGCCGACATGCCCTTTTTTGTGAATGTAACCCGGGGCGATCCCGATGCGGCAGCCGCCAATGGAATCCCTACCATCCCCTGGGGTGACGATGCCCGGGCAATTGGGTCCGATCAAGCGGGTTTTCTTGCCCAACATCGCTCGTTTCACCATCATCATGTCTCGAATGGGAATGCCCTCCGTGATGCAGACCACCAGATCGAGCCCTGCATCCACACCTTCGAGGATCGCATCGGCCGCGAAGGGAGGCGGAACGAAGATGGCGCTTGCTGTGGCGCCCGTTGCTTCCACCGCCTCTCGCACGGTGTCGAAGATAGGAACGGTGTTTTCAAAAAACTGACCGCCTTTGCCGGGAGTCACCCCGGCTGCAATGCGCGTGCCGTAGGCGAGACTGAGCTGCGTGTGACGCGCACCGAACGCGCCTGTGATGCCTTGCACCAGAACCTTGGTTTCCGGGGTTACGAGAATAGCCATGAAAAGTTTAAGTCAAATTGAATGAGTGGAGAGGTGAATTGAGGGATATCATGATGCAGCCAGGGCCGCGACCACTCGTTGCGCGGCGTCCGCCATGCTGTCGCCGGTGATGAGGTTCAGACCAGATTCCGCCAACGTCTTCTTTCCCATCTGAACGTTGTTGCCTTCCAGTCGAACCACGAGCGGGATCGTTAACCCGGTTTCGAGGACCGCGGCGACGATCCCGGTTGCGATCACGTTGCAATCCATTATCCCGCCGAAAATATTGACAAGAATCGCTTTGACATGAGGGTCGCTCAAAATGATTTTGAATGCTGCGCTCACTTGCTCCTTGCTGGCACCGCCGCCGACGTCCAGAAAGTTTGCCGGGTTACCCCCGAAGTGTTGGATGATGTCCATGGTGGCCATCGCGAGCCCCGCCCCATTGACCAGGCAGGCGATGTTGCCTTCCAATTTGATGTAATTCAGGTTGAACTTGCTCGCCTCAATCTCCAGGGGCGCTTCCTCACCAAGGTCCCGCATCGCCTGAATCTCCTTGTGCCGAAACAGCGCATTATCCTCGATCGACATCTTGGCATCCACGGCCAGAATGGATTCCATGCCGTCGGCCCCAGTGACGACACAGAGCGGGTTGATTTCGAGCATGGCTGCATCGCATTCCCACCAGGCTTTGTAAACGCCGAGGAACAACTTGGTGGCTTGAGCCATCAGGCCACCTCGGAGACCGAGAGCGGCCGCCAGCTTCCGAGCCTGATACGGCATGAGCCCCACGGAAGGGTCGATGAGTTCTTTGATGATCTTTTCCGGGGATTTTTCCGCCACTTCCTCGATGTCCACACCGCCTTCCGTGCTGGCCATGATCAAGGGTTGCGATGTGGAGCGGTCCAGAAGAACGGCCAAATAAAGCTCTTTCTTGATCGTCGCCGCGCCTGCGATGAGCAGCGTTTTGACCTCGCGGCCCTCGGGTCCGGTCTGCTTGGTCACCAAGACGTTGCCGAGCATCGCCGAGGCTTTTTCAAAAACGTCATCGGCTGACCGGCATAATTTGACACCCCCTTGAAAACCGCTTTTGAAAGTGCCCTTGCCGCGTCCCCCTGCATGGATCTGGGACTTCACCACGGCGAGTGTTTGGCCGGCTGCGAACAGCCTGGCGGCGGCTTCGCGGGCGCGTTCAGGCGTCGTGACCGCCTCGCCGCTAGGCACTGCGACGCCATGCTGAGCCAAGAGTTGCTTGGCCTGATATTCGTGGAGATTCATGATTGTTTTTTTATGATTCGACCTTGGGAAGCATTCACAGTCCAAAGCCCGCGCCTAGGTGCCATGAAGCTTTAAGAGACGTCGCGCTGGCTGCCAACCTGCGGGCGCTTGGTGGAGGAAGAAGGCCCGTTTCGCAATCGCTGATCCAGCCGGTTGGCAGTCGGCGATACTGCTGTCAGCTATCATCGCGGTAATCCTGAACTGCGGTTCACCGTTGGTCCAAGGGCACGACCTTCAGTCCTATCGGTCCTGTGTAAACGCTTTGTGGCCTGATCAGCCGGTTGTCCGCCAGTTGCTCCAGCACGTGGGCCGTCCACCCCGACGTGCGTGCGATGGCAAAAATGGGTGTGAACAGATCGGTCGGAATGCCTAGGGAATAGTAGACGGTCGCGGAATAAAAATCCACGTTCGCGTGCAATCCTTTGCGGGCGAGCATTATTGCCGCAATTTTTTCGCTCATTTGTATCCATTTCGGCTCACCCAGTTTGGCGCTCAAGATCTGGGCCATGCGCTTCAGATGGGGGGCGCGCGGATCTAGGACTTTGTAAACTCGATGGCCGATGCCCATGATTTTCTTCTTTTGAGCGAGGCACTCTTCGACGTATTCCTCGACGTGCTCGAGGCTGCCGATCTCTTTCAGCATCTTGATGACGCCCTCGTTCGCTCCCCCGTGGAGAGGGCCCTTCAGGGTTCCGATGGCGGTTGTGACGGCGGAATACATGTCACTGAGCGTGGCGATGGTGACGCGGGCACTGAACGTCGAGGCGTTCATCCCGTGATCCGCGTGCAAGACATAACACAGATCCATCGTGTTGACCTGCTCAGTGGAGGGTTTTTCGCCGTTCATGAGGTAGAGGAAATTTGCTGCTTCGCTCAGAGATGGATCCGGGTGGAGCAGGCTCTTGCCCTGGCGCGAACGGTGAAAATAAGCTGTGATAATCGGGATTTGCGCGATCAACCGCATGGCCTTCTCGCGTTGCGCATCCATGTTGTCGGCGTCTGAGTTGCAATCAAAACATCCCAGCGCCGAGACTCCGGTGCGCAAGGCATGCATGGCCGGCGTGCTTTCCGGGAAGGACTTGATGAGGTCGATGACTCCTTGAGGCAACTCGCGGGAGGTTGACAGCCGCGCTTTGAGCTCGGTCAGTTGCGCTCTGTTCGGTAGAAACCCGTGGTGCAGTAAATGCACCACTTCTTCATAAGTCACATTTCCGGCCAACTCGTCGATGTCATAACCGCAGTAGATGAGCCTCCCGACGTCGCCACGCACGTCGCTCAAACGCGTACTCGCGGCAATGACCCCTTCCAAACCTTTCGCAGCGGTGGCAGCAATCGCAGGGTTACTCATGAAAATAGCGTCAGAACCAAAGTCTGGAGCCAATCTAAGTAACGAGTACCGGAGCGTCAACGGTTTTCCCCCAAAGCTTGGGGTGCTCAATTGAAGGGGTGTCGCGATTTTTGATCTCACTTTCGTTGGATTTTTGTGCACTATTTTAAACAGGCTTGGTATTGCTTGCGGGATGACACGTCCAACGGCAATCCATGATGGGTTAATTTTCGCGCTGGCTCTTTGCATTGGACCCGCCTTCTCCGCTTCGGGGGACGAGAAGAACTGGCCTCAATTCAGGGGGCCATCCGGGTTGGGCTTGTCCGAGTCGCAAGGGTTGCCGCTCCAGTGGAGCGAAACCGAGAATGTGATGTGGAAGACCCCCATTCATGGCCGGGCGTGGTCCTCTCCTGTGGTGCAGGATGGGAGAGTCTGGCTGACGACCGCGACCGAGGACGGTCATGTCTTGTCCGTGGTGAGCGTGGACAGCGATTCCGGCAAAGTCGTTTTGGATAATGCCTTGTTTGAGGTTGAGAAGCCTCAATTCGCCCACAAATTCAACACCTACGCATCACCCACGCCGGTCGCGGAACCGGGGCGGGTTTATGTGACCTTTGGATCTCCTGGGACCGCCTGTCTGGATTCAAAAACGGGCATCGTGTTGTGGGAGCGCCGCGATTTTGTGTGCAACCATTTTCGCGGGGCGGGCTCGTCGCCGGTCCTACATCGTGATCTCCTGATCATGAACTTCGACGGCAGCGATTTTCAGTTTATAGTGGCGCTGGATAAGAAGACTGGCAAAACGATCTGGCGGAAGGAGCGTTCGATCGATTACAAGGATCTGGGCTCGGACGGCAAGCCGGAGGCCGAAGGCGATTGGCGCAAGGCATTTGCGACGCCCCACGTGGCGGTCTTCGGAGGAAAACCCCTGCTCATCAGCCAGGGGGCTAAGGCGGCTTACGGCTACGAACCCGTGAGCGGTCGCGAGTTATGGCGAGTCGAGGAGCGTACCAGTCATTCCGCCGGTACACGTCCCGTGGTGAACAACGATTTTGTTTTTTTCCCGAGCGGCTGGTCCCAAGGGCAGATTCTCGCTGTCAAACCCGGGGGGGCAGGTGATGTGACCGAATCCCATGTGGTTTGGCGATCAAAACGCAACGTGCCGAAAAAGCCATCGCTGCTTTTGGCGAAGGATCTCTTGTTCATGATCGATGAAGTGGGCGTCGCCGGGTGTTTAGATCCCAAAACCGGTGACGAAATCTGGCGAGAGCGGGTGGGCGGGAATTATTCCGCCTCGCCCCTTTTCGCGGACGACAGAATTTATTTGTTCAGCGAGGAAGGCAAGACAACCGTGCTGGATGCCTCGCGATCTTTCCGGGCACTGGCGACGAACCAGCTTTTCGACGGGTTCATGGCATCCCCTGCGGTTTCCGGAAATGCATTGATTTTGCGCTCCAAATCCGCTTTATATCGGATTCAATCAACTTCCCGTTAAGCCTCGCGCACCTTTGAAATTCATCACGGTGTAGACCCCCCGCCGCGAGAGACACCCAACTCGACAAACATAACCTCAGCAAGCAAGGAACCTATGGCAACGATGCACGAAGTGGATTACAAGATTTACGGCGACGACATGCAGTTCGTGGAGATTGATCTCGATCCCATGGAGGCTGTTGTGGCTGAAGCAGGCGGGATGATGTTCATGGAGGATGGCATTGAAATGGAGACTATCTTTGGAGATGGATCACAAAAATCCGGTGGTTTTTTTGGCGCGCTCATGGGGGCAGGAAAACGGCTGCTGATAGGGGAGTCCTTATTCATGACCGTGTTCCAAAACCAAGGAACCGGCAAGAAAAAGGTGGCTTTTGGAGCGCCCTATCCCGGGAAAATAATTCCAGTGCATCTTGTGGATGTGGGCGGGGAACTGATCTGTCAAAAGGACGCGTTTTTGTGCGCCGCCAAGGGGGTGAGCGTGGGGATCGCTTTTCAGAAGCGGTTGGGCGCAGGCCTGTTTGGCGGCGAGGGGTTCATCATGGAGCGACTCCAGGGCGACGGCTGGGCTTTTTGCCATGCGGGTGGCACGATTTACGAGAAGGAACTCGCGATGGGAGAAGTCCTCCGTGTGGACACCGGGTGCGTCGTGGCATTCACGCCTAGCGTGGATTTTGACATTCAATATGTGGGGAAGATCAAATCGGCGCTGTTTGGCGGTGAAGGATTGTTTTTTGCGACCTTGCGGGGTCCCGGCCGTATATGGTTGCAATCGCTCCCGCTGAGTCGGCTTGCTGATCGGATTATCATGGCCTCGCCGAAGGCTGGGGGGCGCTCCCGTGGAGAAGGCTCGTTGTTGGGAGGGTTGGGCGGTCTGCTTGACGGCGATAATGAGTGATAAAGAATGTCGAGCTACCCTCGCCTGAGCATCAAGATCCGCTTCCAGTAGATTCGCGATCAAGGCCCAAGCATCCTCCATTCCGCGAGGCGACGGCGGGCCGGCCGATGAGAGCCGGTGTTCCCGCCGACGCGGGATTGGGTGAGGATGGGTGTCACCACCAAAGAAAATTGATGTCGGGCGCGGGGCTGCTCACCCAATCTTTGACTGCTTCCGGAAAAGTGTAGAGCTCAGCGTGAGCATCGCCAAAGAGGACGTTGAAGCTCCTTCTCGCGCCCCGGTGCCACTGCGTTTGCTTGTCTCTCTGATCCCGATTGCCGTGCCACGGCCAATCCGCCTGGATCAGTTTCGTGGTGGGTCTGAGGCCCACTTCGCTGCCTTTGATTGGCCTGTTCTCCTTGACGAGCGAGTCACCCGTGACTTTTTTAGCTCTAAAATTATCTCCGGCCCATTGTACAAGATAACTGGTTCCGTAGGCCTCGAAGCACGTGCGGACGATGTTCGTCCCTACCTTAATCCCGCTCTTGAAGTTCAGGGCATCTCCCCTGTCAGAGGGGCAACGAAAGCTTTCTTCGGCTGGAACGTAGACGTTGAGGACCCGGTTGCTCCACCCATATTTGTCGCTGTCGTAGGCATTCATCCATCCCCTTCGTCCTCCCGCCGTAGACCAGGTGGGTTGGACCGGATAGAAATCGTTATTGTCATCCACGTACATGTGGTAGGCGATGCCCTGTTGTTTCTGGTTGTTCAGGCATTTAATGGTCTGTGCTTTGGCCTTGGCCTTCGACAGGGCGGGCAAGAGCATCCCCGCGAGGATCGCGATGATAGCGATGACGACAAGAAGTTCTATCAGAGTGAACGCGAGGGAAGCAGCGGAACTGGAACCATGCCGAGAATGAAGACGAATTTTATCGGTGACCATAGTGGGTGAAAGTGGAATGTTGGGGAGCGGTGATAATGTCGTATTTTTGCTCCTGAGGTGCTCTGGGTCAACGACAATTCGTGTGATGAGTCAGCAGTGTGCGCATCTCAGATTTTTCAAGATCTTCTCGTAATCGTAATCGTAATCGTAATCCTATCCCGGGTTTCCCTCGTGCAACCGGTAATCGGAGTTTGCCTTTATCAAGGCGACCCGCATCGAAACGACGCTCGAGAGGCGGTCTTTTCCTGACAGAACTTCCTCCCCAGAAATCGGGCTTTGGCCACGAGCACATCCAGGGCGGCGGCACTTTCCAAAGCGGAGCCACGGGCATTGTCAAAGGGTAAACCTCCAGCTTTTCGTGGTCGAATCGGCGGTTCATGGGATTACGATTAAGATTACGATTACGATTACGAGTAGGAAACGCGAGCACGAAAAATCTGAGATGCGCACGTCAGCAGTTCTCATTCTGGCCGGCAAAGTGGGGCACTCCGCGAACCGGAAGGTCAGAGACACTGCCCCTACATTTTTCAAAATAAGCACCCCAAGCGCCCGGGGCGCGTGGCAAGGCCGATGATCTCAATCTCACACCCTGGTGCGGTCCAGTGGTTTCTGGATTTGGTATTGGAAGAATTGCTCGATTTTTCCCTCGCACGATTGACGGGTCGGGTGGTCAGGCCCTAAGCTGCTGGTTAGTCGGGATCCAGTGACTATGAATGCGAAGCTGCTTTTTAAGACGTTGTTCTTGATCGTGATCTTGTTGTTGTTGGTCATGATAGGGCTCAACAATCAACAACCGGTGAGTTTTGCGCTGCGCCCGCTTCTGCATAAGCCGCTCAGTCAACCTGCCGCCATCATGTACTTCGCTTGTTTCGCCGTCGGGCTCATTACGGGAACCGTTCTGACGGCCGGAGGAGGCAAGAAGGGTGGAACGAGCAAGCCTGGGAAATCGGAAAAATAGTGCCGCGCACTCTCCCTCCCCGATCGGGACATCAACGCCATGCCCCTGCGCCACTCGAATTCTTTGTAGCTCTGAATTCAAGCCACGATGTCAGGAGTCGTGAGGTTAGAATCCGCCAGAGCTTGGAGTGCGCGAGCCCTCAGGCTAGAATTGGTTTTACGACTTCACCATGGACATCTGTTAAGCGGAAGTCACGGCCCTGGAATCTGAAGGCTAGTTTCGTGTGGTCCATTCCGAACAGATGGAGGATCGTCGCATGGAGGTCATGCACATGGACCTTGTTTTCAACGGCAAAAAACCCGAAGTCATCGGTCTTTCCATGCACGATTCCGGGTTTGATTCCGCCGCCCGCCATCCAGACCGTGTAGCCGTGTGGATGGTGATCGCGGCCTACCTGGTCGGGTTGCAACTTGCCCTGGATCATTGGAGTTCGGCCGAACTCACCGCCCCACACCACGAGTGTTGAGTCGAGCAGGCCACGTTCCTTGAGGTCCTTTATCAGGGCGACGCAGGCTTGATCTGTCTCCTGGCATCTCTTTTTCAGGTCAAAGACGAGGTTGCCATCGGGGCCCCCATGGTGGTCCCAACCTCGGTGATACAACTGAACGAACCGGGTTCCACGTTCAACAAGGCGACGGGCCATGAGGCAGTTGTTTGCGAAAGACGCTCTGCCTTGAGTTGTGCCGTAGGACTCGTGGATGCTGGCTGGTTCCTTGGAGATATCCAAGACGTCGGGCACACTTGTTTGCATCTTATAGGCCATTTCATAAGCGGCGATGCGCGTTTGGATTTCTGGATCGCGCAGGACGTGATAGCGTCTCTGGTTAAGTTCGCGCAGCGCGTCGAGCGTTTGGCGCCTCCTTTGTGGAGACATCCCAGGGGGATTATCGACGAAGAGCACGGGTTCGCCCTGGGAACGGATTTGAACCCCTTGGTGGACAGTTGGTAGAAAACCACTTCCCCAAGCGTTAACCGTAAGGGGTTGCCCAACGCCGGTCATCATCACGACGAACGCGGGAAGGTCCTTGTTCACGCTGCCCAGGCCGTAACTGAACCAAGCGCCCATCGCGGGTCTTCCGGCGAGCTGAGCGCCTGTGTTCATGAAAATCGTGGCTGGGTCGTGGTTGAAGGCTTCGGAATGAAAACCTTGGACGAAGCACACGTCGTCGACGATTGATTGAAGGTGTGGCAGGAGTTCTGAGAGCCAGACGCCGGACTTGCCGTATTGTTGAAACCGATACTGCGACCCGAGGACGGCGGCCTCTTTCCCGATCTGAGCCAGGCGAATATTTCGGAGCATTTCATCCGGCATTTTCTGACCGTTGCGTTTCACCAGCTCCGGTTTGTAATCAAAGAGGTCAAGGTGTGACGGACCTCCGGACATGAACAAATAGATCATGTTCTTTGCCTTCGGAGCGAAGTGTGGAGCGGGGATTGAGTTGGGTTCGGATGCAGGCGAGATGGCCGCCAAGCCGCTTTCTTTGAGGAGCGATGCCAACGCGAGGGTTCCCATGCCCGTTCCGCAGCGCTCGAAAAACTTTCGACGCGTGAGGTGCTTCAAGAGTTCGAGATCGTTGCCTTGTATTGGAGGAGTGCGCATCATCGGTCAGCCTTTGGTCAGAGTTTCGTCGAGGTTGAGAATCACGTTCGCGACGACTGTCCAAGCCGCGAGCGTGGGGACATCAAGTCCCTGGGGTCGTTTCGCAGAACCGATGGAGACGATTTTGAGTGCGGACTGGGGGTCCGATTGGAACGAGGCGAGTTGTTGTTTGAAGAGTTCCAGGAGTCGTTTGCGTTCGGTGCCGTCGGGCGGGCGGGAAACGCAGAGGCGGAATGCGAATTCAACCTGTGAGTTGGGGGTCATTTCACTGTGGGACATGATGCGCTGTCCCAAGGCTCGCGCCGCCTCGATGAGAACGGTGTCGTTGAGCGCGGCGAGTGCCTGCAGGGGGGTGTTAGTGCGGGGGCGCCGTGCGACGCAAACGTCCCGGCTGGGGGCGTCAAATGTGGCGAATGAGGGATACGTGCAGACCCGCCTCCAGAAGGTGTAGAGGGCGCGGCGGTAGAGATTGGGGCCTTCGCTTGTGGGCCATTCATCCATCCCGATCTCGGGGCGGAGGAATCCGATCTCTTTCCAAAGATTAGGCACCTGATATGGGAACACGCTCGGACCGCCCAGTTGGGGGTTCAGGAGGCCGCTCACGGAGAGGGCCAGATCCCTGATGGACTCGCCATCGAGTCTAAACCGGGGGCCTCTGGAGAGGAGCCGGTTGTAGGGATCCTTCTCGATTCTCGCTTCCTGGATGGCCGAGCTCTGCCTGTAGGCCGCTGAGAGGACGATCGTCTTTTGGAGGCCCTTCAAATTCCATCCTGATCTGATGAACTCGGTTGCGAGCCAATCCAGAAGCTCGGGGTGGGATGGAGCTTCACCTTGAAGGCCAAAATCCTCACTTGTTTTGACGATGCCTATGCCGAAGAGACGCTCCCATAGCCTGTTTACCGTGACCCGGGAAGGAAGCGGGTTTTCCGGATCAACGAGCCACTTAGCCAGGGAAAGGCGGTTTGGTGGGTTTTCCGGGGGCAGGGTGGGAAGGACTGCTGGAACCCCGGGGCTGACTGGCTTTCCCTTGTCCAGGAAGTTGCCGCGAACATGGATGTGAGTGGGTCGAATCTCACTTCTCTCTTGCATGACCAACGTGGAGTATTGGGTGTTAGCGAGCTCTGTTTCCCTCTGATTTAGCCTGTAAATAGCACGTTCCAGATCCCTGATTGACGACGATGCAGACCGATGGTGAGCGGCCACCTTCCGATGTTCCCCGGGCGACCTATTTTGGAACGGAGTGCGGAGGATTTCAGCAATTTCGGAAGGGATTGGCCACCGTGCTTCCGTCTCTCTTTCCTGGGTGACAGAGATCCTGAACCTGCCGATCGTGTGGGCGTTCCCGTGATAATGTTCAAATCTGAAACCGAGCTTGGTCCCTCCGGGGTCTCCAACGGGCGATTGGATCTCCGCGATGAGGAAGTGGGCTTTCCCGAATTGAGGTCCGATGGCCCAGCCTGTTTTTGGATTTCGATCCACAGCGTGCTCGGCCCTGTAATAGGTTTGCTCCCAATCAGCGATGGCATTTGTGAGAAAAACGTTGGTGTCGGTATTGGCGGAGTCCCGCGATGCGGGGGCCGCCCAGAGGCCGATGTCATCAAGGATAAAATTTCCGGTTTGCGACCACCTGCCTGGACCTTGTTTTGGGAGCGACTCATCCGGGAGAACCTCGAGCATCACTGCGGTGATGCCAGTGAGGAGGGTGTTGGCTTCGACAGTGATGGTGTCGTAGATTGGGTTGACGCCTGTAGCCAGGAGCGATTTATCCGGCAGATTCGTGTAGGTTGACCCTCCGGTTGAATGAGCGTTGGTGAGCTCCAGCGGAAACCAAACGTTCGATCTTTTCTGGGCCCATGCTTCCCACTGGGGTTGCCGCGTTCTCAGGTTCTTTTCTTCAGCAGCGAGTTGTTCCTGGAGTTCCGCTAGGCGCATCCGATAGGAGCCTGCGATGGTTTGCGCATCGGGAGCTGGGATTTGGATCGTGGGTTCGACGCTGTAGTTTCCTCCGTCCGCCGTGTTGTTAAACAAGGCATAGAACTTGTAATATTCTTCCTGGGTGATGGGGTCATATTTGTGGGTATGACATTCGGCGCACATCATGGTAAGGCCGAGCCAGGTTGTGGCCGTTGTGGCCACACGGTCTTTGACCGCTTTGGTGCGATATTCCTCGGCATCCCCACCTCCTTCGTCGTTGATCTTGGTGTTGCGATTAAATCCGGTGGCCACGCGCTGCTCGAGTGTCGCGTTCGGCAGCAGGTCACCCGCCAATTGTTCGATGGTGAACTGGTCAAAGCGCATGTTACTATTGAGTGCCTTGACCACCCAGTCTCGGTACGGCCAGATGGATCGTGCGAGGTCTACCTGGTAACCGTTCGAATCGGCATACCGGGCCAAATCCAGCCATGATCTGGCGACGTGTTCACCATAGTGTTGGGAGGCGAGCAGGCGATCCACCAATCGCTCGTATGCTTCGGAGCTATTGTCCTGGCGAAAAGCATCCACTTCCTGAGTTGACGGTGGCAGGCCTGTGAGGTCCAGTGACAACCGCCGGACCAGTGTGATTTTGTCGGATTCCGGCATCGGTTCGAGCCCCTCCTGTTCGAGGCGCTTAAGGATGAATCGATCGATCTCGTTTCTGGGCCAGGAAATCCTCTTGACCACCGGAACGGGGCGACGCTGCGGTTTCAAAAAAGCCCAGTGCCTGGTTGACTCAGGGTCCGGCCACACGGCTCCTTGGTCGATCCAGAGTTTCATTGCCTCGATGTCTTCAGCCGACATGCGGTCGCCTTTGGGAGGCATGAATTCATCGGGATCTTTGGACGTGATCCGACGGTACAGTTCGCTTTGGCTGCCTTGACCGGGGACGATAGATGGTTTGCCCGATTTCCCACCTGCCAAGGCGTCGGTTCTGGTGTCGAGACGAAGTTTTGATTTTTGGGCGTCGGGGCCGTGGCACTCGGAGCATCTTTTGGCGAACAAGGGCAAGATCCTACTTTTAAAGTCGATTCTCTGGGGTTCGGCTTCGATGAGGCTCTGGGGCCACATCAGGAGAAACGTGAAGACAAGAAAAACCTCCGCATGCAGGCGAATAAGGGAGACCGGTTCCGGTGGAATGGGATCCTGGGGCATATCAGGCTGAGTTTTGTTACCAAGTCGAATCAGAAAAGGTTCCAGGTTATTTGAGCGTGGGGATCTTAGCGAAGTCGTGGTTAATTTGTCCATGAGAACGAGAAGGGTTGGAGTGCGCATCCAGTTTTTGATTGCCTAGCCGCCTGCAAGGATCGAGAATGAATGGATGTTCCGCGAAAGGTTAAGGTATTTTACCTGTGCCAAGACAACCCGAAGGTTCCAAGGGGCTGTGGGCGCTTGTTCAGGATGAGAATTTCCGGACTCAGTCTTGCGACGCGTGTGGTGGTCGTCGTGGCGTTCTATTTTGTGGGCGGTTTGTTGGGCAAGGAGGCTGCCTTTGATTCGGGTAATTCCCCTCTGGTCTGGCCGCCCGCGGGCATTGCGTTAGGGGTTCTCTTGTTGTTTGGCTCGAGGTTTTGGCCTGGAGTTGCTTTTGGGGCTGTGTTGTTTTGCGTCGTGACAGGAATGCCTCCTTTGCTGGTGACCTTGGGGACTGCGGTGGGGAGCACGGTTGGTGCTTTGGTTTGTGCCTATCTCCTGGAACGTTTCGTGAAGTTCGAACCGCAGATGGAGAGGGTTCGTGATGTCGCGGGGTTGGTCGGGCTCGCGTGCTTGCTCGGGACGACCGTCAACGCAGCCTTCATTGCGGTGAGCCGTTCTTTAGCGGGACTGGTTCCTTCGGAGGGTTTATTTTCATCGATGATTGAATGGTGGGTGCCCAATGCGATGGCAGTTTTGGTTGTTGCGCCGTTGATCCTTGCGTGGGGGACCCCTTCTTCGATCCGTTGGCATTCCAAGCTGATTGCAGAGGCTGTTTGTTGTTTGGTTGGATTGGTGGGAGGAACTCTGGTGTCATTCAATTCGTGGTATGTGTACGGAATCCAGAGTTACCCTTTGGCCTACCTTCCCTATCCTTTCTTAGTGTGGGCTTCGCTTCGATTTGGGCAACGTGGGGCCACGACGGGCTCCTTTCTGGTTTCGGCGCTTGCGATCAATGCCCTTCTGGCACGTCGAGGGCCTTTCGTCACGACTTCTGATACCGACAGTCTCATGTTGATTGGAAGTTATATCGGTGTGGTGTCCTTGACGAACCTCCTGCTCGCGGCAGCTTCTTCGGAAAGACGTCTCGCGGAGAAATCATTGGAGGCAAGTGAAGGCCGGTATCGCGGCGTGGTCGAGGATCAAACGGCGCTGATCTCCAGATTCAGACCGGATGGGATCCTAACGTTTGTGAACCAGGATTACGTTCGGTTCAATCAAACGACTCGTGAAGCATTGATCGGCTCCAATTCCTTGGAAGCTCTTCCTGAGGAGGACCGTCAGGTCCCGCTCAGCTACTTTGCCACGCTGACACCGGAGTCGCCTGTGATCCAGTACGACCACAAGGTCGCCCTCTCAACCGGGCGGATAATGTGGCAACAATGCAACGTTCGAGCCTTGTTTGACACCCACGGAAAGACCCTCGAGTACCAGATGGTCTCCGCCGACATCACCCGGCTAAAAAAAACCGAGGAGGCGATGCGTGATGGGGAGCAACGATTGAGATCCATCTTGGATGGCATGGTGGATGGTGTGCTGGTGGTGAACGTCGATGGAATGGTCAGCTTGTGTAATCCGGCGGCGGAGATCCTCACCGGTCGACGCGCTTCAAGAGTGATAGGGAGCCCGGTCGTGGAACTTTTTGGTGAAGCTCATTTTGCTGCCTATACCGAATACGTACAGAACCGGTTGACACGCGCTGACAGCCGGATTGTGGAGACCATCGTGGAACGGACAGACGGGACTTCGGTGCCAATCGACATGGCGATTACCGAGGTGCCCCAGATTGAGGGGGCGCTTCTGGTGGTTGTGATGCGGGATATTTCGGAGCGCAAGCGTTTGGAAGAACAGTTCCGGCAGGCGCAGAAGATGGAGGCAGTAGGCCGTCTGGCAGGCGGGATAGCTCATGACTTCAACAATCTCATGCAGGCGATCATTGGATTTACCAGCCTTCTGCTGCGCAGGATGAAAGGCGATGACCCTCACCGGGACACTATCGTCCAGATTGAGCGGTCGGCGGATCGCGCGGCGTCGCTGACAGGACAGTTGCTGTCTTTCAGCAGGAAAGAGATTTTAAATCCAAAAGTGTTGTCCGTGAACGCTGTTGTGGACGACCTGGCCAAACTTTTGCAGCGGTTGATCGGTGCAAATATCAGGCTGGAGAAAAGGATTATGGAACCTGCCGGATTGGTGAAAGCGGATCCTGGCCAGATGAGTCAAATAATCATGAATTTAGCCATCAACGCTCGGGATGCCATGCCACAGGGCGGGGTTCTTTCGATCACGACCGCGATTGTGGATCTGGAACTGAAACCAGACGGATTTTCGAATGATTTCAGCCCTGGCTCCTTTGTTGTTTTGAACATTTCCGACACGGGTTGTGGCATGTCGGATGAGGTGAAAGCGCATTTATTCGAACCTTTTTTTACGACCAAAGAAGTCGGCAAA
The DNA here is from genome assembly GCA_945865375.1 of Akkermansia muciniphila. GTDB lineage: Bacteria > Verrucomicrobiota > Verrucomicrobiia > Limisphaerales > F1-80-MAGS106 > F1-80-MAGS106. The sequence goes on along the minus strand of CAMBEJ010000012.1, from coordinate 16,546 downwards.
GGAACGGGTCTCGGCCTCTCCATCGTCTATGGAGCCATCAAACAGATGGGAGGACAGATTACTGTTTCGAGTGAACTAATGGAGGGAACCGAATTTCGAATCTACTTTCCAAGAGAGCAGCCTACGGAAGAACCGAAAGAGATGGAGTCGCCGGTTCATTCTCCAGTTGTTGGACCGAAAACGATCCTGCTTGTTGAGGATGAGGAGGTGGTGCGATTCATGCTGGTCGAAGTTCTGAAAGAGGAAGGCCACCATGTTCTTGAGGCTCGCCATGGTGAGGAAGCTCTCGGGAAGGCGCGTGCATACGAGGGTCACATCCATCTCCTGGTGACGGATCTGACAATGCCGCAGATGGGTGGGCGGGAATTGGCTGCCAGGCTCAGATCCGAGCGGTTGCAGTTGAAGGTCCTATTCATTTCGGGGTACACCAACACCGGTATCGTTCTTCAAGGCGATCCGGGACTTGTCTGGGACTTCTTGCAGAAACCCTTTCGGCCCGAAGGCCTATTGGAGAAGGTCCGCAGTCTTCTGAGTCTTTAGGAGGCCATTCAAATTAACCTGAACGTTCTGGCTGGTTCTTTTGGACCGCTGGCAGCGTTGCTCGTTCGTTACAGATCCATGGGGAGAGGCGTCTCACGAGCGCCTTGCCAGCATCCAAAACTCCTACGCCATACCTATTCATGTTATTGTGAATAGCCTTCTTAGTGTTTCTATCCGGACCACTCCTGAGGACCCCGTGTCACGCCGAGTTGATGCTGCAGTTTGAGCTCGCGCCAAAGGTCGAGCCCGGAGATTTTGCCTTCAAGAAGGCGAGCGTACAACGCCAAGCACCGTCTGAGGGCGGATGCCGACTCATCCACGAATTCGATTCGAAACCAGCGAGCTCCGAGAGCCATCAGGCTGGGGACATACTCAGCGCCGGTTTGCGCGCGGCCATTGAAAACCGTGTTTCGACAGCCAGCGTCCGCTTTCAGCGCGTGTTCAATACCGACCCTGTCGCGGAGGAGGACTTTGTGTTTTTCACACGGCCGTCCGCAATTGGTGTAGTCCGTGCCACTGGAGAGAAAGGCGCAGAAGACACAGTGCTCCATATGGAACATCGGCATGCGTTGGTGGATCGTGATTTCAAACCACCAAGGAGGAGCTGCTTTGAGTAATGACGCGAGTTGCTGGGCATTGAGGTCGTAGGATGCGACCAGCCGTTCCGGCTGATAACGAGTCATGAAGTACTCCGCGCTCAACGGATTGGCCACATTCAAGGAAAAGTCGCCGATCTTCCGATGGTTTTGGAGGGTCTTCAAGTGATGGTGGTTCCTGACGAGAAACCCGTCTGGACCAGAGGCTTCCACAATTTTCATGATCCATTCTTCGCCGGGCTTAAAAATTCGTGGAGGTGCCACGAAGAGACCCGATTGACCCGCGGAGGACGCGTCGTGAGCCGGGTAGGTTCTGCGGTAGAGGCGGACGGCCTCTGCATAGCGCTTTGGGTCCTCGAGTTCGCAGTAAACCAGCTTGTGACCCAATTCCAGTACGGTGTTGAGTTGGTCTAAGGAACGTACCAGTGGAATTAGAGTGGGGACGGCAGGCAGCTTGCTTGCCAGACCCTCATCCGGCGACGATTCTTTTTGGAAAAGCCCGCCATCGGGGGGTGTGGACAACACGGTCCAGGGAGACCTAGATTCTCGTTTCCGAACCATTTGCAGGCAGGCATCCCTTCTGAGTCGGTTCAAGTCGCTCACTGGCAACATGAGGTTTGAGCCCAATTCCAGGCGGAGGTGCTCAAGCCTAAAGGGGGTGTTGCCCAGCCGGCCCAAATGTTCGCGAAGAAAGGCTTCGCAAAGGGGCCTCCTCTGGGCGCTTGTCAACACTGTTTGAGATTCGGCATGCACCGCACAATGATCATGGTCGATCATCGTGAGTTTGAGGGGTGTTCCCAGGGAGCCTTTTACGATAAGGGTTACAGGGCGTTGAAAGAGAGGGGCTCCGTCGGCGAAAGTTTTTCTGAGGCGATTCTCCAGCTCAGGATCGCTGGTTTTCCAGATTAGATCCCCTTGCCGAACGCGTCCCAGATTGACAGAATCAGGACCAAATTTGATGCGGATTTCGGTTCCAATGGAGTCGGCAAAATAGACGCGCCCTCCTTCCTCCTCGGAAGCGGGGTCACCGCAGTCGAACACGACTCCGTCGCCCGGCTTGAGCGCCGCTGTCAACTGCGCGAAGACTTCAGTTTTGGTTATTCTCGACACGGTGCCGAGCAAGACACCGCGTTTTTTTCCAAACCGGGCGTGGACCAGGGATTGATTATTCGTGCCATTCAGCCAGCCTGTGTAAAGGCCCCTAGAGAACGCCATTTCCATATTATAACGAACTGTCTTTTGGATCTCGCGAGGCTGGCTAGACGGCGGTGAAACCGTGGTGGGACAGGCTTGGTCGATGGCTTGGCGATAAGCCTGAGTGATGTTCGCGACATATTCAGGCGATTTCAGGCGGCCTTCGATTTTGAACGAACTGACGCCCGCCTGGATAAGCTGGGGGAGGGTCTCCAAACCCGACAGGTCCTGTGGGCTCAGGAGGTAACGTCGGTTTCCCAAAGGGACTGTTTTGCCGTCCGAAACGAGCTCGTAAGGCAATCGGCACGCTTGCGCACACTCGCCCCGGTTGGCGGAGCGACCGCCAAGAGCCTCGCTCGTGAGGCATTGGCCCGAGTAGGCGACGCAAAGCGCTCCGTGTACGAACACCTCCAAGGGCATCGACGACTCAGCCGGAGTTCCAGGCGCGGCCACCCCAGCACCCGCTTTCTTGATGACGTCGATCTCCTTGATTGAACACTCTCTCGCCAGCACCACCAGATTGCACCCCAAGGCTTTGGCGAAGTCAACTCCCGCGGCGCTCGTGATCGTCATCTGGGTTGAGGCGTGTATTGGGAAATCGGGTGAAAGGCGACGAATCAGTCTGCAAATGCCGACATCTTGAACGATCGCCGCATCGACTCTCGCGCGGATGATCAAACGGAGGAGATTTTCTGCATCCTCCAGCTCGTTTGTGAACACCAGGGTGTTGAAAGTCACGTAACCTTTGACACCTCGGGAATGCAAAAACTCCATCAACGCAGGGAGATCCTCCGTCGTGAAATTTTGTGCACGCATGCGCGCGTTGAATTTTTCTAGCCCGAAATAAATGGCGTCGGCACCATTCTCCACGGCAGCCCGGGCGCATGTCCAGTCGCCTGCTGGGGCCAGAAGTTCCGGGGGGTTAGAGTGAGGATTTGCTCGAAGCATCGAGGGGATTTTCGGAGAAAGAACACATCGAGTTTTCCTGGGCCGAGTCAAACGGTCAAAGTTTGTCCGGGCTCAGGGTTCAGGACGTTGATTGCGGGAAAGCGTTTGCTCAGTTCTTCTTTGAACCAAGCTTTGGATTCAGGCTCACCGTGTCCCAAGACCACGCTTTTTGGGGAGACTTTGCCGACAAACTCCACGAGTTCGTCCCGGTTTGCATGGGCGGTGAGGTCGAAGTCCTCCACTTCGCACCTCTTTGTGACGAGTCCCGCGGAGCCACTAAACAGAAAGGTCTCCCCATGCTTAGCCGCCTTGAGTCGCCCTCCAGGAGTTCCTGGGTCCGCGTAGCCGACAAAAAATATCCCGTGCTTCTCGTCCCCGACCATGCGTGCAGTGAGGTCGTGCGCGGCTGTGTGCTCGGTCATCATGCCGGCGGTGATAACGAATATCTTGTCGCTGCGGAGCTTCATGTTCTCAAGCTGCTTTTTTTCGACAACCATCAGGTTATGGGACTGGGACAGAGCCATTCCGCTCAAGTTGCGATGGGTTCGGTGTATTTGGGCGTCATAGATATCTGTGAAAACTCGACCCAGGCCTCCGATGTAGAGGGGTTGCTTTGGGACCTTCCCATCCGCCATGAGGAGGGCTAGAAGAGCTAGAATTTCCTGCGTCCGACCCAGTGCGAACACAGGAATCAGAACACAGCCCCTTCTCGCGATAACAGACTGGATCGATCGAGCCAGACGATCGATCTCCGACTCTCTCGTGAAGCCTTGTGGCACGATGCGGTTACCCCGCGTGGTCTCCATGATCAGCACATCGGCTTTGACCCCTTCGAACCGCGCGCCTTTCAAAATGGTTTGGTCCCGGAAGGAGACGTCCCCTGTAAAAAAAAGATTTTCATGAGTGCCCCGAAGCATCATGCCGGCAGATCCGAGAGCATGGCCTGCATCGTAGAATTCAAGGGTGGGGGACTTGTTGAGAAGTCGCGTTTTATGGAACGCTGCCCACTCGATTTCCCGGTTGTACTGAAACCCTTGGAACAGATGAGCGATCCCATCGAGTTCGATGTGGGTGTAGAGCGGATAATCCATCTGCCCGGACTCCGCGCGCTGACGGTTCATCACGTTGACGGAGTTATGGAGCACGCGTTCGACCAAACAGTAGCTCAGTTCGGTCATCAGGACGTGAGCTTTGGGGAAAAGCCGGATGGCAACTGGAAGAGCCCCTACATGGTCGTGATGGCAGTGGGAAACCGCTATCGCATCCACCTCGGCATCTTTGAACTGGTCAAGCAGCGGAAGCGTCTCTCGACCGTCCCGTTTCGGGTGGCATCCGCAATCGAGCAAGATTCGATGGTTTTCGATCTCTACCATCCACGAGCTGGCACCGATGTCATCGCTGCAATTAAGATTTGTGATCCGCATTATTCTGGGAATGTAATATTATCAAGTAATTTGAAGAAAGGCAGAAACTTTTAAGTCAACAAAGAGTCACATAGATTCCGTCGGCTGATCTGATCGAAAGGCGTGTGGCGGTGGTTGTGCGCTGCCTCATGCTTGGCGTCCTCCTTAAGGCTGACTTTAGAATTGGTGTTCGGCGATTTCAGACTTCGCCAGATTGTTCTGGTGGATGGGAGGATTTGGGTGCTTGGGTTCGGGGGTAGGTCTTGCAAGAGGCCTACCCTCGTTATTATCTCCATCCTACAATCCGGTGCATCGAAGAGCATTAGTTTTTGCCCCGGTGCCTAGGAAAGCGAGTAGTGAAGGATGATGTGGCGTTTTGATTCAAAATGCAAATAATTGATCCACATGGACTTCCGTCATGTTTCCGATTTTATTGAGAGCCCCGATCCGGATCTTTGATCGGTCGCCAACCACGGATATGATCAGGTTTTTATCTTTGATGCAATGGCGATGAAACTCTAGCAGCGTCTCGAGCTCCGCTGCCTTCACAGCGTGGAAGCGGTGCGAACGGGGATCGATCGGGATCTCCAAGCGCTCCCAGGAGCGAACTGCACCGAGCACTTCCCTGAAACCGAGTTTGGATGTTCGATACCGGTTGATGACCGCGTCTCGAGATTCTTCAAATCGTTCTTTCGATGCAGGGAGAGTTTGAAGTAGATCCATGAAGGCCGCGATCGCCTCGATTGCCTTATCAGCCTGGCATCCGATGTGACCGGACAGGGTAGATTGCTCCCCTTTCCGAGCTCCGCCGAAATAAATGGCGCCTGCTGAATAAGCCAGCGCGCGCGATTCCCTGAGTTCCTGGAACACCACACCGGACATGCCGCCCGAAAAATACTCATTGAAGAGCTGGATGCTAGTTTGAGAGCCTTCGTCAAACGGATCTCCACCCAAGTCCACTTGAATCTGAGCCTGAGCCATTTCCTTGTGGAGAAAAAAGACACGGTTGGTGGGCACGCTTTGAACGCTGAGAAAACCGTGTGCCGGGGTGGATTTCAGTGGGCCTTCTCGGGGCCTCCATGTTTTCAAGAGTTCGATCACTGTTTCCTTCGGAAGAGCGCCCGTGTAACCGATCGCGTGTTTGTAGTCAAGAAGGGTTCGCGTGAGGTTGTGGAGCTCCGAGATCTGAAGGCTTTGAAGGGCGTCATTGGAGAGTGCTCGGAGTTGGGGGGAATTCGTGCCGTATCGGCCAAACGCAGAAAGTGCCGAACCGATCGTGCGAAAGTCCTTTTTGAGGTCGAGCCGTTGGGCGATGATTATTTTTTTCAATTCCGCGAGCACGGCCGGTTCTGCGGAGGGTTCCTGGAGAAGCTCTGAAAGCAGGCGCAAGGACCTCGTCAGGTTCTCATCGAGCCCGCTCAACGTAAGAGTGGTTTCGGTTTCCCCGGGAGTGATGGCGAAGTCAGTGCCCAGCTTGTACCACTCCTTTTTGAGCCGTTCCAGAGGCATCTGCCTGGTGCCGGATTTGTCCAGGAACAGGGAGGCGATCCCGATCCGATTGTTCTCACGTGTCCCGAGCTCGATGGAGAAAGTTAAAGAGAATAGATCATTGAGAGGGTTGCGGCTATAATAGAAATTCATCCCTTCCTGGATGCGTTGCTTCTGAAAATCCACGCCTGGTTTCACAAACACAGGCTTGAGGTTTTCAACGGGCATCGACAGCACCTCTTTTGCGAAATCAGATTGCCTCGAGGGGTCAATGTTGATTCTCTCGATGTCCGGCTTTTGGATGGAAGGCAACTCGTGTTGTGCGTCCACTCGATAGCCCGCAACGAAGCCTCCTTTGTAATATTTTCTGGCAGCACGGACGAGATCTTGTTTGGTCAGTTTTTCCATCCGATCCAGTTCGCCGACCGTATGATCCCAATCTGCGAAGGAAAGGAACGAGCTTCGCATGAGGGCCACCCTTGCATCGTCCGATTCAAGGCTGGCTTTCCGGGACTTCTTAAAGTCCGTGATGATCGCGTGCAAAATCCAGTCGTCGAATTGCCCTTCCTGCAGAACCTTGAGCTGGGTGAGGAGCAGCGCCTCGACCTCCTTGAGAGGTTGTCCCTTCTTGGGGATGCCCCAGAGGTATTGCATACCGTGGTCATTCATGAACTCGACACTCGAACCGGCTCGTCGAACCCTCTGCTTCTGATTGAGATTGATGTTAATCAGTCCCGCTACAGAATTGTCCAGGGTCATGTCAACGAGCTTAAGAATCTCCGTGTCAGGATGGTTCCTTGGCGAAAGCCGAAACGCGAGCAGCACAGACTCTTCACCTTGGTATTTCACCGTGACACGTTCGACGGACTGGGGCGGGGGATCGGCCCCTATTTTTCTCAATGGAAGGGGTTTGGATTTCCAAGAGGCAAAGTGTTCGTCGATGAGTTGGATGGCTTCCTGGGTGTTCACGTCCCCTGAGATGAGGACCGCCATGTTATTCGGTACGTAATGGGTCCCGAAAAACTCGTGAAGATTCTTCAATGAAGGATTCTTAAGATGTTCCACGTCTCCGATTACTGTCTGCTGTCCGTAAGGGTGTTTCTTGAATAAGATCCTCCGGACTGCATCCTCGAGAATCTGGCCCTCGTTATCTAGAGCCTGATTCTTCTCCTCGTAGACCACTTCCAGCTCAGCCTGAAACAAACGGAATACAGGGTTCTGGAAGCGGTCAGATTCGATGAGAGCCCACTGCCTGAGCCGGTTGGCCGGGAGGTTGACGGTGTAAACCGTTTCCTCGTCATGAGTGTGGGCGTTGAGCCCGGTTTCACCCATTGCTTTGTAGAGCTTGTCCATCTCGTTGGGAATCGCGTAGCGCGAGGCTAATTGGGATGCGGCGTTTATCTCCGAATAAAGGGCCTTCCTTTTCTCCGGGTTTGATTCCCTGAAATGTTGCTCGTAGAGGTCTGAGATCCTTTCGAGATAGGCTCTTTCCTTTTCGAAATTCAGAGTGCCCATCTTCTTCGTCCCCTTGAAAAGCATGTGCTCAAGGTAATGTGCCAAACCAGTGGAATCCACTGGGTCATGCGTGCTTCCTACTCGAACCGCGATCTCTGCCGTGAAACGAGGGGACTGATGATTTTCTGTGAGATAAACAGTGAGTCCATTCTCGAGCTGGAAGATTTTTGCTGCCGTGGGATCTCTGGGGTTGTCATGATTGATCCGCCGGAAGGCTGCCTCCAGGGAGGTCCATTCGGCTAACAACCCTGTGCAGAGGAGGGCACTCTGCAAGGATTGGATGAATCTCTTTAGCAAAGAGTGTTTCATCTCGGTTTCGTCTCAAACCGGGGAGGAGGCGCTTTCGACAAGGCCTTGAACTGTGAAGGGGCTAGGGTTTCATGTGGAACCGTTTGGAGATCTACTCTTTTTTGTGCCAGAAAAAAGGCCATGATCGCACAGGTGGCACCGAGGGCCACCAACGCCGAACACACAATCACTTGGATCCATCCGAACGTCCCTGCGTGGCCGATCACCACCATGAACGACAGCGTCAAAAGCAGAATATCCTGAGCGACCAGAACTTTCACTGCGAACCGAGCTGCGGCATCCGTCAGGAGCGGGGTGCTCCCGAGAGAGGATCGATTGGCCGATCCTTCCCCCAAGAGCACCCCATCGGTTCTGGTGCCAAAGGCCGACGTTTCCAGGATGGTTTGGAAGCCCTGGTCGAGCGACGACACGACGGGTCGTCCCGGAGACTCGTTGGTGTGAAGAGGCGCGCTCTTCGATGCGGCCTCCATGAGATCACCCAGCCCGCGACCTAACGCTGATTTTGCCACGGCATGAAAGTGGTGTAGATCGACGATGGATTCAACCTTTTTTGGCCATCTCGACGAACTCAATCCGTGGTTCCCATTTGGCGATCATGTCTCGAAGATCGTTGAGCCGCATCGGCTTGCTCAGGTAATCATCCATTCCGACGTCAGCGCATTTTTGCCGGTCATGTTCGAGGGCATTTGCGGTCACGGCGATGATAATGGGCCTCTGTCCTCCATGCCGGCTGAAGAGAGAATCGTCCGCGATCAGACGTCGTGTGGTTTCATATCCATCCAATTCGGGGATCTGACAATCCATCAGGATGAGGTGGTAGAATTTTTTCTGGATCGCTTCCAAAACCTCCAGTCCATTGGCGGCTATATCCGCCTTGAGGCCCATGCGTTGGAGCATCCTTAGGATCACCACCTGGTTAACAGGATTGTCTTCAGCGACCAAAATCTGGAGGTGTTGGTTGGTCTTGAGGATTGCAGACTGAGGCGGGGCGGGGCGGGGCGGGGTTGTTGGCGAAGGTTCCCATGGGAGTGCTCGCGCTCGTTCAGGAATGTTCGAATGAGAGAGCGTTTCAAGGGTATCCCATAGATCCTCCCACTTCGGCGGCTTCCGCATGAACCGAGTGCGCCGCGTATTCACCTCCCCGAACTCATCCAATCGGGTCCCGGGTTTCACGAGTACAATTGACTGTGCGTTGCCCAGGGTAAGAGGACTCGGAAGCGAGGAACGCGGGTCGGTTGCTTGATCGAATATGAGGATCGCTGCCGGGGCTGATGTGGAGGCCGGAAAACCGATGGCCGTCAGCGCTTCGTCCTGAGAGTTGACGAACCTCACATGAGTCGCCATCCGGGCTAGGTCGCATGTGAGTTGTTGACGGAGAATGTGGCCGATGGCCACTCCGATGACAGGATTTGTCACCTGAGTTCTATGCGGCACTCCGGCGGCTGGAGGAGCGGGTTGTATTTCAAACCGGGCCAGGAACCAGAAAACGGATCCATTCCCCGGACTGCTTCGAACTCCGACTTTACCTTGCATGAGTTCGATCAACCGTTTGCAGATTGCGAGCCCCAGACCGCTCCCGCCAAATCTGCGAGTTGTGGAGCTGTCGGCCTGGCTGAACGCCTGAAAAAGGCGCTTTTGAGCCGCTTCAGGGGTCCCGATCCCGCTGTCCTGAATCTCGAATGCCAGAGTGACTGAATCTCGAATGCCAGAGTGACAGTCTGATCCGAGGATTCGCGGAGGGCGATTGAAACCAAAACGCCCCCTTTACCAGTGAACTTGACGGCATTGCCAAGGAGGTTGAGTATGATTTGTGTGAGTCGGCCTGGGTCGCCTCGCAGATAGATCGGCACCTCCTGTGGCAACACCATGCCGAGATCAAGCCTTGTCGTAAATCTTTACCGCGAGCAAATCGAGTGTCTCTTCCAAGATTTGTCTCAAATTGAAATCAACGGTCTCAAGCACCATCTTTCCGGCTTCGAATTTGGAGAAGTCCAGGATGTCATTGATAATGGTCAGCAGGGCGTCAGCGCTGTTTCTTACGGTTTCGGCGAGAGGGCATCGATTTGCTGGAGTGGGAGGGAAAATGGGTCTAGGGGAGGATCCACCAATCTTTCGATGAACTCTGGGCCGCCGTAGAACACGAATCCGCTCGCAAGTAGTTTTCCGCTGTCTGGTTCTGCGACGTAAACTCCGCGGACTTGAACCTCCGCATCCACGTAAAGCTTCGGGTCGAGTGGGCGACCATTTTTGACGAATTTCAAGAGCACTCTGCCTTCAGAAGTGAAAACAGTCATTTTGACGACGTTTTCTGTGCGGTTGTATTCGCGAACAACCCCTTCAAACTGCACCCATTGAGCATCCTGACTTCCACGCTGCATGAGATACAGGTTGAGCGGTTTTGGTTCTGGGAGGGTGGTTAAACCGAGGATGTTGACGGCCGAAGAGAGGATCTTCGGTGAAGGGTCACTAGAGCTGGTTTTGCGAATGACTTCCACCAACTGCCCGGTTTTCAAGGGCGAAGGAGTTCCCGTTCGGGCGACGTTGATGCCTCCGGTTGAGTCCTGTAGCCAAAACTCGGACTTGCCTTCGTCTTGGAGTGTCACAACCCCGCGAAGTCGGACGGGGATACCACGGGTCACCGCATCTCTGCTGAGTTCTCGAACACTCTGAATCTCAGTCAACAACCTCGGGGATTGCGCCCAGAGGAGGCCACCGGAAGAGTGGGCGACCAACAAGACAAGGGCCAGAACGGCGAACGCGCCTCGGCACTGAGAGAACCCTTGACTCGCTTTTGAACCCTCAAAGGAGCCAGCTTGCGAAGCGTCAATCCTGGAATAATTCTTTTGGAAGAGACACACTGAATGGTGGTTCGTGCTTGCATTCCAGAACGTGTCCTCTCGATCGGCCACCGAACACCCTATCAGGCAAGTGGAGCAACGGGGTCTTAAAAAACCCCCAACCGAGCCTCCTACCGCCCTTCTGTGATGGCGGATGGAAGACCATTTTCCCACCGTTTCGGAGAATTCCAGGGCCTTTGTGAGAGCTCATCGTCTTCGCGAGTGGCACATCCTACGAGGGTCACCGAAACAAAGCCAAGGCAGAGCAAGCAGAGGATGCGAAAGATAATACTTTTCATGAAAGCGGTCGATTTCTTGATCGTGCTTGGGTACGAAATTAACATACCGGCTGACCAAGCCATCGAGGGGTTGTCAGTTGATTAGTAAATAACTTGATCGCCTTCCTGAACGTCCGCCTGCTTCCATTCGGACATGACATTGGCGACGCTCCTGTTGGCCTGAACGTTCGTCACCTGCACTTTCGCCACCAACTTGCCGTTCCGGTTCACCATGAGTTCTCCGTATTCCATAACTCCTTGGTTGCTGCCGATGTCCAGGACGACGAACTCCCATTTGTTGTCCACACCGATGATTTTACCTTTAAGACCCGCTGGCAGCTCAACCTTGGTGGAATCGCCTCGGTATCGGCTGAGCTCGCCCGCCAATTGCCGGTTATTGCGAACCAAAACCTTCTTCTCGTCCTCAATCGCATCCCGTTCCTCGGCTACTTTTTTCGACGAGATTTGAATGGCTTTGATCTGGTCAGGGGTGACGCCGAGCGCCTGCCATTGTGCGAGCTCACGATTTGCTTCAATCTTTTCAGCGGTGGTCTTTTGAAGGGTGGCAAAAAGCGTGTTCGCCCGCTTTTCCTGTTCCACGAGGGTTGCGGTCTTGGTTTCAAGCTCCCCCTTTGCGATGGCAAGTTCTTGGGCGGATTTGTCACCGCTTTCTTTCGCCGCTTTGGCTTCGGCCTTGGATTTTGAAGCCGCTTGGTTGGCGGTATCTCTCTGGCTTCCGTTCTCATCCCGTTCGGCGGTGATCACTCTGATCTTTTCCACAACCCGGAACTGGGCGATTGCGAGAGCTCCGAGGCCGGCGAGGATCGACAGGATCAAACAGATACGTAGCATGATTGAAAAGCACTTAATGGTTTAAATCTTGGATCAAGACTAAACAGAGCCTGCCGCAGTGTCAACGGTTGGGTTGCCGCTTAATTGGAGCGCTCGTGTGATCGATCCTCTCATCTTCCGCACCGCCGCCTTCAGGTTGTGCTGTCCGAACAACGATGTCCCGCTCACGAAAGTGTCTGCTCCAGAAAGGGCGCACTCTATCGCCCGTTCAGTCGTGATTCCACCATCCACTTGTATCCGAAACCGTTGCCCCGAGGTCTGGCCCCTCCACTGCCGTGCGAGCTCGATTTTGGTCAGAGTCTCTGGGATGAACGGCTGCCCTCCGAATCCTGGATTCACTGTCATGATCAGGAGAGTATCAATTCGGTCCAGATAACGGCGCACCAAAGAAAGGGACGTCGGAGGGTTGATGGCGAGGCCCGCCTTGATGCCCATGGATTTGATTTTCCAGATCAGCCCTTCGACCAGATCGTTGAGCTCGACGTGGATGGTCAATTGGTCAGCTCCAGAGTCGGCAAACTGCTTGAGCAGAATGTCTGGGGCTGAGCACATGAGATGGACATCCAGGAAGTGGTCGGTGGCGGTGCGAACCGCTTTTACCATGCCCGGGCCGAAAGAGATGTTTGGAACAAAATGACCGTCCATGATGTCGAGATGGAGCCATTCAGCCCCCGATCTGGACACTCGCCTTGCCTCGTTCTCAATCCTCCCGAAGTTGGCGGCTAGGAGGGAGGGAGCGATTATCACCGATGGAGGAGATCTCACCATTTACAGTAAACTAATTATGATTTGGAGACTGAGAAACGGCGCTGAGTCAACGGACGACCTGGAGAAGCGGCGACCGACGAGTCAGGCCGGAGCGGGACTGGGAGAGCCGAGACCGGGGTCTAACTTGGGCGGTGCGGCCAACGATTGTTCGACGGGAACGGGGGCACCGGACCCTTTTTGAGGCGGACTTCGGGGCTCCTCAGGGGGCAGGGTGAACCGTCCCGTCTTGATAATTTCCTCAACCTGGCTCCCTTGCAATGTTTCGATTTCCAAGAGTGCCTTGGCGATCAATTCAAGTTTGTCGCGATGTTCTTCCAACAGCTTTCGCGCCCGCTCATAGCCTTCGTCGATGATGCGCTTCACTTCCGCGTCGATTTCCATTGCTGTGTGTTCGCTGTAGCTTTTCCTGCGCAGCATGTCGCGGCCGATAAATAATTCCTCATCATCCACATATTGGACCATGCCGATGCGGTCGCTCATGCCGAACTGGCAGACCATGGCACGCGCCAACTGCGTCGCCTGCTGGATGTCCCCACCGGCTCCTGTCGAAACGTCTCCGGAAATGATCTCTTCCGCGATTCGCCCAGCCATCATGACGGCGATCATGTCGAGCATTTCTTTCTTGCCGTGGTTGAGCACATCCTCCTTGGGGAGGGACATCGTCGCCCCCAGGGCAGGGCCTCTGGGGATAATGGTCACCTTGTGAAGAGGGTGTGTGTGTTCGAGGAGCACGTTCACGATCGCATGCCCTGCCTCATGCCACGCGGTGAGCTTCTTGTTTTCGTCGGACATCGCCAAGCTGCGTCGTTCGCGTCCCCAGCGGACCTTGTCCCGCGACTCGCTTAATTCGGTGATGCCCACTGACTTCTTGTTGCTTCGAGCGGCCAGAAGGGCGGCTTCATTCAACAAATTGGCAAGCTCCGCTCCTGAGTAGCCAGGAGTTCCCCGCGCTATAACAGAAAGGTCGGCGGTGGGGTCGAGCTTCACGTTCCGAGCGTGTACCTTCAGGATGGCCTCGCGTCCACGCACGTCAGGAAGATTGACGGTGATGCGCCGGTCAAAACGGCCGGGGCGCAGCAATGCCGGATCTAGCACGTCAGCCCGATTGGTTGCGGCGATGATAATGATGCCTTCCTGTGTGTCAAAGCCGTCCATTTCGACGAGCAGAGCGTTGAGAGTTTGTTCCCGCTCGTCATTGCCGCCTCCGAGACCGACTCCCCGGCTTCGCCCGACGGCATCAATTTCATCGATGAAAATCAGGCAGGGGATGCTTTTACGAGCCTGTTCAAACATGTCGCGCACGCGGCTCGCTCCGACACCCACGAACATCTCAACAAAATCCGAACCGCTGATACTGAAGAAGGAAGCTTCAGCCTCCCCGGCAATAGCCTTCGCCAGAAGTGTCTTCCCTGTGCCCGGAGCGCCGACCATGAGCACGCCCTTTGGGATACGTCCTCCAAGTTTTTGGAACTTCTTGGGATCTTTCAGGAACTCGACCAGCTCGGAAACCTCATCCTTGGCCTCCTCCACTCCGGCCACATCTTTGAAGGTGATCCTGTTCTTTTCCTTGTTGAGCAGGCGCGCTTTGCTTTTGCCAAAGCTCAGGGCACCTTTTCCGGCCATCTTGATTTGGCGTATCAGGAAAAAATAGATGATCGCGGCGAAGAGAATGAAGGGCAGGATGCCGTAAAAAACGTTCACCAAGAATGAGTTGGGAGTTACCGGTTTGAACTTCCCGGTCTCGAGGAGCTCTTCCTCCAGAGCCTCGGTTAAACGAGTTTCCAGCTTGAAGGGGACGGTCTTATCTCCCTCTCGAACCTTTCCCGTGATTTCCCGCAGAGGGGACTGAGGGTTGTAGTCTATGAACCCTTCAACGATGACGTCGGATCGCACTTTCTCAAGGAATTGCTGGTGGGTGAGCTGCTTGTAGCGAGGTTCAGTCTTCTCCCTGAAAAAGACCAGGAGCGGAATCGTGGCTAAGATTGCGATCCAAATCAAAACCGTGCGTGGTGGCACTTTCACCTCGCCGTTTTTGTCGTCCTTCCCGTTATCGTAGCCTTTTTTATTGTCCGACATCGTCTTTTATTGGTGCCAACACTAGCACACCCCCTTCGGCTCGCAATGGTGAATATCGATGGGCCGCAACTTGATGGAGACGATCCACGTTCCATCATTGGCGCCGCTCCCACGAAATTAGGGAGCCTCCGGTTGGTCCTGGCCGGTTGTGTCCCATTCCCAAACTAGAACTCTTTTGGTTGTGGGTGTGATTTTGAAGATCTCAGAAATGCGCATCCCCTGCACCCAGAACAAGGCCCCTTCGTGCGATTCCGCAAGCACTGCGTTGTGCCGTTGCGAGCGGCCCCACTTCGCATTTGTGAAAAGGTCTTGGAGCTTGGATGCTTTTTGGAGTCCTATGGGCTGAAAACGGTCCCCAGGCCGCCAATACCTGAGCTTGATTTGGACACCGACAGCGTCGGCGTCGAACATTTCGAGGTGAGGAGTTCGTGGCAGACTCAGGATGTTCGTCATTTTAGGGACAACTCTCCAACGAAAAGTGACGGCGCCAAACCTCAATGACCCCTCGTTTGGGGTGATTGCGACCAGGGTCTGCATCGCCTCCAGACCGGCGTTGGACGGCGAGGCCTCATTGTCTATGGAGGAGGTTGTCAATTGGCCCTCACGGGTTCGTGCCAATTTTTTGTTCCTCGCCACCGCGAGACGTTTGCCCGGATTCATCCGCAGAAACTCGATTTTCCTAAATGAAGGCGACACGCCTGCTTCAATGAGTTCATCTTTCAGGAGTGAACGTTGGAGTGCCGTGTGCAGCGCATCAAAGTTGCAATCGGGTGTGTTTTTCCAGTTTCTGGCACAGTCGGCAATGAAGGCGGAGTCAGATGCCAGAATGTCGCAGGTTTCCAGGACCTGTTGTCGGATGTCGAAACCTGCGCTGCGGAGGCGTGGCAGCAAGGAGCGTCGAATGCGATTCCGAAGCATTTTTGTGTCTTGGTTTGAGGAATCGTGGTGGTGATCGACCCTGTGTTTTTTGATGTAATCCAGGATCTCAACGCGCGAGGTTCCGAGCAACGGCCTGATCAATCGCACGCCTGGGTTGGCGGGGGATGGGGACATCCACGACATCCCCGATAACCCTTCCGTGCCGGCCCCTCGGATAAGTCGAATAAAAAACAGCTCCACCTGGTCGTCGGAGTGGTGGCCGGTGGCGACTGTTTCGCAGTCGGACTCGATGGCTACCCTCGCCAGGAACTCGTGCCGAAGCCCCCTCGCTACCATTTCTATTGAGTTCGCACATTTTGCCTTCAGCTTTGCGACATCAGCAGATCCGAACACAGCATGGATTCGGTTCTGACGTGAATAATCGCGCACAAGTTCCTCGTCCTGCTGACTCTCACGGCCTCTGAGTTGGTGGTTGAAGTGGGCTACCGTGAGGTTCCAGGATTTGGAAACGGCGAGCCGTTGGAGGAGATGGAGCAACGCCATGGAATCCGGTCCGCCGGACACTGCCACCAGAACGCGCGCCCCGTCGGGGAGAAGGTGGCGCGTTCGGATCTGTTGGAGGACTTGTTTTGCCAGATCGGACATAAGGGAAATAGTAATCTGCACGGTTCCAAAACACGAAACTTTCTCGAATCGCCTTCCAATGAATCGGGGTGCGCATCTCAGATTTTTCGTGCTCGCGTTTCCTACTCGTAATCGTAATCGTAATCCCATGAACCGCCGATTCGACCACGAAAAGCTGGAGGTTTATTGGAAAGTGCCGCCGCCCTGGATGTGCTCGTGGCCAAAGGCCGATGTTCTGG
>CAMBEJ010000011.1 GCA_945865375.1 Akkermansia muciniphila | reverse complement strand
TCGACCGCTGGAGCGAGCAGACAAACCCAAAAGCGATTCTACCGCACATGATAGATCGCGTGTTGGATGCTGTCCGAAACCCAGCAGGCAAGTCCGGCTTTCCGTACGACTATTTCAGATTCATCGAGTCCATTCTGGATTCGTTGCTTACGGGGTTCCTCGTCCTATTCAAACCGGACGAGCTGACCGAGGAATCACGCCAGATGCTGGCGCGATTTGCGCGCGGAGATGGAAGTGGCGATGGCGGTTTGACCCACAAGATTCTCACCGGGCTCTCCGGGCTAGCGGAAGACCGCGAAGACTTGCGCAACCGACTTCAGAAAGTAGGCCGGGCCATTCGCAAGAATCGGGAAACCACTGCCCGTGACGAAGCCATTGATGGTGAGCTGGACGAGCTCAAGCAAAGTCGGGACGGCATCCACGAAATGCTGAAGCAGATCAACGGCAAGTTGACACTGAACTTCTTCACCGATGAAGGGCTCCTCCCCAACTACGCCTTTCCGGAAGAGGGAGTAGAATTGCGCAGTGTGATCCTCAAAAGACGCGAACAGCCCAAGTCGGACGCGGGCAAATATCAAGCCATCACTTTCGAATACGTCCGTCCGGCAGCTTCCGCCATTACTGAACTTGCGCCGGGCAGTCTTTTTTACGTCGAAGGCCGACGGCTAAAGATCGACCAGGTGGCCGTCAATGCAAACACGCTACAGAAATGGCACTTCTGCGATTCGTGCAGCTATATGGCATTGGTGGACGATTCCGTGCCCTCTCGCTCGGAGTGCCCTGCCTGCGAAAGCCCAAACTGGGCGGACACCTCTCTGAAGCGCGATCTCGTGCGGCTTCGTCAGGTGGTTTCTACCAGCTTTGACCGCAACTCGCGGAGTCACGACGATAAGGATCAACGGGAACCCGCTTTCTACAATCGCCATGAGTCTATTGTGATTCCCGAGGACGCCGAGCGACAGGCTTACCAGATTCGTGGAGCCAGTGTCCCATTCGGCTTCGAGTTCTTGGGCAAACTTACTTTCCGCGTGGTGAACCTCGGACAGGACAGCCCGGAGATTGAGTCCTTCCGGCTCGGAGGAAAGGATCTGTCGAGCGCAGGTTTTCTCCTCTGCCCAGAATGCGGAAAAGTGCAGAGCCGCAAGAGCAGTAACGGTGACGAGGAAATGAAACACGATCTCTCCTGCCGCCAACGTGGCAAGGACGCGGCACCGCTCAAAGCGGTGTTCCTTTACCGCGAACTCCATTCCGAGGCGCTGCGCGTGTTGTTGCCATCAAGCAGCACCGACGAGGATACTGACATGACCTCCTTCGTCGCGGCTTTGCATCTCGGCCTCCGTCTTTATTTCCGCGGCAGCATCGAGCACCTCAAGGGGTGTGTTGACGAACGCACCGAGCCCGGCACGGATCAACGCCGCAAGTATTTGGTGCTCTATGACCAAGTGCCCGGCGGCACGGGTTACCTAAAGCAATTATCCCAAAAACCGGAGGTCTTTCTGGAAGTCCTCCGCCGCGCCCTGGTTCATCTCAAGGAGTGTCTTTGCGCTACCCGAGCTGACCACGACACTGATGGCTGTCATCGGTGTATTCTCCAATCGCGTCACGCGCGAGACCATGCGGGATTGTCGCGCACCACAGCCATCCGCCTGCTGGAAACGATTCTTCAGCATTCTGATCAACTTGAGCCCGTTAGCCGAGTTTCTGACATCGACATCCATCCGCTCATCAAGAGCGCGCTCGAGAAATCCTTCCTTCAAAGTTTGCGGACTGTCCCAGGCGCACAGCTTCAGGGCAGGATTGTACGCAACAAACCTGGGTTCCTTTGGCGAAGAGCTGATGTTGCCTGGGAGGTGTCCCCTCAGATTACCGTCGCAGCCGGACCGGGTATGGACGTTCCCTCCATCCCAGATTTCGTCCTCTACCCGGTGCGGCCCAACCAGTGCCGTCCTGTGGCCGTGTTCTTGGATGGCTTCAGATTTCACGCCGACGAGGCCTCCGGACACAACCGCATCGCTCTCGACGTTCAGCAACGTCAGGCGCTAGTAAGATCGGGCCAATTCTGGGTTTGGAGTTTTACCTGGGAGGATATTCAGTATCGAAACGACCCCGCCAAGATCCCCAGTACCTTTACAGGCGAAACCCACGCCCAACGCCGGAGCGACATGGCGCGGCAAATCCTCGCAGGCGATGAGCTGGTTCTCGCACAAGGCGCCGCTAGCTGCACCAGTTGGAGTTTGTTTCTTGAGTTTCTGACGCGTCCCACCGGCCCATTCTGGGAAAAGTTGTCATATCTTTACACCCTGACACTGGCGGGGCAGTTGCAGCCCGTCTCGCTCGCGAACGCTGCCGAAGCAGTGCGCAAGCTTTCTCAGGATTCCTCGGAAGTACCCACTCTCGAGCAAGCGCAGCAGAGTGATGGATTGGGTGGGTCATGCAGTTCGGACGAAGTGGCAGCCCTGGCTTTGGCGACGAATCCCAGTGTGAAAGAAAGGGATGCGTCCGGAGTATTTCTGTTGGTGCGCTTCGACGATGACCAGAGGGTTCTTGAGCCGGGCTTTCCCAGACATTGGCGCGGATTCCTGCGCTTGATGAATCGACTCCAGTTTTTGCCCCACGCTTACATTGTCACCGTCCGCGGAGGTAGATCGGGAGCATTCTCCGGAATCACGGATGCTTATCGTCACTTTCTGGCTGGCGGAGAACCCGATCGGCCCACGGTAGAACCGCAGGACGGGAGCGCAGGCGAAGTGCCGCCGGATTTCGATTTGGCAAATCCGAATCTCGCTTCTTTCCTTGAGCAATTGCTGCGACAGAAGCTTGCATGGCCCGTCATAGGATTCGAACTCGAAGCGAATGGACGAGTGGCCGCTACTGCCGAGGCGGCTTGGCCGGACCGGAAAATTGCTGTGTTTGGCCCAGAACTCGCGGCAGATCAGGAGATATTTGATGCGGCCGGGTGGCGCGTGTTCGCCTTTGGCACTGTCGGCCTGAGTTCGCAAGAACTTTCAACGATCATCGCCATCCTCTCACAACAAACATGAGCAACCCCTTTCATGAAATCAAACTCGCGCTTGGGGCTGACTTCCTCACAGCCTTCAGCGGTCTGCCTCAGAAGCAGCAAAAAAAGACGCGCCACTTCCTCGACGACTTCGCTGCCAATCCCGCTGCCGCCACCCACAACTACGAGAAAATCAAGGGGGCCAAGGATGATAACTTGAGATCCGTCCGCATTGATCAGGATTATCGGGGTATCATCCTGAAGCCCGAGCAAGGCAACTTGTATGTCCTGCTTTGGGTGGATAAGCATGACGATGCTTACCAATGGGCTACGCGAAGAACCTGCGCGGTCCATCCTGGAACGGGAACCATGCAGGTCGTTTTGACTCAGGAGGCCGCCGCCGAATCCATGGCGGCTGCAACGCCCGCCGCGCCGCCAAAACCCGAAATCAAATCACCGCCGGCCTTATTCAAATCATTCTCTGATGAGGAGTTGATTTCACTCGGCGTCCCCAGCGCTTTACTCAGTCATGTTCGCGACATAAAAGACGAAAATGATCTGGATCGTTTGGAGAAAATCCTTCCTCGCGAGGCCTTCGAGGCCGCCTTTATGCTTGCCGCCGGGTATTCGGCAGATGAAGCACGCACCGAACTTTGTATAGTTCGTCAGGCATCCATCGACACCTCGGATTTTGCCGCCGCCGTGGATCGGGACAGCACCAAGCGCCACTTCGTTGTCATCACGGATGCTGCGGAAATGGAGAAACTTCTCGCTGCTCCGCTGGAACAGTGGCGAGTCTTTTTGCACCCGTCACAACGTCGGTTGGTCGAGATGCGCGCCTCGGGTCCTGTCCGCGTTTTGGGCAGCGCCGGCACGGGCAAGACCGTGGTTGCGATGCATCGCGCGGCTTGGTTGGCCAAAAACATCTGTGCGCCCGGACAAAAAGTGCTTTTCACCACTTTCACTAAGAATCTGGCGACGGACATTGCATCCAATCTCAAAAAACTTTGTTCGCGGGAGGAATGGGAACGCATTGAAGTCGTCAACCTCGACGCTTGGTCGAGGCGCTTCTTGGAAAAGCAGGGGTTCAACCTCAAGTTGACCTACGAGAATTCATCCCGGGATGACCTTTGGAAAAAGGCTGTGGAACTTGCCGCTCAGCCCATGCCTTTTCCGGCGGAGTTCATCCGCGGCGAATGGGACAATGTCATTCAGGCCCACGGCATCGAAACGTGCGACGCCTATCTGACCGTGTCCCGAGTCGGACGATCTTATCGCCTCAGCCGTCCGGAACGTAAACAGCTCTGGCCGGTGTTTGAGGAATATCGTGCTTTGCTCAACGAACGCGGTCTCAGCGAACCTGCCGATGCATTTCGGACGGCTTCGCGCCTAATCGCCTCCAGAGCTATCTCTTTTCCGTACCGTGCCGCCTTGGTGGATGAGTCTCAGGATTTCGGTAATGAGGCATTCCGCCTGATCCGCGCCCTCGTTCCGCCCACTGAAAACGATCTGTTCTTGGTCGGCGACGCGCATCAACGCATCTACGGCCATCAGGTGGTACTTGCCCGGTGCGGCATCGACATCCGTGGACGTGGAAAAAAGCTCCGGATCAACTACCGTACGACTGAAGAGCTGAAGAATTGGGCTCTCGGTTTGCTGAAGGGGCTGTCCTTCGATGACTTGGATGCTGGCGCCGATGATGATCAGGGTGTCCGTTCGTTGGTGCACGGGGAGCCTCCAGTGCTCCAGACCTACCCGAACGAGGCCGCCGTCGCCGAGGCCATCTCGGCACACGCCCGACGCCTCATCGAGAAGGAACAGGCGAGGCCTGAGACGATTTGCGTCGTTGCGGGCACCCACCGAGAACTGGACGAATACGAGAAGTACCTTAAGCGCG
This sequence comes from Akkermansia muciniphila, assembly GCA_945865375.1. Classification (GTDB taxonomy): domain Bacteria; phylum Verrucomicrobiota; class Verrucomicrobiia; order Limisphaerales; family F1-80-MAGS106; genus F1-80-MAGS106. The sequence continues at coordinate 55,787 of CAMBEJ010000011.1, read as the reverse complement.
TATGTCCGGCGGTGCACCAGATCGAGCCCGGGAAGCCCGAGGATTCGGGCGTGCCTGGTCTGCGCATGGCCACTGTTCACCGCGTCAAAGGACTCGAGTTCGACCACGTCATCCTTGCCGGAAAGCTGGATGAAATGGATGCGGTTGACAAAACGTCCGAGCGCTTCCGTCAAAAACGCGCTTTGCTGTATGTGGCAGCCACGCGAGGTCGCTGCTCTCTGTTGGTATGCCGCTTCGCATCCGAAAAATGAACGCCAACACACATTAGCCACAACGCATGGCTGTTATCCTCAACACCTTCCCCATCGTGAAGCGCAAGGACGAAGCCACGTTCAACGGCGGCTACCGCACCAAACGCGTCATCCTTGAACGAAGAATGATGAATCACCGGCCTAGGTTGCTTCGCCGTGCAGCGATGAAAGGCTCAATCCGCGAATCGTCGTGGCGTCAGCAACCCGCCTTCCTGCCCCAAGCGTTCCCAACGCCCCGCGCCGCCGAGGCCTACATCATGGACACCTTCCCTATCGTGAAGCGTAATGACGAGGACAAGTTCATCAACGACACCAACCGCACTATCCTCGAAATCTACGATACCCTGGCCGAATCCATGCAATCCGGGAGGGCGAATCAGACGCATCCCAATTCGCTGTGAACGAACGTGCGATTCTGTCGTTGCGGACAAGTCGCCTCGAATACTTCAATGATGATGGCGGTGCGGTGGTCACGATTCTGATCTGATATATGGCACCGCGAGATTCTGTCTCTCCCCTTTGGAAAACCCGGCCGCCAGAAGCATCACTGTGTCTCGGGTCGCTTGTCCGGTGCCCGGCAGAGCGACGGCCTTGCCCTCGGCTGAACGGCGCAGAGGTATGATCGCCTGAACAGTGCTGGCTTCGATAAGGTTCTGCTCCTTGAGGTGATGCAAGAGGTCGCCAGAGTTACGGGTGGCCAAACTCTCAAAAAAAGGGGTCCAATCATTTGGATGTCGGCACACCGCCGACCATTGTCGTGAGACTGAGTCCTCAATCTCTGCTGGGAGATTCCAGAGGGTGAGGCATCCCGGTGGAGAAAAAAAGGCGGCGCACCGAGCCGCAGCAACAGCACAAGCAATTCTTGCTTGGGCGAACCAATGAGTGGCCGGGAAGCCACGGGCGAGAACGGACCGTCCGGCTTTTCACAGAATCCCTTGAGTGTTCCACCAACCTGCTCCATCCATTTCGCCAAACCGCGCGACAGTCAGCCGCAGTTTGATCAACTGATTGAGGTCAATGCTCATTTTTGTCGGTCGGTCCTCATTTGGTCGGGTTTTGATTTGATGAACGTTTCCCTGGCTGTTTTGCTTCTGGGGCGTGGGACTCCTTCGCCGTGTCGCCCGCCCACCCCCCTTTGATCCATCCGTCAACCTCCGACGCGAGGAACTTCCAAAGTCGCCCGAGCTTGTGCGCGGGCATGCTCTTCCGATCGATCCGGTTGCAGATCGTGTCCGAATTAACCCCGAGATGCGCTGCGATTTCGTCTGGGGATAACCAACATTCTGTCATAAAACTTCTTTCCAAAACAGGCCTCCCAAAAGGCTCAATCGCTCGGAAGCAACGGTTTCAGCATTGGACGCTACTGCCATTGTCCGAGAAGACCAATAATGTTGAGTTAAAGCCTTACACGGAGGCCGCTGGCATTGAAAAAACGCGCTCAACTCAACATTTTTGGTCACTCAACATTTGTGGTTGAATCGGCGGTTCATGGGATGACGATTACGATTACGATTACGCGTAGGAAACGCGAGCACGAACAATCTGAGATGCGCACTCCATCGGAGGACATCCGCAAGCTGTCGGTTGGTGAATACGCAGTGCAGCGTCGATCAGGCCTTCCCTCCAAAACTCACGTGGTCATCCAGATCAAGAAGGTCGGCCCACGTTTTGATGTCCTCCCGGGTCAGGGAAAGCTTGCTCGTGTATCCAACGAAGAATTGCAGAGTTTCCGCGTCGCTGTCAGGGCCGCGCCGGTCGTGATAGTCGCTCCATTGCTGGATTTCCCACGGGCTGCGGATGGGCTTTGATTGAGACGTGACCCAGTCGAGAATTTCGCCATCCCCTTTGCCTTTCTTCAGCTCCGCGAGCAGCTTCTTTGCGTCGATACCCGCAAACTTGAGGATGTGTTGATCCAGAGGGCAGTTGTAGTGATACTCCCCATTCTTGCCCACAAGAGTGGCGCGGCCTTTGTCGAGCAGGCGCGGCAGGAGCACATAACCGCCGAGACGGCTGCGCGGGCTGCGGGGTGGACGTTGAGTGAGGTCAGGGGCGGGGATGGGGGTGGTTTTAGCCATGGTTTTTGGTGCCTATTAAGGGTTCGGATGCTGTGTGAAAAACGGTCTCTGCCTGTTTGCACAAGCCTCAAAGATAATTCTCGATTAGGCCTCACCGACGTGTTGGCTGCCGTGCTGAATCCAGCGCGTCGTCAATCATCCGGTGCCGCTCGCTCGCGACCTGCCAACGGCGCTGCTGTTCTTCATCCAGCGTGCGCAGCGGGTCGAAGTAAAGAAAGTGGGCGCCTGGCTTCACGCTTGGGCTTGTGAACACAGCGATGCCTGTCTCCCGATTGTAATGCTCGTAGGAATGTCCGTCACGCTTGCCCCCGCCGCCCATGGTGTCCACCACAAAGGAAGGCGTGTTGAACCCGGCGGTGTGACCCCGCACATGTTTCTCAATGTTCAATCCGGTCGCGAGCGAAGTCCGCAAATCCTCGACGCCAGGCACCATGTCGTGGAAATAAACGTAATAGGGATGGATGTTGATGAAGCCCAGCCGCCGGACGAGCCGCTGCATCGTCGCCGGATCGTCGTTCACGCCGCTCTGCAACACTGTCTGGCAACGAACCGTGACGCCGCGTTCGGTCAGACGATCCATCGCGTCCTGAGTGGTTCCCGTGATTTCGTTAGGGTGATTGAAGTGCGTGTGCATCACCACGTCCTTATGAAGTCTGCGACCGAGCTCGGCCACTCGCGTCAGGGCGTCCACCCAGTCCGTGTCGGTCAAAATCTTCTGCGGCAAGACCGCGAGGCCTTTCGTCGCATACCGAATGCGACGAATGTTCGGCAGGCCCAACAACCGCTCCCCGATCATTTGGATTTGTTCGGCTTTTAAATTGTAGGTGTCACCCCCGCTGATGACGATGTCCTCAAGCTCGGGCCTCGACGCAATGTAGGCGAACGCGTCATCCCAACGCTGGATGCGGGCGGAGAGCTTCACTTTCTCCACGATCGCGGTGTCCCCGCCGATGGCATAGCTCCGTGTGCAGAAACGGCAATAAACCGGGCACGAATCCAACGGCAGGAAGAGCGCCTTATCAGGGTAGCGATGCGTCAAGCCAGGCACCGCAGAATCCCTCTGCTCGTGCAGCGAGTCAAGGCGGAGCTCCGGATGATTCGGGACCTGCTCCGAGGCCAGCGGCAGAAACTGCGTGCGGATGGGGTCGCTGTGTGGCTCCTCCCAATTGATCAAACTAAGCAAATAGGGTGAAATACGGAGCGCCATCGGTGCGTTCTTGAGGCCGCCCACCACATCCTCGTAGAGCGAGTCCGGCACCAGATTCCCCACGGTCTCACGCAACTGCCGGACGTTGGTCACCGTGTGCCGCGCCTGAAAACCGTGCGTGTGAAACTCGCCGCCATCCACTTCGGCATAGCCGGGGATACGACGCCAGAAATCATCGCGCCGGAGATCGCGGTGGTCCATCGAACGTGGTGGCAAAGTTCTTTCCGACGGTGAATCAGCCGCAAAAGGCGGCTCCAAGGGTTCGAGGTCCATAAAACGAAGCAGGAGGGCTTCAACTCCTCTGCCCACCCAGCACTCGCTTCTCAGGCGTCATCAACAATTCCATTCCACAACTCGTCCGCATCTCGTGATGTAACCACACTGAGTTCAGTTGTCAAACGCGCTGCTGATCAGGGCACCAGTTCTCATTTTGGCCCATGGCCGCCTGAAGGCGGGACTCCAAACCCTGCAAACCGTCGTGCAAAACTCTTCGGGGCGGGGACGGCTCGTCCCCAGTTCGATTGCCTATCGGAGAGGACCTGGGGACGAGCCGTCCCCACCCCACCTCCTAGGGCCAGTGTCCGCTCTTCAGCTTTGTTCTCGGAGCAATTGGGAGAAGCTGTCGGACCCCTACCACGCCTCTCCATGGCCTTCGAGTCCGGGCTTTAGCCGGTTCTTGGTGCCGCCAGAAGGCAAAATGAGAACTGCTGATCAGGGGCGCGGCGCATCTCGGTCTCTTCGTGCTCGCGTTTCCCATCGAGAGTCCATGGTTCCGACCGCTGCGAAATCTAAATGGTGGCTCCTCACAATCGTCTATCGCAGTTCGCGATCAATGCCATTGCAAATTGCTGGTTGTCAATTACGGTCTGGGTCCATAAGGCTCGGCGACGTCCTCGTCGATGTGAGTGTTATGACGATAAATCGAATTAAGACGGCACATTGATCACGCCCGAAGGCATAACTCAACATTAACATGTCCCAACATTACGATGCGATCCTCATCGGCGGCGGACCCGCCGGCTCCTGCGCCGCAGCGATCCTCGCCGAATACGGGCACCGCGTGCTCGTGCTCGAACGTGAGCGATTCCCGCGCTACCACATCGGCGAATCCCTCATCCCTTTCACCTTCGCCCCGCTCTATCGCATCGGGATGATCCCAAAAATGAAGGCGTCGAACTTCGTAAAAAAATACAGCGTCTCGTTTGTGCATCCCGATGGGCGGCGCTCCCAGCCCTTTTATTTCTTTAACCGATATGACCGCGAAACCGTGGCGCAGACCTGGCAGGTTCTGCGCTCGGAATTCGACCTTATAATGCTCGATAACGCCCGCGAAAAGGGCGCTGAGGTTCGTGAGGAGACAACTGTGACTAAGTTGCTCATGGATGGCGAGAGCGTGGTGGGTGTCGAGGCGATGGACAAGTCTGGCATAACCTACGAGGTCCAGGCACCGATCACGCTCGATTGCTCAGGCAAAGAAGCTTTCGCGTCAAACCGCCGCGGTTGGCGGATGCGCGACCCTTATCTCAACAAAATTGCCGTATGGACCTATTACAAAGGCTCAAAACGCGAGCCGGACATCGACGAAGGCGCGACAACGGTCGCTTATGTGCAGGACAAAGGGTGGTTCTGGCATATCCCGCAGCATAACGATATGGTGAGTGTGGGCGTTGTTGCCGAGGGAAAATACCTCACGCGCGACGGCATGAAGGAGCCGCGGCTAATTTTTCATCGCGAGGTCCAGGAAAACCAGTGGATAAAAGATCATCTTGCCACGGGCGCATCCACCGGGGACTACTTCATCACCAGCGAATACTCCCGCCACTCGCGCTACTGCTCCGCGCCGGGGCTGTGTCTGCTCGGTGATGCCCTAGCCTTTCTCGATCCGGTCTTCAGCAGCGGCGTGTTGCTCGCGCTGAAAAGCGGCCAATTGGCCGCTGAAACCGTCCATCAAGGTCTCCTCGCGAACGACCTTTCGCCCGCCCGCTTCGCCGCATACGGGACCACCCTGCACCAGGGCATCGAAAACATGCGCAAGCTGGTCTACGCCTTCTACGATCCGAAGTTCTCCTTCCGCGATGTGATCGCGCGGTATCCTGAAGCCGGCAACCAGATCACCGACTGTCTCTCCGGAGACGTGATCAAGGATTACAGCCAACTCTGGAGCTGGATTCGAGATTTCGTGCCGCTCCCCGAAGATCTTCCCTATGGCGACCCATTGATGGAAAATGCCGGCGCGGCCATCTGATCAAAAACGGCCATTATGGTTCTTGCAAAGCCGGCCGAGTGCCTTTGAGTGCTGCTGGGGGGAGCGCCAGCCGCCTTGACAAACCTGGCCTCAACCCGAGACTCTTCCACCTTTGCACTATGTCATCTGTCGCAACCACATTCGAGAACGTCACCGCGATCGCCAAGGCCAACATCTACTTCGAGGGCAAGGTCATCAGCCATAGCCTCTTCCTCGGCAACGGATCCAAGAAGACCCTCGGCCTCATCTATCCCGGAAAATACCACTTCGGCACGGACAAAGCCGAGCGCATGGAGATTACCGCCGGCCAGTGCTCTGTCAAAATCGACGGCCAGGACCACCTCACTTTCTACCGTGAAGCTTCCTTTTTTGAGGTCTCGGCCAAATCAGGTTTCGATATCGAAGTGCCCTCGGGTATTTGCGAATATGTCTGTTCGTTCATTGATTGAGTGATTCATTCTTGGAATTGCTTATTGGAACTGCTGAGAGCAGAACCGAACTTGCCCCAAACAAAACTCAGGATGCTCTATGCCCGCCGCTTCGTTCAGTTCCTCCGTCACCCTCTCCCTGGTTCCTGAAGCCGCCGGCGGTCCGTTCGTGTTTTGGGGCGATTTGCCCCGGAACGCCCGCCTCGCGAAATCGTTGGGCTTTGATGCGATCGAAGTGTTCGCGCCGTCAGCCAGCTTTCTGAAAAATCTTGGTCTGATCGAGATCCTTGACGAAACAGGACTTCGACTCGCCGCGCTCGGAACCGGCGCCGGCTGGGTGCTGCACAAACTCACACTCACTCACTCCGACTCATCGATTAGAATCAAGTCGCGCGCTTTCATTAGCGAATTGATCGAGCTCGCCGCCGATTATCGGGCTCCCGCGATCATCGGATCAATGCAGGGCCGCTTCGATGGATCGGTCTCAAAGCCACAGGCGTTCGAGTGGCTGCGTGATGCCCTGAATCAGCTGGGGAACCAGGCCGCAGCTCGCGGAACTCTCTTGTTCTTCGAACCCTTGAACCGCTACGAAACAAACCTCGTAAACCGGATCGACCAAGGCGTTGCCCTGCTTGAATCCTTGGAGACCGACGCCGTTCGACTCCTGGTGGACCTGTTTCACGCCAACATCGAGGAAGTCTCGACCTCCGAAGCCATCAAGAAAGCGGGTCGCCACGTGGGCCATATCCATTTTGTGGACAGCAACCGGCGCGCTGCAGGCTGGGGGCAAATGGACTTCAAACCCATTATTGAGGCGCTAAAAGCAATCGGTTACCAGGGTTACTTGTCCGCCGAAGCCCAATCCCATGGTGATGGGGAGGGTGCGGCGAAACAAACCTTGACCGCCTACAATACACTCGTATGAACTTTTTACCTTGTATCGCACTGAATGCAAATCAGGGAATCGTCCCCTCCCAAAGTGAGTCATCCGCGTTTACTTTAATCGAGCTCCTGGTGGTCATCGCCATCATCGCCATCTTGGCGGGCATGCTCCTCCCCGCGCTCGGCAAGGCAAAAGCCAAGGCTCAAGGAATTCACTGCTTGAACAATGTCAAGCAGCTCACTCTCGCCTGGATCCAATACACCGACGACCACCTGGACACCTACGTCAACAACCATGGGAGAGTCGAAACCATCGCCCGTCGTGACAACTGGGTGAATAACGTTCAGGACTGGCTGGCAAGCTCCGAAAATACCAACACGACTTTTCTGACCTCCGGAAAACTTTCCACTTACCTCGGCAATTCGACTGCGATTTACAAGTGCCCCTCCGACAAAGACCGCGCCGACAACGGCCCTCGATTGCGCAGCATGTCCCTCAACTCGCTGGTGGGGAACCCAGGCGAACTCACGAACCAATTTAACCCTCTCTACCGACAGTTTTTCAAAGAGACCGACGTTCAAAATCCGACTGCGATTTTTGTTTTTTTGGACGAACATCCCGACACGATAAACGACGGCTTCTTCATGAACCGCCTCGAGGAATACACTTGGGGAAATCTGCCTGCCTCCTCGCACAACAGTGCCGCAAACCTCTCCTATTGCGATGGGCATGCCGAGCCCCATCGATGGACCCTAGGCGGCCCGACGGGCACTATCCGCCCGCCTGTAAAGGGAGCCACCGGAGGCACCTTCCCCGCTTCGCCAAAAACTGATTACGATTGGCTCAAGGAACGCAGCAGTTTCAAAAACTAGGGCCGGCCCGTGAAACATTCCATGAACCAGCGAAGATGGCGCAGGCTTGGCCGTGGCAGATTCATGAGTGAACGGTCTCTCCTGGTAGTGCCTCGCGCCATCTCCGGCGCTACTCGCTCACAAATCGGATCACGCGGGACTTCTCGGTGCGTTTGCGCCGGGTTTCATCCAGCTCCTTTTTGCGGAGTCGCAGATTCTTGGGAGTAGCTTCCACATACTCGTCCACGTCGATGTATTCCAAAGCCCGTTCTAGGCTGAGCTTAAGAGGAGAGTTGAGCTGTATCCCCTTGCCGTCGCCCTGCGAGCGCATGTTTGTCAGGCGCTTTTCTTTCACAGGATTGACAGGGATGTCGTTCTCGCGCGCGTTCTCGCCGACAATCATGCCCACGTAAACCATGTCGCCAGGCTCGATCATCAACCGTCCCCGCTCCTGCACCATGTTCAGCGCGTAAGGCGTAGCCTCACCCCCGTCCATTGAAACGAGCGATCCGTTCTTGCGTGCCGCAATCTCCCCGCGGTCCTCCCCATACTCATGGAAAAGATGGCTCATCACTCCCATCCCACGGGTGGTGTTCACCAGGTCTGTCTCGAACCCGATCAAGCCCCGCATCGGCACCAGCGCCTCTACCGACACCGTATTGGCCACATGATTCATGTGCGTGATCTGGGCCTTGCGTTTGGCGAGGTTTTCCATCACCACCCCAAGACAGTCGTTGGGCACTTCCACAAACAGCTTCTCGATAGGCTCCAGCGAGTTCCCCTGGGCATCCTTCTTCCAGAGCACCTCGGGGCGGGACACCAGCACTTCATGCCCTTCCCGCCGCATCTGTTCCACCAAAATCGCGATCTGCATCTCGCCACGGCCCGAGACCGCGAAGATTTTTGGATCGCTGGTCTGCGCAATGCGCAACGCGACATTGGTGCGGGTTTCCTTCACCAAACGGTCCCAGATATGCCGCGCCGTCACCAACTTGCCGTCCATGCCCGCCAGCGGCCCGTCGTTCACCGCGAATTCCATCTGGATCGTTGGAGGATCAATCGGGATGTAGGGCAGTCCCGATCGCAGTTCCGAATCGCAGATCGTCTCCCCGATGAACACGTCCTCAAAGCCCGTTACCCCGATAATGTCCCCGGCATGGGCTTCCTTCACCTCAATGCGCTTCATGCCTTCAAAGTGGAATATCGCTGTGATCTTGCCCTTGGTGATCCTGCCGTGGCCGTGCCGACAAATCGCTGGGTCTCCCAGCTTCACCTTGCCTTCAACTATCTTGCCGAAGGCGATCCGTCCCAGGTAATCCGAGTAATCCAGGTTGGCCACCAACAGCTGAAAGCCCTCGCCGGCCTTGGCCCGCGGAGGTGGGATGTGTTTCACGATCGCGTCAAAAAGGGGCTCCATGGTCCCTGACACATGCTCCAGCTCAACCTTCGCATAACCTCCCTTTGCCGAGCAGTAGATGAACGGAAAGTCCAACTGTTCGTCCGTCGCGTTGAGCGACATAAACAGTTCAAAAACAAGGTCCAAAACCTTCTTCGGAGTCGAGTTATCTCGATCGATTTTGTTGATGACCACGATCGGCTTGGCCCCGGCCTCCAAGGCCTTGCGCAACACGAAACGAGTCTGCGCCTGCGGGCCGTCGGTGGCATCCACCACCAGCAGCACGCCGTCGATCATGTTCATGATCCGCTCCACCTCGCCCCCGAAATCCGCGTGCCCGGGCGTGTCCACGATGTTGATGTGGTAATTCTTATATTTGAACGCGGCGTTCTTCGCACGGATCGTGATCCCCTTTTCCTTCTCGAGATCCATCGAGTCCATGAGCCGCTCTTCCTGCGACTCATGTTGGTTGGCGCGGAACGTCCCGGATTGCTTCAAAAGACAATCCACCAGCGTGGTTTTGCCGTGGTCCACGTGGGCGATGATGGCGATGTTGCGTATATGCTGCATAACTTAACTTGACTGTCTATAACCCTAACCGAGCGGGGTAATGTGAGGCTTGGCCAAAAAAGATCAAGCTTGTCACAAAACAAAATGTCGAGGGGAAGCCAGGACCCTGCACGATAACAAGATTTCCATTGCAAACGTGCGCTTGGCCGCTAACCTCCGCGTCTGCTTGGATCTCTGAGCAAAATATAACACTTTGAACAGCGAATATTGCAGAAGAGCACTGGAGAAGGTTAAGAGCCCAAACACGTTGGTGAACATCGTTTCGAAACGAGTCCGCCAGCTCACTAGTGGGGGGGGGTCCCATAGCCGTCCCCTCATTGCAGACACTGCCGGTCTCGGAGCCGCGGACATCGCGCTCCTGGAGATTGCGGAGGGTAAACTGGGCTGGATCGTTGACGAAAACGCCAAGGACCTGCCTCCTCCCAAACCGGAAAACAAGTTCCTCTTCCCCTAACTCCCAAACGAAGGGTTTCGGTGTTGACCCTTCCTGACGGGCCCCGTGTCGGACATATTAAAGAACGCCAAAGCCCGCCGGGATTACCAGATCCTGGACACCTTTGAGGCGGGCATTGTCCTGAAAGGGACGGAGGTCAAGTCCTTGCGGGCAGGGAAAGGCCAGATCAGCGACGCCTTCGCGCGCGTCGAAAACGGCCAAGTCCTCCTCTATAACGCCCACATCGACGAATACAACTTCGGCAATCGCCAAAACCACGCTCCCAAGGCTGCGCGACGTCTCCTCCTGAATAAATCAGAAATACGCAAGCTCCACGAAGCCACGGCGATCAAAGGGAACGCTCTTTTCCCGCTCTCTTTTTACTGGAAAAACGGAAAAGTCAAAGTGGCCCTGGCGGTCGGGAAAGGAAAGAACGACGTGGACCGCAGGGCAGACTTAAAAGAGCGCGACGCGGACAGAGAAATCAAACGGGCTCAGATGCATTTCGTCAAAGCCCGGTAACCCTGCGAGAGCTCAGGCTTTTTTCCAGTTGCGCACAGGTGCCTTGGTGACCAAGCCTTTCTTGATGGCCTTGGCCGTGACTCGCACAAAACGGACCTCGCCATCGATGACCGCTTTGACTCTTTGCAAGTTGGGGAGGAACCGACGCTTTGTGATCGCTGTCACGTGCGTTCCGATCCCGCCCTTCTTCTTCGCCTTACCACTCCGCCAGATGTGGTTGCCTTTGATAGATCCCGTACCGGTTAATACACAGATTCTCGACATAAACCCTTTTATTCCAAATCCTAAAGGGCGCAGAAGGTATCATCCAAGCCCTTGGTGGCAAGCTATTTTGTTCACGGCAGCCTCACGACCTGGTTTTTGTAGACACCCCGAACCACCGCTCTGGTTCCAGAAGACGCCGAATTTATGAACTCGACGGAACCTATGCAAACAACTCCTTGGTCGAATTCCACCTCTCCCGTGACACTCAATAGATCGCATTCAAGCAACGACGGCGCTCCCCTGGCAAAAAGACCCTCGAACTGGTCCAATGCCTTGTAATAGGTCGGATCCAGGCTCACCACCGGAGCTCGCCCTGCCCGCTTCTCGTGCAAAACCAGCTCGTTGCGATCCCCCACAATATAGGCATCCGAACGCAGCAGGAGCAGATCCGATGTCGTCTTCACGGGAGCAAACCGGGTCCGTGGAACCACGATGGCACCGCTTCGCGCGAAACATTCAATAGCCGCACCCATCGCAGACTCCAGTTGGATCACTGGACAACTCGTGGCATCTTTTGGATCCACTGTCTTCAAATTCCGGATCAAAGGCAAAGGCAAGTACCCGTTCGACATAACCAGCAAGTCCTTGAGATGGTCCAGGCGGATCCAAAGGTTATTGGTGTTGAAGTAGCCATGTTTCGTGATGTTTTGAAATGCGGCCTCGTCGGACTCGGGCACCTGTGCCGTCTCCCTCAAAACGAGCCGGCCATCGCTGCGTCGCCGTGTCAAATGCCCTCCCTTTCGGTCCGCGTCCGTCCGAGCCGTGACCTCCATCAAGAACGAGTCACCCGAGCTCGCAAAGTAGGAGGCAATCCGCAGATCCAAGGAAGCCCCGAGGTTATCCGAATTGGAGACAAAGAGATACCTGATCCCTTGATCGAGCATCCGATCGAGGAGCCCGGTGGAATGTAAGGTTGGATAAATATCGCCGTGGCCAGGGGGGCACCACTCGAGCGAGGGATCGATCGGGAACGCCACGGGTAACAAGGTGGCGGCATCCAATTTGGGAACCCTGCTCTGCAAGAAATCCAAGCTCCCTCGAGCGTCGAGCTCAGGGTATTTGAGGAGATAGTCCAGGGAGTCCTGCTGTGTGCTGAAACTGTTCATCAGAAAAAACGCAGGCTCGTGGGTTCCCGTTTGCCCCCTCAGTTGCAGGATCTGCCGGGCCGTGATATCCAGAAAAGTGAGATCTCCCTTGACGCGGATGAGCGACTTGGCACGCTCCAACCCCATGCTCGTCCCGAGCCCTCCGTTGAGTTTGATCACAGCGACCCGGCGCAACAGTCCAGGGTCCAGCCCCGCGTCCGCAAACGCATCCAGTTCCGAGTAGCCAGGGAGCTTGCCCAGGCTCCCCAGGCGATCCTCGGGAAGCATGCCGGAGTCCCCGTTCAAAAAACGTCGGAGCGACCCCGCAAACGCGACGATGGTGGGTTCGCCCATTCCCTCCGCGCGCATCCTGAGCGTGCTCGCCTCAACTATCTTTTCTTTGTCCATTCGATTGCGCCGGTGAAACCGCGCCCTCCCTCACGGCCCAAGGTGAGGAATGCGGAGACCCGGGGTTCGGGGAGAACGGAGCTCATTTGACTCCTTGATTCCAGTAAATTTTCACATTCTTGGTCGCTCGTCCAGCGGCCACGATGTCGAGACGTCCATCGTTATTTAGATCCGCTAGGCACAAATCTTCGCAAGCCATGGCGTTGTCATCCACCAAGGATGTCTTCCACTCAGTGCCCTCCGGATTTAGCGGCGAATAGAGCCTGATGCCGACCTTGACTCCGGGACGGTTCATCGCACGCCAGCCGACGACGATTTGGTCGCTGCCAGTCCTGGCCAGGTCACCCGTCGCGAGGGCGTGCCCGTCCACCACAGTGTCGTCCACGACTCGCCGCGTCCATTCGCTCTGACTCTTCGCTTTAGGGGGGGTGTAGACGACTACGGAGTTGCCGTGCATCGGTTCCACAGTCGCGATGAACTTGCCCCCTTTGGGGAGTCTGCCCGCACGCACCTCGCCGGAGCCCACCCCATCCAAGCCCCCAAGCCTTTGCTTTTCCCAGCCTGCACCGGATCGGTTCAATACAAAAAGACCTTCCTTGGAGGCAATCAAGAGCTCTGACTCCACATCTGAATCCCACTGCATCGGGTCGAAGTTATGGGTCATGTGCAAAGAGCGATCGATCACCTCGGTCTTCCAAGGGGTTCGTGGATCCGATGGCTTGGTGTAGGCGAGCGTCTTCACACCCTCGCCTTTACCAGCCTGGTTGCCCCGTCCGTGCAGGGGCACAACCACCAGGACAAAGCCCGCAGTTCCATGACGCACCCAACGCATCCTGTGTACGGTGGGCTCGTGAGGGAGGGCGATGGGGGTCCAAAGTTCCCGGTGATCCTTCGGAGCAATCAGAAAATGCACGGAGCCGCTGTTGACGGTGTCTCCCGGATTCCAACCTGCACCGACGGCTATCTCGGCTTTGCCATCGCCATCAATGTCCGCAGCCGCCAGGCAGACATGATCGATCGGTGTTACTTTTTCGGCTAGAATGAATTTTTTCCATGTCGGATTTTGGTACCAGACAAAGACGCTCTTGTCCGCCAAGACGATGTCTTTTCGCCCATCCCCGTCTACATCGGCAACCGCAACACCATAGCCAATCTCAATTTTCGAATCGACCTCGACCGCTTCGAAAGCGGGGATTTTCGGTTCGGCAGCGATGGAAGCGGTGCTCAGCGCCGTAGCGCAAAATAGAATTCGAAGAAGAGTCATAGGGTTAATTCGTGATTTGTAGCACACTCAGCATCACTTCGACCAGCCTGAAAACTCAACGTTTAGGATTGACCCTCTGAATCATGGGGCTCCACTCTTTGCCGCAGCCTAAAACCTCGATGAAACGTGTTCTAAAAGTCCTTGGCGGCCTCGTGCTGCTATCAGCGAGCGCCCTTTTGGCCGCCAAGATCGCCCTGGCGCGCCCGTCCATCAACGATGGTTCACGACCGGCAGGTTATGCCAGCACCCACGCCATGATGGCCGCTTATGCCTTGAAAGAACTCAAACTTGTGGATCTAAACCCGCCCTTGCCAGCCGGTGTTGTGGAAAGGAAGGACATCGAATATGGGAAGGTCGGCCAGCGCGCCCTGCTGCTCGATCTATTTTCGCCTGTCCCAACTCCAAAAAATGCTCCTGGGCTGATTTTCATCCATGGGGGAGGTTGGAAGGGGGGCAGACGGCAGGACTACCGGGTCTACACCACGCATTTCGCGAAGCTCGGCTATGTTGTGGCGACAATAAGCTATAGGCTTGTGCCCGAGGCCCCCTTCCCCGCGTGCGTTCAAGACGCCAAGAACGCGGTGCGCTGGATGCGCGCTCAAGCAGGATCGTTGGGGATCGACGCCCAGCACATCGCGGTGATCGGCGGCTCGGCAGGGGGACACCTCGCAATGATGGTGGGTTACAGTTCCGATCTCAAAGAGCTGGAAGGAAATGGCGGGTATCCAGAGGTGTCGTCCAGCGTCTCAGCGGTTGTGAACTTTTATGGCCCGGCGGACCTGACCACCCCCTTTGCCATAGCTTCGGGCTTGGTCAAAGAACTGCTCGATGGCAAATCATTTGAACAAGCGCCGGAGCTCTACCGGCAAGCTTCCCCGATGGCTCACCTGCAGCAAGGCGCTCCTCCCACTCTCATTTTCCATGGAACTTTAGATGAGATTGTCCCCATAGATCAGGCCGACTCGCTCTCGGCAAAATTGAAATCACTGAACGTTCCCCATGAGTACGGGCGGATGGAAGGGTGGCCCCACACGATGGATGCCGCGCAGGCTGTCAACGCCTATGCTAAAAGAAAAATGGAGGCGTTCCTGCTCAAACATCTCGGTCCATTAACCCCTTAGCCGTCATGATGCAGCAGCGACTTCACGCAAAGACACCGAAGAGCCAAGGCGCAAAAAAGAATTTATTTACTAAAGGGTGTTTTTACAGTCACCGTTGGGTGACTCAACCCAAGCGGAGACAATCAACCCTCCGCCCGATCCCATCCGTGTTATCCGCGCAATCCGTGTTTCAATCATTAAACGGTTACGGCGTGGTTAACTTCGATTCCGCGACCACTTCCAAATTGGGATGAACTTCCTGGCTCCACTATTCCTGCTGGCTTCCGCGGCGATCGCCGTGCCGCTTTGGTGGCATCTCATCCGCCGCAATCCGAAGGAACGAATTCTCTTCAGCGCCACGCGGTTTTTGGCACCTTCATTTCCACGAATCACCCGTCGAAGCAGGCTCGAACATCTCCTTCTGCTGGCCCTCCGCTGTCTCGCCATCGCCTTGCTGGCGTGCGCATTCGCCCGGCCTTTCCTCACCCAACCCCTCCCCTCGATCTCATCGCCCGCCACATCCAGACACGTGGTGGTGCTGGTTGACACCAGCGCCAGCATGCGCCGCCCCGGCTTGTGGCCGGCCGCCATCGACGCCGTACAGAAGACCCTCAACGACCTCTCCGCAGGCGACGCGGCAGCCGTGTATACCTTCGATAGCGTCCCCATTCCGTTAATCACCTTCGACGAGTGGAATCGGTCGATCCCTTCCCAAAGGGCCCCCAAAACTCTCGACCGGCTTCAAGCCATCCACCCCGGGTGGGACAGGACGGAGACCGCCTCCGCGCTCATCCAGGCGTCTCACCAACTGCGAGACGTCGGCTCGACGGGCCCTCAAACTCACATAAAGGAGATCGTGTTGATCACCGATTTCCAGGAAAGCAGCCGTCTGGGAGAGCTCAGGGGCGCTCGGTGGCCCGATGACGTGAGGGTATCGATCAAGATTCTGAAGCCGGACTATCAGGGCAACGCGTCTCTCACTGCGATCGTGTCTCAGGAACTGGGCGTGGCCCGTGAAAAGCGAGTGAAGGTACGTGGACACAACTCGTCGGAAACCAAAACCGACCGTTTTCAGACAGAATGGATTGAGCCATCGCCCAACAAGCGTTCACTTGGCACCCCATCCGACATTTCAGTGCCACCCGGCCAATCGCGTCCGTTGGCAATGCTGCCGACGGCGAACACAAAAAACCCCATTGAACTCCATCTCTCAGGGGACAACTCAGAGTTTGACAACACCTTTTATCTCGCGCCCACACCCATCGAGGAGACACTTGTGACATTCGTCGGCGGTGCCGATAAGACAGCCTCTTCGACACTGCTATTCTATTTGGGAAGCGTCTTTCAGACCAATGCCGTGCCTTCGGTCAATCTGCGACAGTTCCCCTCCCAATCGACAGCGGGCGCTGCGGGAGTCCAGTCTGACTGGCCCAAATCCCCCGTGATCGCCGCGCTTCCAGCGGACCCGGCGGGCCTGCTACATTTGTCCTCGTCTCTGGACGCAGGAGCCACCGCCTTTGCGGCCATGCTATCGGATCAAGCGGGTCCTCAACTCGCGCAACTGACCCAGCAATCCGCCTTCTATGTGAGAGAGGATCGATCCAAATCCTATCAAATGCTCGCGGAGATCGATTTTTCGCATCCTCTTTTTAAGCCCATGTCCGACTCGCGATTCAATGATTTTACGAAAGTCCACTTCTGGAGGCACCGTGTCTTGCAGCCGACGAACTTCGCGGGAGCGAGGGTGATTGCGCGATTCGAGAATAACAACCCCGCACTGCTGGAGCTGCCTACTCAGCGCGGGCGACTCTTCCTGCTGACATCCAGCTGGACACCGGATGACAGCCAGCTCGCTTTGTCATCCAAGTTCGTTCCCCTGATGTATGCCTTCCTGGATTCCGCAGGGGTGCTCTCAAGCAAACCTTCTCAAACCATTATCGGCAGCCCGATTGACATTGGCTCTCCAGTCAATCCAGGCTCGGTTCAGACGAGAGCCGTCCGACGGCCTGACGGGAGAACCGATCTCCTTGGTTCCGCAGAGAGCTACACGAAAACAGAAGTCCCCGGCTTCTACAAATTCGAGCCCGAGAACCGGTGGGTCGGGGTCAACGTCGCACCCGACGAGAGCAAAACGAAACCCATGGAAAAAGGGGATCTGGAAAAGTTTGGAATCAAGGTTGTGGATGGCTCGATCAAACAGGCAGGGCCGCAGAATGAACCCCAGAGGCGGGTGATTCATGCCCAGAGTCTTGAGTCACAACAACGGCTCTGGCGTTGGTTCTTGCTCGCCGCGCTGGCGGTGCTGGTCCTGGAAACTTTCCTCGCCCGTCGAATGTCGCTCCAGCCAGCCCTCGCGAGCGAGTAAGCTTGTTCCCTTGGAAGCTTCTGGTAGGGTTGCTCCCATGATGCGTTGGTGCTTGATCCTGTTTCTCACGGTCTCGACTCTGTGGCTCCCAGCTGCCGAGCGGCAACTCGAGTTCAAGTTGGACGATGTCCAACAACTCCCGAAACCTTACCGAGCCGCCCTCACCGGGACAGGCGGGCCGACCGCATGGAAAGTCATCCTTGACGAGGTTCCACCCATCCTTCCTCCGATCACGCCTAATGCGAGACCTGCCACGAAACGCCCCGTGCTCGCGCAATTGTCTAAAGAGCTTGCCGACGAGCGTTTCCCTCTCTGCATCCTGGATGACGAGGTTTTTGGAGATTTCACGTTCACGACACGTTTCAAAATCGTGTCGGGGGTCCTCGAACAAATGGCGGGGGTGGCGTTCCGGATCCGAGACGAAACCAATTACTACGTCCTTCGTGCCAGCGCCATGGGTAACAATCTCCGGTTCTACAAATTTGTTGACGGTGTTCGTTCCCAGCCGGTCGGGCCTGAATTGCCCATCAAGAAGGGGGATTGGCATGAGTTGTCGGTGCAGTGTGTCGGCAACACAATCCGCTGCAAACTCGATGGAAAACAGGTCATTCCCACCATCAATGACAACTCCTTTACCGAGGGCAAACTGGGCTTTTGGACCAAGTCCGATTCCATCAGCTACTTCACAGATGCGAGCCTGCTCTACACACCCAGGGAACCTTTTGCGAAGAATTTGGTCCGCGAAGCCTTGCGTCGGTATCCACGCGTGCGCGGACTCAAAGTCTACGCAAGAACCGCCAGCAAGCCTGAGCTGCACGTCGTGGCGGCGGCCAATGAAAAGGATCTTGGACAAATCGCGGGAGCCGCGGAGAAGGACGTCGTGTCCAATGACCACATTTATTTTGGAAAAGAGAAAGACGTCGTCATCGTCACCCTGCCCTTGCGAGATAGAAACGGGGAGGCCGTGGCCGCCATCACTGTCTCGATGCAGGCGTTTTACGGCCAAACCGAACAAAATGCGATCGCGCGAGCGTTGCCTATCCTGAAACTTATGGAATCCCGTATCCGGTCCGCTTCAGATCTGGTGGAGTAGCGAAGCGGGATCGAGAGCCTCTCGATTTCAATCGGCATCAAAACCTCCTGACGGCATCAAGAGGCACACGAACCTAAGGGCTCTGAGATCCCAAACGCGAGCATCGAGCCTCAGAACGCCAGACATTGTCCCTTGGATACAGGGCCGCAAGGTATCAGAGCCGCCGAGCGGCATGGCGTCCATGTCCCGGAACTGATCCTCTGCGTCGAACCGTTGTCCAATTTCACGGCTTTCTTTCCCAATCTTGAGGAGTCGCTGTCGCATTTCTGAAAGCGCAAGAATGCAAAAACGGAGCGCGTCGGCTGGGAATCCTCACAATGGAAAAATGGTTCCAGGGAAAATCGGTGCTTCGTGGATCTTTTGACGCCTTCTCTTGACGGCCTCCTCGAGGTCGTTGATGGGATTTTATAAATATTTAACAAACTATTTAACAACAATTGGTTATGCCATTCAATTCCTGCTCTAAGAAGCCGTATTTTGAGTCCCTCAATTCGTTCGTCGGTGAAGAGAAGGTGTTTTTTTGTCACAACGCTCCATGAGCGTTGCATCGACATTGCAGGTTCGTCATTAAAAGCGGCGAGCTTCCTGCTAAGTAGGCTCCTATGCGCTCAGCAATATTTTTCGAACGTGACGGAATCCTGAACCTCGCCAAGGCCGAACGGCAGCACCAGATCAGCCCGCTGAATTTTGAAGATTTTCAAATCAACGAGGAAGCGCTCGAGCCTCTGAGCCACTTGAAACAAGCCGGTTTTCTCCTGATCGGCACCACGAACCAACCGGGTCTTTCACGAGGCTATCAATCGAGACGGGAGCTTGAAATGATGCACATGCTGCTGCGAAAGAATCTCCCGCTGGACGACATCCTGGTTTGTCCGCACGACGAATTAGACAGCTGCCCCTGCCGCAAACCTCAGACCGGGCTCTTTCAAGAAGCGGCGTTCAAGTGGCAACTGGATCTCGAGCGCTGTTACGTGGTGAGCGACAAATGGCAGGATGCTCATGCCGCGCATCTCCTCGGATGCACCTCGCTTTTATTAAAGAGCCCCTGGAACGGGTCATCTCATCATGACCTTATTGTCAACAAATTGGGGGACGTCGCCGCGAGGATCATTCAAGCTCATTCTGCCCCCGTTCTCGCGATGCACCAGATCTAGTCTAATTAGACTCAGCAGCAGGCGTGGCGCGCACGTCGTAGCAATAGACAAGATCCTGATCGCGCAAGAAAAGCTTCCCGCCAGAAACCACTGGATGTGTCCAAATACGCCCCGAGGGACTGCGAATGGAAGTCTGGGGATCGAGTTTGAATCGGCTCCTCTCGTTCCAACCCTTGGAAGAAACCTCCACTAGAGCCACCGTGCCCGAGCCTTCCTCGAGACAGTAAAGCATCCCGTCCACACAGGCCACGGCACCTTTGCCAAGATTCTTCGAAGTCCACACTTCCTCACCGGTTTTGAAGTTCTGGCAGGTCCAGCTCCCACCCCGAACTTCCGAGTATCCGTAGAGAAAGCCATTCACATAAACCACGCCTCCGTGATGGTTCTCCATCACCTTGTTATCTTGATAGACCGTGGAGACCTCATGGTTGCTGCCCACCTTGATAAGCTTGCAACCCGCTCTATAACCCGAAGTCACATAGACATGCCCGTCCGAAAAAATCGGCGTCGGAATCACCGCCACCGTGCCATGCCAATCGGACTTCCAAAGGATCTTCCCATCCTGGGCAGACACGCCCACGACACTCTTCGAGGTGAGTTGCACATACTGGCGCATTCCGTTGTGATCGATCGCGATGATGGATGAATAATGGGCGCTATCCGTAAAATCCTTGGTCTGCCAAAGCAGGTCGCCGGAAGATTTATCAAACGCCACAATGCCCCCTTCATCGCCCCCAGGGGTGCAAAGAACCCTTGGCCCATCCACCAGGACCGATTCTGAGTATCCCCAATTAGGCTCCTTCCCTCCGAGCGCTTTCATGGACTTTTTCCACACAGCGCCCCCATCCTTGGCCCGCACGCAGACAAGATCCCCCTTGCCCCCCATCGCATAAACGCGATCCCCATCGACGGCGGGTGTTCCTCGAGGGCCATCCCCCCACTTGTTCCCTAAAATGCTCCCGATATTCGAGACCCACAGCTCCTTGCCTGTAGCGACATCGAGTGCGATCAGGATTTCATAGTCCTCCCGGGAGCCTAGGGTGTAAAGCACACCCTTCACCACAGCAGGCCCGGAATAGCCCTTGCCCGCGTTTTTATACATCCACAGTTGTTTGGGTCCTCCTGCGGGCCAAGACTTCATCAAACCCTTTTCTCGGTTCACATCCGTGCGATCAGCCCCGCGCCAACCCGGCCAGTCAACCGCGCCCAACTCACCGGAGAGAACGATGGAACCCGCAACGCATCCTATCGCAAACAGCCACTTATGAACTTTCATTCCCCTACTCTCGGTCGCAAATTGAAAACCTTCAAGCCCGATTCAACTGGGACAATGAAAACTGCTGAGAACCTCTGCTTGCGTTACGACGCCTTCTTTGGTAGTGGTTTCAATGTTCCCTGCGCCTTCGAGCTTGCTCGCGCCAAGCCGCGCCTTCCGAGGCCCAGGGTTGCCTATCAACACAACCGATTCCCGTCCTAGCATGAAGATCAAACATCATTCCACTCTTTGTTTTTTGGCCACGGCATTCCTTTCGGTGGCGTCCGCCCCAGCCTACGCGGCAGCCTTGGGATACACGGACACCCCCATGCTGCCAGGTGGCAAATGGCATGTTCACGACCCCAACCGGTCGCAGCCGACAGTCGTCAAGCCGGGCACGCCCAGCACTCAAAAGAAATCCGGCAAAGCGCCTTCAGATGCCGTCGTCCTTTTTGATGGAACGAATCTCTCCAAATGGCGTACCGGCAAAGGCAACGCCTCGGGGTGGACGGTGGAGGACGGCACCATGGTGGTTCCTCCGAAAAACACCGAGAATGGGGGCGATATCTGGACTCGAGATGAGTTCGGCGACTGCCAGGTGCATATTGAATGGGCAGCACCCACCCCGCCAAAGGGCGACAGTCAGGAACGGGGCAACAGCGGCCTCTTTTTCTTTGGAATTTACGAGCTGCAGATTTTAGATTCTTACGAGAACAAAACCTACCCCGATGGCCAGGCTGCCTCAATCTACGGACAGCAGCCTCCTCTGGCAAATGCCTCACGTAAACCAGGTGATTGGCAGGTCTATGACATCGCCTTCACAGCGCCAAGGTTTAAAGATGGAAAAGTGGAGCAACCCGCGTACATCACCGTTTTTCACAACGGCATTTTAGTCCAGAACCATGTCGCCATCCTCGGAACATCGGGTCATAAAACCTTGGCGTCATACAAACCTCATGGAGCTCAAGGACCTCTCAAGCTGCAGGACCACAACGATCCTGTTCGGTTCCGAAACATTTGGGTGCGCCCTCTCAAAACCATCGAGTAGAAACAGTGCTCAGACAAAGTTGGGGACGTTGCAGCCCGCCTCAGGTTCAAACTGACATCCCTTGATGACCTCTTTTCCACAGATGAAACTCAATCTAAGTATTTTTCTCACGTTGGGCGCGCTGGTGACAACCTGCTCGGCCCTTGCCCAATTTGGGGCCGCTGATGCCGCGTCGCCAGTTCCAGGTGGCGGCACCCCCATCACCGGACCTATCGCCAAACTGTTTGGAGCTCATCAGGGGTTCAGTTGCGACCTTCAGGTCAGCGGCAAGGATCCGTCCTCAAAAAAATCGTTCACAATGTTTGGGAAGCTCGCGTTTCTGGAGTCCAAAAGCCGTTTCGAACTCGACCTTGCCAAAGTGAAAGGAGGGGGCATCGATGATTCGATGAAGGCCCAAGTCGCAGCGATGGGCCTGGGGGAGATGGTCATGATCGCCCGCCCGGACAAGAAGTCCACGTATGTCGTCTACCCCGGCCTTGAAGCCTACGTCCTGCTCGCGCAGCCCAAGCCAGGACCCTCGGCGGTGCCAGAGTCGGCTTCTGATCAACCTGTGATCACCCCAGTCGGCAACGAAACGATCGATGGCCACCCCTGTGTCAAAAACAAATACAGGTTCAAAGATGACGCTGGAAAAATTCAGGACGCCCTGGTCTGGAACGCCACGGACTTGAAACAGTTTCCCATCCGAATTGAGCACAAGGAAGCCGATCAATCAATCAGGTTGGACTTCAAAAACGTGGATCTTTCCAAGCCGGGAGAGCCCCTCTTTGAGCCGACAGCGAGCTATTCCAAATACGGTAGCATGGCGTCATTGATGCAAAACGTCATTATGAAAAAGCTGGGAGGAGGGCTCCCCGAGCCTTCAAAATAGTTTCATCAATAGGCCCTCCGAAGATGCGACGGCAGGATGTTTAGTTCCGACCTGTATTTGGCCACCGTCCGCCGCGCAATCATGATTCCCTGGGCCTCAAGTGTCTTCACGATCTCCTCGTCGGACAAGGGGTGCCGTGGCGATTCCGATTTGACAAACCCCTCGATGAGCTCTTTCACGCTGGCGTTCGACACTGTGCTCCCCGTGGAAGTTTGAATACCCGAGGTGAAAAAGTATTTCATCTCGAAAATACCTTGCGGTGTTTGAATATACTTTCCTGAAACCGCGCGACTCACAGTGGTTTCGTGGACCCCCACGACCATCGCAACCTCGACCATCGTCATAGGCCTGAGGGACGCCACTCCATTTTCCATGAACTCCCCCTGACGATTCACAATTTCCTTCGCAATGTTCAGGATCGTTTGCTGCCTTTGGTGGATGCTCTTGATGAGAAACTTGCCTGCCTTGATCTTCTCTCGAATATACTCCCTCACCTCGTTGGAGCTGCCGGCTTGCGCCATCAGATCCTTGTAGGCGTTGCTGATTCTGAGATGTGGCAGGTGCTCCGTGTTATTGGTCACCACAAAATCTTCCCCCTCCTTTTGAACAAACACCTCGGGCACAATATAGGAGTGATTGTCAGGAAGAAATTCTCGTCCCGGCCGCGGCTCCAGGTGCGCGATTCTTACGAGTGACTGCTGGATCTCGCCAAGTGTTCTCCCCAGGGCTTTGGCCATTTCGGGTAAACGACGACGGCCAAGCGCATCAAAATAGTCCCGAATGATCGTGTATTCCAAGCACTCCCGCCGCTCCGCCCGCTCCAACTGCAGCA
The DNA here is from genome assembly GCA_945865375.1 of Akkermansia muciniphila. Classification (GTDB taxonomy): domain Bacteria; phylum Verrucomicrobiota; class Verrucomicrobiia; order Limisphaerales; family F1-80-MAGS106; genus F1-80-MAGS106. Next base: position 32,187 of record CAMBEJ010000011.1, on the reverse strand, counting down.
TCAAACATTCCCGCAAATCTCGCGCTCCAACCCCGGGTGGATCGAAAGTTTGAATCGTCCTCAATACCCCCAGGATCAGATCCGTAGGAATGTTCGTCGAAAACGACAGCTCGTCCACACTGGCTTTCAGGTACCCGTAATCATCGATGTTCCCGATGATCATTTCCGCGATGGACCGCTTGTCCGCCGAGAGATCGGAAAGGTGCAATTGCTCCATCAAATCTGCCTGCAACGAAGTCGCTGCGGTCAGACTGTCGAACATGAACTGCCTCCGCTCTTCGTCCTCCGAACTCGCACGGGTCGTTGCCCCCGATTCGGAAAAGTGCTCCCTCCAATCCTGGTCTATCTGCGCCAACCTCTCAAACTCAGCCTGCCAATCATCCACCTGTTCGGGAGAAGGCTTGTCCACCGTGGGTTCAGAAGCCAGATCCGGGGGCGGCTCTGTCGGGTCGAACGTTTCTGAAAGCTCTTCGCCCTCCCCATCGTCCTTTTCTTGCTGGCTCAGCTCCGTACTGGAAACATCTTCGAGCACGGGGTTCATTTGCAATTCTTGCTCCACCATGGCCCTTAGTTCCAAGGTGGGCGCCTGGAGAAGCGCCAGAGATTGCTGCAGCTGCGGCGCAAGAATCTGCGACATAGCCATGCGCTGCGAGAGATGCAACCCTTGTGACATCTCCGCATCCTACATCCCCGGATACCGAGCTCAAGTGAGAAATGGCACACTTGATGCTTTTCCAGGAATCATACCAAGATCTTCCGATTGGACCCACACCGCTTTCTTGGGGGGAAATGGTTGATCATTGGCGGCAGGCACGACGAGCAGCGCACGCATCCCGAATTTGACGCGCTGGTAGAGCCATCTCGGCTCTGCTCGGAACAGCGGCGGGACGCCGCAGCCACTTTTGGCACCGCCCACCTCAGGTTTGTCTCAGATCCTCCTCCGCACCGAACTTCGGGATGCACCGCTGGCAAACGTGCGCCTCTCAGATTTTTCCGGATCTTCTCGTAATCGTAATCGTAATCGTAATCGTAATCGTAATCGTAATCGTAATCGTAATCGTAATCGTAATCGTAATCGTAATCGTAATCGTAATCCTATCCCGGGTTTCCCTCGTGCAACCGGTAATCGGAGTGGGCCTTTATCAAGGCGACCCGCATCGAAACGACGCTCCACAGGCGGTCTTTTCCTGACAGAACTTCCTCCCCAGAACATCGGCCTTTGGCCACGAGCACATCCAGGGCGGCGGCACTTTCCAAAGCGGATCCACGGGCATTGTCAAAGGGTAACCCTCCAGCTTTTCGTGGTCGAATCGGCGGTTCATGGGATGACGATGACGATGACGATGACGAGTAGGAAACGCGAGCACGAAACATCTGGGATGCACACCCCACCGCGGGCCCATGCTTTCCAGGAACCTCCGGCCCGTACCCGCCGACGTGAGGAGGCGGAGCGGGCAGTTGGCGACAGCATCCGCCTCCTCACGTCGGCGGCTACCAGGTGCATGGCCGCCATTGATCTGTAACGAACGAGCAACGCTGCCAGGGGTCCAAAAGAACCAGACAAAACGTTCAGGTTAATTTGAATGGCCTCCTAACGTGAGTTGCACCCGTTGGATTGGCGCGCTTCGCTGCGCAGCGCTTCGTTGACGAAGTTCGCCGCAATAAACCCGCGCTCTAACCCGTTCCAAGAACCAGATTTCCTATTGATTGCGAACGTCCACTATTCTCATTGTATTCATCTAGTTGACTAGTAGTTTATGGGCATGAACGCAATTGGAATTTTTGAGGCAAAAACGAAATTTTCAGAGATCTGCGAACGAGTGGCCGCCAAGGGCGTGGCTATCCTGGTGACGCGGCGCGGTAAGCCGCTGGTGACCATTGAGCCAATTCCTGCGGCTAAGGCAAGGAAAGTGTCGGTTTGGGATCATCGTGCCGAATTCGAGAAGAAGCATGGCCTTATTGCCGAGCACTTCGCCTTGCCGCCGCGCGAGAAACAAACCTGGCGGAACCCACTCGACGACTAACGCGACCCCCGCGCACCTTCTGGCCGTCCGAAGGCAACAGTCCCGACGTCAGAGGGGACAACTCGCATTCAACAATTAACCAGTGCCCTCCCACCTTCTCGACACTTCCGTCTATTGCCAGCCCATCAAACCAAAGCCACTGACATCCGTGGAAGCGCGCTGGCGTGAGCTTGGTGACGAAGCACTCGCCATCTCGGTCATCTGCGAGGCGGAGGTGCTCTACGGTTTACAATTGAAGCAATCCGCCAAACTCAACTCGCTTTACGAACGGTTGCTCCGGGACCGCGTTCGGACTCTGGCTGTTGACGCGACCGTGGCGATGACTTTCAGCAAGATCAAAGCGGCTGGTCGGAAGAAGGGCGTGTTAGCCTCCGATTTTGATTTTCTCATCGCCGCCACTGCCAAGGCGCACGGCTTGATCCTGGCTACCCTCAATCCTCGTCATTTCAACCGCATTGAAGGCTTGGCTGTGGAGGACTGGTCCCGGGCCTGACCCGTTCGCGGCGCAAATTGGACAATATGGGCTCGTGGAACTCGTCTGTCCGAGGAGCTTTGCAAGAGGCTGACGGTATTATCCATTTGCGTCACGGTCTGCTTGACTGCGCGCATCGTAGTCACATCTTAACATTCAACAATTCAACCACTTGTCTGAAGCACGCTTGTTCGACGGGGTCCCGGTCGCGAAGGGCTTCATATCGCTTTACAGCTATCGCCACTCCGGCGATTCCGCCAAGCCTGCTTCCCGCGCCAGTTCTTTCAACTTTAGCCCGCACACTCTCCGTCCCAGAAACAGCACCAAGTCCCGCCCACGATCCCCGTGGCGGTCTCGAAATGTCTCCCACGGTTCACACTTCACCTTCCTCGAAACAATGGAGGCGCAGATGAAATCGAGAGCCCAGTTACCGCAGCAGTTCGCAAAAATGCCGACGTCGGGTGCGTCGCGATAAATCCTCGGAGCCGTCTTTCTGAGTTTTGTTGGTTGGAAAAGCAACGGACTTAAAGCCAGCCATTGAAATTTTAACCGCAGATTACACGGATCACACAGATAAATTGTTAAGCTCATGTGTGCGAAACCGCCGATCCGCCGACTTTCACCAAAAGGGGTTTGGAAAGGAATGGCTTGTTTGCGGTTTGCCGCTATTCACCGCAGCTTAATCTCCTTGGGAAACCGTGGGCAAAGCCGGGAGGCTCGCATTGGCGCGGCGATTTCTGGTCCAAAAAAGCTCATGGCCCCGAACTCCCCGCAGCACCATACCTCTTGAGCGCCTGCGTCAAAGTAGCGCGCCATTTTTTCCTGGATTTCCGCGTCACTATTGCTTGGGGAAAGAACTTCGACACAGATTTCCGGCGATTTTGGAAAGCAGAGGCGGCTGCCCAGATCCCGCATGCAATCCGGTGAGGCCCAGGCCACATCGGCCGCTTTCACTCCGTCGGCGGTGGAGATCGGACATTCGGTCAGGACCCGGCCAGTTTTCATGTGGCGGTCGAGGAGCGAAGCCACAGCGGCTTGCAAGCTGCCGTGATTTGGGGCGGGAGGCGGACTCATAACCGTGTGACCATGACGATCGGTTTCAACACGACCCTCGAACCTGGCCAGTTCCGAATCGTCCGAAACTTCGGCCCAGCGGCGCAAGTTAAGTGCCGTCTGCGTCTGGTGTTGCGGGAGTTCAATCGTCAGTATTGACACGGCATGACCTTACTCTTTCGGTTTGTTCAGCGTCAAGCGAGCTGCCGTTCCTTTGAGCAGTTCTCATTTTGGCAACTTGTGGCACGAAGAACTGGCTAAAGCCGGAACTCCGAACTCCTTTGGACGGCCAGTTCGGGGTTTGGAGTTCCGCCTTCAGGCGGTCAGGAGTCAAAATGAGAACTGCTGTTTTCCTTTGTGATCACCACACTCGCGAAGCACCTAGCATCGAGAGCGGCGGATCAGCCGAAAGGACGGTCATGCCCTCTTCGATTGCGTGCGTCGCGAGAAGGCGGTCGAACGGATCGTTGTGGAAGCGCGGCAGTTCGCTGCTGCGAAAAAAAGCATCGTGCGTCAGAGGAAGGGGCTGGACTTGGAAGAATGCCAGTCTGCGTGGAAGGCACTTGCGAGGCTGGTCGGGCAGGGGCAGTTTGCCAGCAGCATGTTTCAGTGAAATTTCCTAGATGTTCGCGTCACTGATGAAAAGGGAGTTGGCGGGATCGTCGAGCATGCTTGTCGCCATGGGGGACAACTTTCCCTGCGGCAACGCCAGCCAAAGAAAGGCGCACGTGTCGAGCAACAGTTTCACAAACCACACTCCGCAAGTTCCTCTGTTGTCAGGGGCGCAAACGCGGAGTCCGGAATTGCAAAGGGCGGATCGAGGGTTTCACAGGTTTCACCCACCTTCGGTCGCGGTTTCTTTTTCGCAGCCTTCATGGGGACGAGCATTGCGACCGGGTTCTTCCCTCGTGCAATGATGTACTCCTTTCCCTTCTCCACCTCGGCAAGGTAGCGCGACAAATGTGTCTTGGCCTAGTGCCTCGTGATCGTTGCCATGCGAAACGATAAATTGATAGGACTTTCCTTTCGCAGCCTGTCGAGGATAGATCTTGGAGATGGATTGGATCAAGAATGAACGCTGGATAATCGATGAGAAACGGAGTTTGACGCCTTGGTGAGCCCCTCATGATCGACGTTGAAAGGTCGATTCAGAGCGGAATTCCCACCTTTTGCCGTGTTTGCAGACAAAGGGGAGCAACCAGAGCTGTGGGCAACGTTTCGCCTCATGCTCTGAACTCAGTAAAACGACCCTGTTTAGCCTGATGCTCGAGCAACTCCAATTCCCTGCTCCTAATCGTAATCGTAATCCATCCCTCTGTTTCAAGGGCAACACCCGAGGATTACGATTACGATTACGATTACGATTAGGAAAAACGGAGGAATTGGGGTTGCGCGCCCAGATCACGATTTCAACCGGTTTTACTGACTTCTGATGTTGCTGTGTGCACCGAGGGCGTGCCGCCCGATCTCAAATTTGAAATTTCAGATCTGAAATTGGCCGCAGGCCCCGATCGGATTCCTCTTTCCATAAGCCACAGTGCTTCAAAATATTTTCCACCACGGCTTTCTGTCTTCCCTCGATGAAGGCAGGTCTTCATCTCCGCCCTGCACTTGGGGCAGCTCAAGGGGTCGGCTTCATAAACCTGCTTGATCAACGCAGCCCATCGTTTGCAATGGATATTACTTCCCCCTCGGGTTCATCATGAAGTAGAGCCTGCCATCCTCGGCGCCGCCGAGGAAATCGGGGATTTGGTCCCCATTGAAATCCACGACGGTGGGGCTGACGTCGTGGCCGTCGATGTTTCGTTTCGCGAGGGTGCCGCCTTCTTTGAAAACCCAGCGGCCGTCGCGCTCGCCGACCTGGAGCAGCACGTCCGCATTGGCCGAGTTGAACAACAAGTCGAATTTACCATCCCCATCCCAATCGGTGACACACCACTTCCGACGTCCACTGGCATTTTGACTTTCGCCGTATCTCCAGTCGTATTTTCGAATACGTAAACGCCATTTGACGCGTGATCCGGACACGAGACAATCAAATCTAGGTCGCCATCCCCGTCGGCGTCACACGGAACTGGCCACGCCCAAAGCCCCACTCCCAGATCCACCGAGAGCCCTGGATGATTCTAGCGCAGGCGCTCCAAGCCATCCGCGGGAGCGGCGAGTCCCGTGGCTGTCTTGATGACGAGCAGCCAGGCGAGGGTTCAGGACGTCCAAACACGTGTTGAATGCTTCGATTTCACAGTCGATGGCACGGATCAGATGGGAAAACGAAATCCCCGGCGGTTCCTGCTTCCAAGGATTCGCACAAAGTTCATGAAACCATTGAACCGCGAAGCAACTTCAAAAGCAAGGCGTCGTGCCAGGATTCGATCCACGCATTCACAAGTTTTCGGTGGCCTCGGAAACCGGGGAGCGGGCTTCAGTGAAGCCCGCCCACAGTGGCTGCATCTGCGAAAACTTGTGAATCCACTCCCGTTATGGGACGGGGGGCGTTGCGCGGTTTTCAGGGAACCTTCACGCGATTTTTGCCGAAGTAAACCAACGCACACCCGGCGGCAAGGCCGACGACATGGACGGCGAGCCATTGGAGAATCTCAGGGGATTTGAACCCTGACATGAATGCCATTCCGGCGAATGGACCGACGAAGTTAAAGATGGCCAACGCCAGCATCGACTGGAAGAACTCGCGCGGTTTGCCGTTTGTGCTACGCATCGCCAGGAAGAATGCTGGCGAAAGCACGCTCCAGATGATCACTAACGGAAACACAACGGCAGGGAGGCCAGTTGGCTTCTCGAAAGAGAGACGCAGGCGCAACCCCAGCGCAACGACCACCGCCGCGAGCGTGATCGTGAGCGCCCGGCGATCGCATTGAAACAGGTCATTGAGCACCCGTGGCGCCACCGGTTCTGGGGATTCATCTTTCCGTATTTTGACCCACTTGACCTGCAACCATCCGCCCACCAGTCCTGCCAGCATCGCCGTCAGTACGAATGTCGCCGGCAGCGAGGAATAGGGCGGCGCCGAAAACCATCCGATCACCACACCCACGAACAACACGCCCAGGAAAACCGACACCAGCGGGGGCCGTCGATACACCTTGCGCGTCACGTATACCCAAGACGCGAAGGAAGCCGGATAGGCAATCAAGACGAAACACGTCACCAGGACGTTTTCCCCGGCGCTTGAGCGGCCCACCACACTCAGTGCACGGTCGAAAAGACCTGTCGCCAAGCCGAGATACGCGACCAACACGAACGAAGCCAAATTCACGAAAGTCACTACCATGAAGGCTACTGTGCTGTAACGGAGAGCTTGCAGGGGCAGCCATTCTGCTTCGGCGACGACGGAGCCTGACCAGTTCGCCTGCTGCCGGCGGATGGCTTGCCAGATCAGAATGCCGCCTGCCCAGCTGAAAACCAGTGGCATGCCCAAGCAAGCTCCCACGACCGCGGGCAGGGTCCATCGGAACTGACCAAGCGGTTCCCCCCACACGTGAAGCCGGATCAACATCATGTCCGACCACAACCCGATGGCGATCAGCGAAAATCCGAATGTGGCGAGGAGCGCCAGTTGCAGATTGCTGACGGGCTTGTTTCGCTGTCGGCGTCGGCCTTCGAGCCAGCGCGCGAATGGCACCGCGGTGCATAGGACCAATGCGCCGATCATGATTGGCTCCAAGGGGAACAGGGAGAATTCGAGTCCCAATGGGACCGGACCGAGTTGAGCGCCCGGCGAAGAAGTTTTCCCTTCCAGATACTGGACTCGCACCCAGAGGCCGTCGGCGAATCCGAGCAAGACGATGCCGGCCATCGCTGTCGCTCCGATGAGCGCCCAGGGGTTCCTTGTGAACCAGGACCATGCCTTGCGCCAGGCGCTCACGGGTCTGGCGAGGATCGGTTCGTGGTTCAGGAACCGGCCCAATTCTTCCGCCAGCTCCCGCGCTGAGTGATAGCGCCGCTCGGGACGTTTCTCCAAACACTTCAAGCAAATCGTCTCGAGGTCTGGTGGCGTCTGCGGATTGGATTTCGATGGCCGAACCGGCTCGGATTCCATCACCTGGCGAAGGGTCTCCATCGGTGTGGCGCCGGCAAACGGCGGCTTGCCGGTGAGCATCTGGTAAAGGATCGCTCCCAGTGAATACACGTCACTCTGCGGTCCGACTTGATCCAGCCGTCCCGATGCCTGTTCCGGTGGCATGTATTAAGAACTGGTTTCTGGCTTCAAGCTGGTAGAGCTGGTCGGCGTGTTCTGCATCCAAGGACAACTGGACGCCGCCTCCGCCCCCCTTTTGCGCCCGCTCGCGGTCCGCGGCATCGGCGACAAAATTATTCAGGCAGACGCTTAAAAAGGAAGGGAACCGGCCCTGGTCCGGCGTCACCTCCCGTAACGCCCGGCGCTCGATGAGGTGCGCAAAAAAGTCCTGAACCAGATCTTGCGCATCGTGACTCGGATGACCTCGCCGCCGCAAATAGGCATACAACGGGAACCAATAAGCGCGGCAAAGCTGCTCCAGCGCCCGCTGCGATTCCGGGGAGGTCGTCTCGCCGGCCAGCAGCACGACGCTCCAATGCGTGGTGCCAAACGCGGCGTGACTTTCCAAGGGGACGCTCATGCTGGCTGGCTCATGGTTGGCGGGCGATCGGAGCCCGCTTCAAAGGGCCTTAGCCAGTTGATGGCGATTCATGCCCAGACGGAACAGCGTTTGAAGCAACAGGTCGATGGACACCGTGGCATCCGCCGCTTCCATTTTCGCCACACGCGATTGGCTGGTTTTCAAACGCGCGGCCAATGCCGTCTGGGTGAGGCCTCGTTCTTGTCGCAGGGTGCGGACTTGACGGGCCAGCGCCCGGCGGGTCTCGATGAATTCCATGTCGGCATCGGACAGTTCCAGAAAGTCCTGGACCGAGCCCTCCACCCAGCCGTTCTTGAGCTTTTTCATGGGCGTCTTGCTTCGTAAAGTTTTAAGCGCCGCCGGCAATTCTGGATCACTGCATCAGGCGTTTTTTTCGTCTTCTTCTCGAGCACATCCAAAATCACTACTGCGTCCGGTTCGACTCGGTAAATCAAGCGCCAGGTTTTATTGCGATCGTTGACGCGCAACTCGTGGCAACGAGGTCCGATGATCGGCATCGGGCGTGAGTGGGGCGGAGCCAGGTTCTCGCCTTCCTGCAAGTCCCGCAAGAGCATGCCAATTTCCCTCCGGGCTTCCACGTTCATGGGAGGTGTCTTCACTTCGCCATCAAGCCATCGCAAAGGCTTGCCGTTCATCGCGCGATGGAAACTATGTCAGAACAGACATGGAGTCAACCGCGTGTTCAGTGGCAGGGTTGTGCAAGATGATCAAGAAGCTATTTTCAAGGGCACATTAGGGTTGAGTCACCCCGCGCGGCACGCCGCGCGGGGTCACATCTCACAATTCAACATAAGGCTTATTTAGCTCTTTTAGTTGAGTGCATCGAGACGAGGGTTTGATCAAGAACCGCAGAGCCAGGTCGGTCGAGCGAGGGTGAATTCCCTCAAAGTTGCCACCCGGATCGATAAGCCGTACGAAGCGAGGCGTTGGCGTCCTTGTTATTCGTGAATTGCATCGCCTTGTCGTCCCATTGGAGTGTTTGACCCGGAAAACGAATGGCAATGAGGCCGAGCAGAGCCACCTGGGTGAGTGGGCCGCCATAAGCAAAATTCGAACCGGACGGACGGCCCGTGCGAATGGCCTCAATCCAATCCCAGGCGTGCCCTTTGACCCGCTGGATTTTTTCCGGCGGCGCGTTCTTACCCGAGTGTTGCTCCATGAGGCTCTCCGGAAGCAGATGACAATTGCCACCGCCGTGGGAGCCGTGAACAATCATTCCCTTGTCGCCAAACAAAATAGCCCCAGTGCCGGGAACCTTTTCGTCGTCAGAAAAGTCCTTCGGCTTCGGAATCACGCTGTTTCCGTCATGCCAGACGAGTTTGACCGGACCCCGTGCCTTCCGGGCGGGAAACTCGAAGGTGATCTTGGTCGCCGAAGGGTAGGTCATCCCGTGCCTCACCGGATCATAGTCTGTAACCTCCGCCACCACCGTGGAGGGCGCATCTAAATCCAGCGCCCAGAACGCTGGATCGACCACGTGACAAATCCAATCGCCGATGACGCCGCCGCCGAATGGCATCCAACCGCGCCAGTTCCAAGGCACCCAGAGCGGTGAGTAGGGACGAAACGGGACCGGCCCGATCCAAAGGTCGTAATCGAGATCCTTGGGCACCGCAGTCTGCTCCTCCAATTTGGCCAGGTTCGGAATCTGGCAATACACATTCTTGAAAGCGTCGCAACCCGCGTGGATGGTGTGCACCTGCCCAATGGCGCCGGCCCAGATCCATTCGCAGACCCGACGGATGGAATTGCTAGCATGCCCCTGATTGCCGAGTTGAGTGACCACCTTGTATTTTGTGGCTGCGGCCATGAGTTCGCGAACTTCATGGACGGAGTGAGCTAGCGGCTTCTCGCAGTAGACATGCTTGCCGCGTCTCATGGCTTCCATCGAGATGACCGCGTGGGTGTGGTCTGGCGTGCCGATGATCACCGCGTCGATTTCCTTCCCCATCTTGTCGAGCATCACCCGATAATCTTTGAATCGTTTGGCGCCAGGGTATTTGGCGAATTCCTTGGCCGCGTAGCTTTCATCCACATCGCACAGCGCAACGATGTTATGACCCAGTCCCGCCACTTCGCCCACGTCGGCCCCGCCTCGGCTGCCGATGCCTATTCCGGCCACGTTGAGTTTCGCGTTGGGGGACAGGGCCTCCGCGCCAGTCAACAAACAGCCGGGAAGAATGTTGAACAGCGCCACGCCGGCGCTGGTGTGATGGAGAAACTGTCTGCGGTTGATGCGGTGCGATGGGTGCTTTTTCATGGTCACAGCAGATTAAACTCTTCCGAAGCGCCAGGGCAAGAGAATCCCTTGCCACGCGCCCAGCGCTCCTGGGGTGCTCATGATATCCCTCGAAAACAAGCCTCCCCGTTTCCCAGTTCAGATTCGCGTCCATTCGCGTCATTCGCGGGCACCCTGCTCCATCGACTGGAACAGCAAGGACGACGGCGGGAAGAGGGAGCCGCCAAAAGAGGGCGAGTCGAAAGCACCATGGAGCGACGACAAAGGCGACTGAGTCTGGCAGGGCGTGCCGGAGCGGTGAGAACGGTGCATTCCTCGACCAAGTGTTCAGTATTCCTTTAGCAAAAATGGCGAGGTCTCGCCGCATCCCCGCTATAATTGCCGCAGCTATGCACGGGTTCGTAGAGAGAGGCGGGGTTTAATCCCTCGTTTCGACCCGTATCTCCATAACTTTTCAGGCGAGTGCCCGCGAATCATCCCGGCCATCAAAATCACGGGGACAGTCAGATTATCGGTAGCAGCACCTAGCCTCACGCTCTCGCGCTCGGCGCCTCAGTCATGAGCCAGGCGCAGGTTCCGGCTGCATTTCAACGAACCTGAGCGCGTGATCGAGCGCGAATGGTTCAGTCGCGTTCGAAACATCTGGAACAGCCAGCGTAAGGAGCTGGAAAGACCGATCGAACGCCCAAGCGGCCTTGGCCCGGTTACAGGCCAATCAAACCGGGGGGACGGGCCTGAGTTCGGCGGTTCAAGCGACACCGAAAAGGTCGGCCACGTTCACGCGGAATCCTTTGAGCAATTGTGATTCGGCGCTTTCGCCTGCCTGCCAGGATCCAACGAGTTGGAATTCACCGTGAAGGAGATGCAGAACTTCCACTGTGCGAGCTTCCGGGTCAATGAGCCAATATTCTTTCACGCCGTGCTGTTCGTACAGATCACGCTTGTCAATCCTGTCGCGGCGGCGGGAGTTGGGCGAAATGACTTCGGCGACCAGGTCGGCCGCATCCATCAGCCGCGTCTTGACGATGTCGAGGCGTACGTTCGAGATGAAGACCACGTCGGGCTGCGTTGCGCGAGTGTTGGTGAGAACCATGTCGAGTGGAGAGATTCCCGTCTTTCCCAATTGATTTTTCCGAACCCAGCCCGAGAGCGCTTCGTAAAATCGAGCGACGACTTCTTGGTGATAAAAGGAAGGCGCGGGTGACATGATGAGTTCTCCATCCCAAAGTTCCGTGGGCAGGTTGCTCTCCCCGAGTTCGGCGACCATCTCCTCGAACGTCCATCGTCGATCTGCCTGGCTGCGGCTGCCTGCTTTGGGCTTTGCTGCGATCACTGTCAGAATAGAACGTCAAATGAACAGTGGGTCAAGCCTCGCCTGAGCCTCGGGTCAGTCATTCAACTGAGCAACCGCCCCAGCCCCCGTTGAGATATCAAAGTTGGATGATGACATGCCTCGTTCGTGCTTCCCTCCGATTTCGGCCACTCATCGCGATCAAGTCGCCTGACGCTCGAAGATTTCTGAATCTGGCGAAGAACTATTCCCAGATTTTCTTTCTGGAACCGGTGGAATGAAAACTCGGCCTCAATGTAAAAAGTTTAGGCTCATGAAAACAACCTTTCCCGTTTCCACATTCAGATTCGCGTCCATTCGCGGGATTCGCGGGTCAATTGGGTTGCGCCTTGCCGCTCTGTGTCCATCGTGGTTCCACTCTCCGCACCGCTTCCAACTGCCGGACCCCGGACCAAGTCTTGGATAAGCTGTTTCCCCACTGTTTTATTAGTGTCGATTAGTGTTCATTAGCGGTTAACGTCCCCCCTTCAGAAACTTTGGAACTTTCAACAGAACTATTGGCAAAAAATCTTTCTTTAACAAGTGAACGGTGAACCGTGGAACCCTAAACTCTAACGAAAAAGACTTGGAATTTGAACCACAGAGACACTGAGGCACAGAGGGGAAAAAGTGGGTGGAAAGAAGTCCGGTTTCAATGACTGTTCTTCTCTGTGTCTCTGTGTCTCTGTGGTTTAAATTCTGAGCGATAATTCATCGAGATTTGAAAATTAAGAATCGACTCGTAATCGTAATCCTTGGGTGTTGCCCTTAAAATGGAGGGTGGATTAGGATTACGATTACGATTACGAGCGGGGAAAAGGAGTTGCTCGTGCATCAGGCTAAACAGGGTCGTTTTACTGAGTTCAGGGGTTATCGTTTCTCGATAGGCCCAACCACTTCGACTAGTATCGGTACACCGTCCACCTCGGTCGGCAAGGCCACTGTGGATGCTTCGCGCAGGTTGATTTTCAGCCCGTAGCCGTCTCCAATCCGCGTGATGCCCACGGCGACGACTGAAGCCAGGGAGGCAAAAACACTAGCGGCTTCGGCTTTGGCCGCCCTGGCTTCATCCAAAGTACTGATTTTCATTTTTGGATGTGGCGATCCTGAGGGACTGTTAGAACGCCAATTCAATGTCCAACGAATCCAGGACTGTTTGCATGGGATTCGCATAAGTCAGGCCCTGGCCATTGGTGCCTCCCTGGTCACCTCCTGCAAAAAGCAACGCCACTGCCCTCAGCTCCTGGTCGACGATCACCGAGCCACTATCGCCGCCCTGGCTGAAGGGGCCGTTGTCCGCGCCTTCGATTTCGATTTGATTGTCAAATCGCAAGTTGCCGGCATCGTAGCCCACAACCACATTATCCAGTTCGAAAGCCGTGATGCGACCATTCGTCAGCCCCGTGGTACGACCTACTTTGGCGACCCTGGCCCCAGCGTCAAGAAATGCCGGGCCTACTCCCGCAAGGTTTCCCAAACCCTGCAACTTTCGAAGGTTGAATCGGATCCCCTCCTCGATCGACGCCATGGCGCAATCCACAAAATTGATCCCGACCGGCTTCACCGTCTCGAACCTCGCCAGTTTACCGATGACGTCCTTCGGATTCTGACCTCCATCAAATGCGCCAGGCTGAAGAATCGAGTCGCCTACCTTGGCCTTGTTCTCGTCGGCCAAAACATGATTGTTCGACAGAATGTGCAGGACGCCGTCGGTTCGTGCGCGGACAAAACACCCTAGCGTTCCTGCGGTGAGGGTGAAGTGCCCCACCGACCCGCCGATACGAAGCGGACGGTTGCGCTTTTGATGCCAGGATTTGGCCAGCTTGACCACCCGGCCAACGTACCGGAGATCCACCTCGCCCTTGGCTCGCTTGCAGATGGATTCGATCACAGGGCTGCTCTCCATGGCACGATGTTGCAACCTCACGGCGAGCCTAAAATCTTTTCCCTTCCGCGAGATGCCAAGGGCCAGACTTCGTGGTGTGACGCTGACATGTGACATCGCTTGGCTGACGACTCCAAACGTCGTCCGGGCCCGGATCGCCGCCGCGACGTGGACCAGGACGGATTGCGACAACGCTTGCTTCAACTCTCGAACAGAATCCAGTTTCATAGCGATCTCTTCCTTTGGTTTGATGGGGTGTTTTGGCTCACCACAACGCCGCACACTTGTTGATGCGATTCGTGCTGTCCAGTCCTTTCTTCGGCGCACGATTCTGTTGCGATGTATCCCGAAGTCGTCGGTCGCGGAGCAGGACCTGAGACAAACCCAATGGGACGCTCCCAAAGTGGCAGCGGCGTCCCGCCGCTGTTTCGGGCAGAGCCGAGACGGCTCTGTCACTTTACCGACAACTTCGGGTTGCACGGGATTCGTTGCCGTGCATTGGCGATGGCTGGGGTGAGGCATTTTTCTCTTCTTGTCTCCTCGCCCCTCCACACGTACTGTCCAGACTGGTGTGAAAAAGCAAGAAAAGCACTGCCTTGATCAGCCCTCAATGACGTCATGAACCCTCGACATCTCGGTCTCCTCTTCCTCTGCGTTGCTGTCGGTGTCGCTGTGCCGGCTTCGGCGGATCATCCGGAAGACAAATCTGAAGCTGAAACCGCTGCGGCGGGGCACTCCTTGCATGGCGATGCATTCAATCAAGGGCCCCGTCAGGGCGCCTACCTCATGGAAGGCATGCCGAAGATTCACTTCCCGATCACCACCAAAGTTCCCTCGGCGCAAAAGTTCTTTCATCAAGGCATCGGGCACTTGCACGGGTTCTGGTATTTTGAGGCCGAACGATCATTCCGGCAGGTCGCGGCTCTGGATACGAACTGCGCGATGGCCTACTGGGGCATGGCCATGGCGAACGTGAACAATCCAAAACGCGCCCGGGAGTTCGTCGGACGGGCCACGCTCTTGACCAACGGCCTGAGTGGGCGCGAAAACCTTTGGATCGAAGCGACGGCAAAGCTTTATCCTGAAGACAAGAATTCCGAAAAGAAAGCGGAGAAGAAACTTGAAAAAGGCGCAACCACTGCGCCCGCCGCAGGCCCTGCTGAAAAGGTTGCCCAGTCGGACACCGATCGGCATCGGGCTTTCGTGCGCAGCCTTGAGCAGATCATCGAGGAGTTTCCTGAGGACATTGAAGCCAAGGCCTTCCTTGTCTGGAAGATCTGGGACAACCAGGGGAGGGGCTTGAGCATCACCAGCCACAGCGCGGTGGATACTCTGGCCAACGATGTGCTCGCAGTCGATCCGATGCACCCGGTGCATCACTACCGGATCCATCTATGGGATGAGGAAAAGGCACGGCGAGCGCTCAACTCCGCCGCGCTCTGCGGCCAGGGAACCGCAGGCATCGCTCACATGTGGCACATGCCGGGGCACATCTACTCTCGGCTGAATCGTTTTGCCGACGCAGCTTGGCAACAGGAGGCTTCGGCTCGGGTGGACCACGCGCACATGATGCGCGACCGCGTTCTCCCGGATGAGATCCATAATTACGCCCATAACAATGAATGGCTGATACGAAACCTGAGCTCCCTGGGCCGGGTGCGTGAAGGCATCGACTTGGCGAAGAACATGGTCGAGCTGCCGCGCCATCCGAAACACAACACGCTCACCGCCTACCTCAGCCCCACCAACGACATCTCCACCAACAATGTCCAAGCCTATCATCGCCGAACCAGCAGTGCGAGGCATGGCCGGACGAGCTTGATCAGCCTGCTCAACCGCTATGAACTATGGGACCAAACCATCGCGCTGTCGGAAACGGTGTATCTGGAGCCGACGGATATCCCCGACGAACAAGTGCGTCGCCTGGTCGTTCTTGGGACCGCCTACTTCGAGAAGGGCGATTTGAAGAAAGGCGCCGCGCAGGTTGCCGCGTTGACAGAGGTGTTGAAAGTCCAGCGAGAACAGCGCCGGAACGCCGCCGACGAAGCCGACGAAAAGGCGCGCAAGGACAAGCTCACCGACGACACCCTGGCCACATCCATGACGGAAGCTCTGCGTTCCCACGCCAGCCGCATCAAGAACACCGAGCAGGCCATCGACGAGCTGAAAGTGTATGCGAACCTAGCTGCGAAGAAGGAAGTCACCAAGGACATGCTCGAGTCCGTCAAGGACCTTCCAAAGGAGCAACTCGCACGGATCCACCTCCGCACCGGGGACAACGAGAACGCCGAGCGCTACGCCTTGGAAGCGTTCAAAAGCGCAACCAACCAAGTCCAGCCGCTGGCGAGCTACATCGACATCCTCTGGCGTCTCGGTAAGACCAATGAAGCGGCGAAAGCGTTCGAGCCATTACGCGGGGTCGCCGGTGGAGCTGATCTGGATTTGCCGGTCTTGCAACATCTCGCTGGGTTGGCAAAGTCTCTGCAATGGCCAGCCGACTGGCGGACGCCCGCGCCGCAGGCCACGGACGTGGGACAAAGGCCCGCCCTGGACTCCCTGGGTCCGTTCCGCTGGCAACCGACGTCGGCACCGGACTGGACCCTCCCCGACGCGAAGGGAAATCACATTTCACTCAGCAAGCATCGCGGGAAACCCGTCGTGGTGCTGTTCTATTTGGGCTACGGCTGCTCCCATTGCCTCCAACAGCTCAATGCCTTCGGCCCGGCTGCCAAAGACTTCGGGGACGCCGGGATCTCAATCGTCGCCATCAGCACCGATTCGGTTGAGGGACTGAAAAAGACTTTCGCGAAAAGCAAAAGTGAGGATGGTTTCCCATTCCCACTCCTTTCGGATGAATCGCTCGAGGTGTTCAAGAGATTCCGAGCCTTCGACGACTTCGAGAACATGCCTCTGCATGGTACGTTCCTGATCGACGGCCAGGGCCTGGTACGCTGGCAGGATATCAGTTTTGAGCCGTTCACGGACACGAAGTTTCTCCTCGCGGAATCCAAGCGGCTGATCGGCCTTCCTTCGAAGGCGGATCTGGCAACGGTGAGAAAGAAAAAGCTGCCGGCTCCTTCTGGCAAGGGAGCAGAACAGCTTGTCGCGCCGTCAGCCACTAAAAGCTAGCCCTAATGAACATGAGTGCCACTCCCTCTCCGTCCTCGACACCGACCTCCGGTGCTTCCAGCTCGCGCTTGCTCTCGCTCGATGCGCTGCGCGGTTTTGACATGTTTTGGATCATCGGCGCGGAGGGCTTGGTCAAGGGGTTGGATCGGATGAGCGATAACGCCGTCACGAAGTTCGTCGCCGCTCAGTTGACGCATGTGGAGTGGGCGGGGTTCCACTTTTACGACCTGATTTTTCCGCTGTTTGTTTTCATCGCAGGGGTGTCGTCAGTCTGGTCTCTGACCAAGGAAACCGAGCTCCACGGGCGCGCGGGCGCGGCGTGGCGGGTGATCCGCCGGGGATTTCTTTTGATCCTGTTCGGTCTTTTTTACTCGGGAGGCTTCAGCGCCGAGTGGCCCAACATCCGGGTTTTGGGTGTGTTGCAGCGAATCGGTCTGGCCTACATGGGGGCCGGGCTCGTGTTCCTTTTTTTTGGCCCACGTGTGCGTGTTGCGGTGTGTGTTGGTTTGCTGACGGGATATTGGGCGATGATGACGTTTGTGCCCATCCGAAACATCCCGCTCGACAACACGGCGCTGGCGAAGCTCGCTGCCGACGCGGGTGATGCGGCTTCGGCCTCGCTCTTCAAAGCGGATAGCAACCCCTCGATCATCAAGGACGGCCCTGCTTGGGCGGCGGCCAACAAGATGTTCGACAGCACCACTGAAAGGGTTCAAGGCAAGTTTGAAAAGGGATTGAATCTCTCCAATCACACCGACTTCAAATATTTACCAGGAAAGCGCTATGACAACTACTACGATCCTGAGGGGCTCCTCAGCACGATCCCGGCGATCGGCACCTGTTTGTTGGGGATCTTCGCGGGTATGTTGCTTCGAAACACGACGTTTTGCGACCGTCGAAAGCTTGTTTACTTGCTCTCCTTTGGCCTTGGAGGAGTCCTCTTGGGCTTTGCCTGGGGAGGGCAGTTTCCCGTAGTTAAAAAACTGTGGACATCGTCGTTCGTCCTCGTGGCAGGCGGCTTCAGCGCGATTCTGCTAGGCACTTTTTATTGGGCTGTGGAGGTCATGAAGTGGCGAGGCTGGTGCCAGCCTTTTGTCTGGATCGGGATGAATTCGATCACCGTTTACGTCGCCAACAACGTGATCGGGTTTCGAAAACTAGCAGAACGAGTGGTGGGTGGTGATGTTCGGATGGCATTCGAAACGCATGTCGCCAAGGGCGCTGGAGACCTGTTGATCGCCTGCACAGGGCTCGGTTTCGGGGTGCTTCTCTGCTGGTTCCTCCATCGGAAGAAAATCTATCTCCGGCTCTGACTGAGCGGGCATGGCGTTGCGGCCGATACGGCGGAAGGCCGACAGGAATTTGTGGCCCCCCCAAAGGGACAGACAAAGTATCCAGGAACTATGCGAGAAATGCAGTGATAATGCCCGACTGGTCGATCCGTCGGAAACTCCAACCTCCCTTGCCTCGCCCCGTTCGAGTTCTTTCTCCAACAAATGGTTTGTCCCTGAGAATTCCTCGCCAGCACCGCCCGGCGCACGTCTGGCATTTCTGTTCCGCTGGTAGTCGGTTAGTCCCAGAATCCTTGCCGGTAGTGTTGACGAATGGACTACGGTTGCGGCCTTCTCAGCGACACGGGAGTGCGCGAAAATGGGAGCAGGCGACTGCGATCACGGTATTGCTTTGTTCGAGATTCGGTATTACTCCACTCCCACTTGACGACTATCACCTGCAAAATCCCGGAAAAACTCGATCTGGAATTGGAAGCCGTCGCCGGAAAGAGGGGTGTTTCGAAATCGGCGGTGGTGCGGGAGGCCATCGAAGCGAACCTGGTCGAGCAGAGGAAGCGGATTAAACTTTCGGCCTACGACGTCATGAAAGAAGCCTGTGGAATCGTCACAGGGGGACCACGCGATCTGGCCACAAACCCAAAGCACATGGAGGGATTCGGCCGTGACTGACGGGGTCATTCTCGATAGTGGCCTCTCGTGGCCTTCCTTCACTCGAATGACCAGCACCATGACTGGGTGGTCGAACAATTCAAAGTGCTCCCGCCAAGATTCCTCACTTGCGAGCCAGTGCTGACGGAAGCCTGTTTCTTGCTCGGTTATGCCGAGCGAGCCATGGAAAGATCGGCTGCTTTCTGGAGCTTGGGGTCATTCAAATTCCATTCCAATTGGCGCATGAGCAGCGCCCAGTGTTGCGGTTGGTGCGCCGCTACAGAAACGTTCCGATGTCCCTCGCGGACGCGTGCCTGGTTCGCATGTCAGAGATGCATCCAAGTTCCCCGGTTTTCACGCTCGACGACGACGACGAATGGCGGCTGCTCGCCAATGAAGCAGACTATGTGCCCCGCCACCAAGGGAGTCGCCGAAAATGACCGCTCTTGACACCAACCTCTTGTTCGCCTAGCTGAACCGTGACCACGCTTGGCACAGGGCCGCTGCCGCCTGGTTCGCGAGCGAGGCTACCAACTCAAACTTTGTCCGATGAGGAGACTCGCTTTCTTTTGAACCCGGCAGATCCAACATCCTTCGCCGGCCGCTGAACCGACTTTAAACTCCGTGATAACGATAAACACACCATGAGTAAGACCCGAATCCTCTACCTGTTCACCTGCACCCCGCTCCACGGGACTGGGATACTGCACGGTGCTGCTTGCCGATCCTTGCGCACAGCCCGCATCCCGGCAATCTTAAGCCACTACGACCACAGTAAACATTCTTGAAGCCACGTCTCGCTTTCCGATGCTCCTGGCAGCCGTCGAGGAACGGGGCGAGATCGTCCTCATCTGCCGCGACGGCAAACCGGTGGCGGAACTGAAGGCCCCCCCACCTACATTTGAACGCTTGAAGCCGCACCCGGATCTCAAGCCGCTCTGGGTTGCTACGGACTTTGATCCCACCGCACCCGCTACGGGAGACGAATGGCCCGAGGAGCACCGATGATCCTGCTCGATACTTGCGTGTTGTTTTGGCTGGAGCAGGAGCCGGCTCGAATTATCCCCCGCTATCCCAATCTCAAAACCCTTTGGTAAACACTATGCAAAGCCTCGAACAAATCCGGGCGGCCAATGCAATGAACGTCGCCTGCAAGACCAGCAAGACCACTGTTTCAAAACTACCCGCCATGATCCTGTCGAATGGATCTCCAGCTGCATCTGACCGGTTCCGGCGAGTACCATTGGATGGCGGGCAACTTCCTGAAATACGGCACCGCTGAATCTGCCTTCGGCAGTAAGAATGCCGGTGATCTGCCAGTGGATGCGCACCAGTTGATTGCGTTGTGCGCCCCGCGCCCCACCTTCATCAGCTACGGCATCCCAGCCCGTGGCGACGCCAAATGGCTCGATCAGCAAGGCAGCTACATGGCAACCGTCGCCGCCGGGCCTGTCTTCCGCCTGCTCGGCACGCGTGACATCGGCGACAATGACGACTATCGCGTCGCCACGATGCCTCCCGTCAACACGAGCATGCTCGACGGTGAACTCGCCTGGCGCCAGCACGACGGCGGACACGAAGACCGCTCCAACATGAAGCACTTCATCACGTGGGCCAATAAGTTGATCAAACACACGCCGCCAGCCCCAGCGGCAACGGCGCGATAGCCGCTTGAGCTGCCACACCTCGTTGCCAAGCCGGGAAGAATGGCTCGCGAGCTGTCTGGGGTCAGTGAGTCAAAACCGCGTCGCTCCAAGATTCTCCGCGAGCTCTTCCACAACCCAATGGGAGGATTGCGACTCAAGGTAATCCGCCGTCCTCCCGTGCATCCAAACGGCATAGGCAAGGGTCTGAAGCGGATCCTGCACCAGGGCGGATTGGGCCAGCAGACCGCCCAGGTAGCCTGCCAAAACATCCCCACTCCCTCCTTGAGCCATGCCGGGGTTACCCGAAAGGTTGACCCGTATCACACCCTTCCCGCGACCAATCAGCGTCCGACTGCCCTTCAGCACCACCCAAGTATCGCCATATCGCCTCGATAACGCGCGAACTGCCCCGGGTCTGTCCCCATTGACCTCGCTGACATCGACCCCCAACATACGCGCCGCCTCCCCGCTGTGAGGCGTGATCACCCGCACGGCTTCGCTCATCACACTTTGGGGCTGCAACCAGTCGAGCGCGCTCGCATCCACGATCACCGGTAAATCCGCTTCACGCCAAGCATCCGAAAGAGCTTCCCTGGCGATCTCGAGCCCGCTCACGGCGGCCAGGCCTGGCCCAACAAGGATGGCGCTGTATCTGGCATGATCGAGGAAACTAGCCCGCCATGGAGCCACCATCGTCCCAACAAGGTTCGAGGCCACCGGCGCGTAGGTCTCTGGCGATGTGAACAAGCTCGTCAAACCGGGCCTCGCCCGTGCCGCCCCACGGGCTGCCAACACCGCTGCGCCGTGGTATCCCAAGCTGCCCGCCAGAATTGCTAGATGCCCAAAATCACCTTTGTGCTCAGACTCGCTTCGCGGGGGTGGAAACCCCAAATAGTCACTCGGTAAAACCGCCTCCAGTTCCCCAGCCTCCGCGCATTCCACCAACCCAATCTCAGCCAAAAGCTCCAAGTGCCCTACAGACGCCGCGGCAGAGGCCGCCAGCAACCCTTGTTTCAATGCCCCCACCGCGAAAGTCCATCGCGCTTTCACTGCAACAGGCTGTGGCAACCCCGTATCCGCGTTCAAACCGGACGGCACATCCACGGACAAAACAGGCCTCTTTGCCGCGTTCAGCGTGTGGATCACTTCCGTCCAAGCGGGGTCCAAGGCACGATCCAACCCAATCCCAAACAGCCCGTCCACGACCAAATCCGGGGCATGAGCTAAGCCTGCCTTCATCGATTCCAATCCCCTCGCTGGATCGAGAACCCGAATCACATCCACAACTCGGCCTTCAAGCCGGGATCCCACTTGCGCGGCATCTTCGCCATTATTGCCCTTGCCGCATAGCACCATCACCCTCGCCCTGGGTCGCGTCATCTCCATCACGCGGCCCGCAATTAACCGTCCCACCTCCGCAACGACCTGACGCGCATCCCTCCCCGCTTGCCACGAAGCCTCCTCCCAACGCCGCGTCTGGGCCACACTCAAAACGGTTCGTGGCATAGGGAGCTAACTTTTTCCGTACAGCTTCGCCACCTGATCTCCGTAGCCGTTAAACGGCAGGGTTCGAATCCGGTCTCCCGTGTCAATGACCCTCTCCGTGGATTGCAACCACCTCGGATGCGGCACCGCAGGGTTCACATTCGATTCAAACGGATACTCATTGGGACCCATTACCTCCCAGAACGTCTTAGGTTGGTCCGCGACAAACTCCAGCTTCACGACCGATTTAATGCTCTTATAACCGTATTTCCACGGCACGATCAAGCGAACTGGAGCTCCATGCTGCTTCGGCATCGGTTTGCCGTAAATTCCTGTCGCAACCAAGGTTAAAGGATGCATCGCCTCGTCCATCCGAAGCCCCTCAAAATAAGGGAACGGATAGTTCGATCCCTTCATCCCGGGCGCCTCGTCGGGTTTATTGAAGCTTTCAAACCGAACAAACTTTGCCTCAGACCGGGGCTTTGCTTTCTCGATCAACTTGCTGAGTGGAAAACCGGTCCACGGCACTACCATCGACCACGCTTCCACGCAACGGAACCGATACACCCGCTCCTCCAAAGGCATCTCTTGAATCAACTCATG
The DNA here is from genome assembly GCA_945865375.1 of Akkermansia muciniphila. GTDB lineage: Bacteria > Verrucomicrobiota > Verrucomicrobiia > Limisphaerales > F1-80-MAGS106 > F1-80-MAGS106. The sequence goes on along the minus strand of CAMBEJ010000011.1, from coordinate 9,744 downwards.
CGCATCGAGCACAAAAGGCTTCTCAACCAGACCGGCAATCTCGATCTTCCAGGGGTTGATCACAAATTTGCCCACCATCCGATGCACCTGGTGCTTGACGAGGGAGAATTCATAGAAATTGTTGTAATGCGCGGCAACCTCCTCGTCGGTCAATGCCCACCCAGGGTTGAACTTGGGGTTCCGCAGGGCGGGATACTTCCGCTGCGGGGCGTTCGAAGTGGACGCCGCAACTCCAGCCGGAGTGGTCCCGGCAGCCACCACCCGATTCATACCAGGCACGGCAAGCCCCGCCCCAGCAATCCCGAGAGCCCTCAAAAACTCTCTACGCCGAACGAAAACCCCCTCCGCTGTCACGTCCCTCTCAGGCAACGACCAGGGAGGGCGGATTAAAATATTGGACATGTCCCCCAACCTGCCCCACTCCCAACAAAAATTCCACCAAAAATCTGACGCGAGCGGATGTTTGAAAAAGAAATGATTGCCTCCGTCCTCCGAGACTTACAGTATGCTGGAGATTATAGAATGACTCGAACGACCTTAGACATGCTGCCCGGAACGTTGCCCGCTGGTCCCACCACCAGCGTTTCCCAACCCCCTGTGAAGCGCCCCAAACAAGGGCTCTTCAAACTCGCAACCAGTGTTCTCGCGAATGGAGGCCCAGGCTACCTCCAGTTCGCCATCACCAACGTTTGCAACGCAAAATGTGACTTCTGTGGCTTTGCAGTCGATAAGTTCGATCCAAAACGACGGCACAGCGTCTCCCTCAAGGAAGCCAGGGATGTGATCGACATCGCCTTGAAAAACCATATCGGCTACATCCTGTTCGTCGGGGGTGAACCCCTCGTCCACAAAGATCTCGGACCGATGGTGCGATACGCGGCTGAACGCGGAATCCACCCCATGATCTGTACCAACGGCTCTCTCTGGACGGATCAGAACATGCGATCTCTCGCAAACGATGGCCTCAGCAGCGTCATCATGTCCATCGACTCCCATGACATCGTGCGCCATGAAAAAAACAGAGGGCTGCCCGATGTCTGCCGTAAAATCAAGAAAGCCAATGCCAGCTTTGCTGACCTCGGGATTCAGACAACCGCCAGCGTGACCGCCAGCAAACTCATCGATGATTACGAAAAATTGCCCCCCTTCCTCGAGGAACTTGGTTTTAACAGCTGCACATTCAGCTATCCCCTTACCAACCTCAAGTCCAGCTACCTGAGCTTTAGCGATTCCAATCTCGTCAATTATTCCACCGAGGAACTCATCGGCGTGTTCGAAAAAATCAAAGAAATGAAGCGCCGCAGCGGCTTCCCTGTGGTTAATCCAACCGAGTCCCTCACCGAGATGCAGCGGCACCTGAAAGGACAACCCGAGCGCTTCGTTTGCCTCGGCGGCCATAAGTATTTCTATCTGGACTGGAACTTGGACCTTTACCGATGCCATTTCTGGGAAACGCCCATGTGTAATATCTATGAATTCGATCAATCCAAACTCATACGCGATGGTTGCACGCGATGCATGATTGATTGTTATCGTGATCCCAGCATCCTCCAACACGTGGCCATCAATGCCAGTGACGCCTATCAAAGTTTGAAAAAGGGAAATTTCATCCAGGCCGCCAAACATGTGATAGACCCCCGCAACTGGGTCTCCATCAAAGCCATTTGGGAAGATCGAAAATGGATCGGAAAAGTCTGAACCCGACGGTGCGGTGCCCCTGAGGCTCGGGCCTCAGCCCGGACCAGCCTCGAACAAGTTCTCAAGCACTCCCAAATCCGAGTTATCATCAATCAGTTCTTTCAGTCCCCACTTTCAATGTCTAGAGCAGCCAACAAAAACGGTCGAACCCCACGCCTCACGAGCACAAAATACGATGCCCACCATGGCGTGCTCGATAAAACCTACGGAGCCCTCGCCGACCTGCGCCGAGAGCTCGCCGACTCAAAAGCTTCAATAAGCGAACGAACGGAAATTCTTCAGTTGTTCGCGAACTGTGCCGATTCCCAGCGAGCTTGGCTCCTTCTCGAGGATTACTTCGAAAAGATCTCTCTCTCTCGCAAAGACTTCTCGAGCACCGATTGGTGGCCCCGCCTGATGGGTGCCAAAGGCAGGGCGCGACTTGAAGAAACGGCGCTTCTCTTTTTAAAAATCAACAGACCCCTCCCCACCGAATTGGTTGCCTACGCCAATTTCGAACGCTTCGCAGCGGTCGAAGAAGCCGAAAAGGAGAATTCTGCGGCGGACCTGTTGGAAGCTTGGCTCATGCCCCCCACTCCAACCCACCTCGACGCTCCTCGCGCCTCCGTCCAGGTGCTTTGCCAGGTGACTGCCCTCGACCAAACCCCGCACCTCCACAACCTCCTGGTCCGCGTGATCATCTCCAAGCCCAGAACCGGTGAAAAGCAGCGGGCCATCGGTGAAATCGTGGAGATCTCAAGCCGTTCCACCCACGAACAAGAGCTTTTCTCACACGCCGACTGGCAGTTCATCCAGTGGCTGGGTGAGCTTTACACACCCACCGATAAACGCGATGAACTGGTCCTCAACGGCCGCGAGCTGCTGGAATGGCTCGCTCGCTGGGGCCAAACCAACCGCCTGCGCGCGAGTGACAGCCATCGCACGCTGACTTTCGGAGGACAGATTGCCCGGTGGGTTCCCTCGCTGCAATCCAACCAGAACGATCTATGCTTGTCCCATGGGCTTGAGCTTCCCGATGGTCAGCATGTCGGCCTGGGCGACGTCAAACTCTTCGCCGGAACCCCGACTCTCCTGCTCAAGGAGCCCAGCTTTCACATCCTTCCCTCCATGCCGCCAACCGAATTGCTGGAGTTCTGGAACCAAAAGCCTTCCATCTCCGTGCGCAGAATCAGCCACAGACTGCTCACACACCTTCGGAAAACAAAGGGATCCATGGGAGGAGACTGGGACAAGCTCTGCACGGTTCGCAGCGCTCTGCCACAGTTCGTTTTTCAGCTCAACGAGGACACTGTCCACCTGCGTCTCCTGGCCAAAGACGACAAACAAGACCTCATGTGGCAGTGGAATGGCCATGAATGGCAGAAAACGGAATCAAAACTCGCAGCCGACGGGAAGCCCGAGATCCTCGAGGACCCCCGCCTCGAGGCCGCCACGCATTGGCTTCGCCGCCTCGATTGGTTCACTCCGGAACCAGGACTATGGGTCGGCGACGCCAATGAAAACTTTCTCAACAGCCTCGCGCTGACCTGGCCAGACAAGCCTAAGGAAGCTCTTTATCTCGGCAACCCTTCCTTCCACAGACTTTTCCTCAACCCACGCCAATTGCGCCCAAAAATTGTCCTGCACGGCAGCGGCATCGACTGGCTCTCCGTCTCCGCGGAGTGGGAACAGGAGGGGATGAAACTCAGCCCCGCTGACCTCGCCAGGCTCCAAACGGCGACAGGTCGGTTCGTCAAACTGCCAGACAGCGGCTGGATCGAACTAGACCGGGATGCCGTGCATGACGCAAAGGAAACCCTCGCCGACCTGGGCATCGAGCTCCTTTGTAACGACCCTCAAAAGGTCTCCATGGCCCACGCGTCTCACATGGATGAGGAGTCCTTGAATCGATTTTCAAACAAAGGCCAGGTTGCTTTGCTCCGGCAAAAACTAGTGAACTTTTCCGGCATCCCCGAAATCAAAACACCGGACTCGGTCCAGGCTGAGCTCCGTCCTTACCAAAAAGAGGGATTCAACTTCCTCTGCCACCTCAGCCGCATCAACCTGGGTGGCGTTCTGGCCGATGACATGGGCCTCGGAAAAACCCTTCAAACACTCGCCTGGATCGCGTGGATGCGCGAACAAAGCGGGCTCAATCCCCGTCCTGTGCTGGTCATCTGCCCGGCGTCGGTCCTTCACAACTGGCAACGCGAATCAAATCGGTTCACCCCACACTTGAAAGTCCTGATCCTCGAAAGCGGGGCCGCGCGACACAACCTCCGAAAACAGATTCCCCAGCACGATATCATCGTCACAAATTACGCCCTCCTCCGACGCGACCTTGAAGCGCTTCAAAAATTCTCCTTCGCCGCAGTCATCCTCGACGAAGCTCAGTTCATCAAAAACCCAGATGCCCAAATCACTCAGTCTGTCAAACAACTCAAGGCTGATCACCGCCTCGCCCTCACAGGCACACCCCTGGAAAACCGGATGCTAGACCTCTGGAGCATCGTGGACTTTATCCAGCCAGGCTACCTCGGTAATCAATCTGAGTTCAGCGACAAATATGAGTCGCGAGGCGAGGAAGCACAGCTCGACCAACGCATCGCGCGTCGAACATTAGCTTCAAAACTCCGGCCCATCCTCATGCGTCGGCTCAAACAACAGGTTGCCAAGGATCTGCCCGACCGCATCGAACAACGACGCGACTGCGATCTCGGAGAAGACCAGCGGAAACTCTACCTCGCCGAACTCCGCCGAAGCCGCGAGCAGGTTATGAAAGCGGTCGCGGAAAAAGGCATTCAAAAAAGCAAACTCCATGTCCTGGCAGCCCTCACGAGGCTGCGCCAAATCTGCTGCCACCCCCAGCTCGTCGGCAACGACTCGCAGTCAGGCAAAACCGAGACTCTTTTTGAACTCCTCGAACCGCTCATCGCCGAAGGCCAAAAGGTTCTCCTCTTCAGCCAGTTCGTGCAAATGCTCAACCTCCTCGAAAACGAATGCAAAGCGCGCCAGATCCCCACGCACATCCTCACCGGTGAAACCAAGAACAGACAGGAAACCGTCAATGCCTTCCAGGAAGATCCGAACGCTGCCGTCTTCCTTTTGAGCCTCCGCGCAGCCGGCACCGGACTCAACCTCACCACAGCCAGTTACGTCATCCTCTACGATCCCTGGTGGAACCCCGCCGTCGAGGCCCAAGCTATCGATCGTTCCCATCGCATCGGCCAAACGCAGACCGTCAACGCCTACCGCCTGATCGCCCCCGGCACCGTCGAGGAAAAAATCTGGGAGCTCCAACAGCGCAAAGCGCAAGCCATCAGCGACGTGCTCGGCGAAGAAGGCTTTGCCAGGAATCTCACTGGATCCGATCTCGAATACCTCTTCTCCGAAGACTGATCCCCGCCCCATGACCTCAACAAACAGCCTGTGGTTGTCGCTTTCATCACGGAAGCAGCTTTTCCTCATCGCAGGCCCTTGCGTGATCGAGGATGCCGGGCTCTGCTTGCGCATCGGTCGCTCCTTGAAAAATCTCTGCGCCTCACTCGGCATCCCGTTTGTGTTCAAGGCCAGTTTTGACAAGGCCAACCGCACGTCGCCAAAGTCCTACCGCGGGCCAGGCATCGAACGTGGCTTGGCAATCCTGCGCCAGGTCAAGGAATCCCTGGACGTTGCCGTGCTCACCGATGTGCATACCGAGGAGCAGTGCGCCCGTGTCGCCCAGGTCGTTGACATCCTCCAAATCCCGGCGTTGTTGTGCCGTCAAACAGACCTCGTTTTGGCTGCCGCCGCCACGGGAAGAATCGTGAACATCAAAAAAGGACAGTTCCTCTCCCCCTCTGAAATGGGACAGGTTGCGAGGAAAGCGGGGGAAAGAGGGGGTCAGTCACGCCTTCTTCTCACCGAACGCGGAACCACATTCGGCTACCAAAATCTCGTGGCGGATATGCGCTCCATCTCCCTCATGCGCGAGTTCGGTTTCCCAGTGGTCTTCGACGCCACCCACTCAGTACAGCTTCCCGGTGGAGCCGGGGACAAGTCTTCAGGCGAACGGCAGTTCGCCCCGGTGCTTGCCCGTGCTGCGATCGCAGCCGGTGCCGACGGACTGTTCATCGAAACCCATCCCGACCCCGACAACGCGCTCAGCGACGGGCCTAACATGATCCCGTTGGCCAAGATGAAGAGTCTGATGTCGGAAGCCGTCCAAATCCATCGGCTCATCAGAACAGCAAAGCGATGATCTCAAACTCCAGGTCTGCCAGTCGCGAGGGCCTCTGTCCCCGCTTGGAGTGGGACACTCCACGAACCGGCAGATCGGAGGCTTGCCCCACATTTTTTAAAATGAGAATTGCTGTTCCTCCGGCATTCCTCGTTGCCTGGCTGATAGCCGCCTGTTTCTCATTTCCCATTCACGCCCAAATTCTGGAAGGACTGAGCGGTAAAGGCGTCAAGATCCCAAAATTCGACCGGCAAAACAGGCTCGAATCTTTGCTAAGCGTCGAGGAAGCTCAGCGGTCCAAGGAATTTTCCCATCTCAAAGGTCTGGTGTGGATGGGGTTCGTTTACACCCACTCAACGCGGCTCACAAATCTCCTCATCCGCGCCCCAGAATGCTCCATCCACAACTCCTCACAAAGCATCTACTCAGACAAAGGCGTCAAACTCGACCTCGGCTCCGATGAGATATCTCTCGAGGGAACTGGTTTTCTTTTGGCGCAGACCAACACCAGTATTTTTATCTCCAACGCTGTGCGGAGCGTTATCAAGATCCCTGCAAGACTCCCGTTCACAAATGCCCACGCGTCACCTTCTGACATCTCTCCGCCCGAGCCCTCACGCTATTGGGTCACTTCCAAACAATTCGAATTTTCATCAAAAACCCGGATCGCCCTCTACCAGCACTCGGTGTTGCTCACGGATAAGATCGGGCTCACCTTGCAGACCGAGAGGCTCTCGGCAGTGTTGATGACCGAAACCAACCGGCTCGAGGCGATCTACGCCCACACCAATCTCCTCGTGGAAGTGGTCGCAAACAACCAGACCAATAGAATTCAGGGTGAACAAGGAGTCTACAAATTTGGAACTGACCCGAAAAACGATGTGATCGAAATCACCCAACAGCCCCGTTGGTCTCTGCCTGCGGCGGCGGGCCATGCCGACACCCTCACGCTGCACCCGCGTCTCAATCGGTTCGAAGCGTTTGGAAATGGGTTCGCTCAATTGAACGATCCAATGGAGGCTCTGGATAAAGCCTTTTTGCCCAGCAATTCAACAAATGGCGCCCGGGCACAGCGCGCTCTATCCCCCCTTGAATTCAGGTTCGGCGAGGGAACTTTTGAGCCAGGGTTCATTCACCTCACCAACACCGTCTCCGCCACTCAAGGCGATCGGCTGCATCTCGACTGCAACAGTCTGCGCGGCGACATCGAGCCCACCCATAACTCGCTCCAGAAGCTCGAAGGAAGCGGGAACGTCAGCATCCGGATGAGGGAACGCGACCAAACCATCAGCGCCAAGGGTCAACACCTCAACTACTGGCTCAAAGGAGCCAACGCCAACCAAATCCAGCTACGAGACACCACCGAATGGAGCACGAAACTCTACTCCGGCAAAGCCGAAGTGATTTGGATCCACACGGATCAAAAAACTTTCCAGGCCAGCAATAACGCGTCAGCCAGGATTGTTTTTCAAAGCTCCACCGACATCAACCCCCAAACAAAGACCAAGCCGCGCCCAGCTCAACGGTTCGGATTCGGCGCTGATCATGTGGAAATTGTCTCCGACCGCTACGCCATTCGCCCCGGGAATGCGGACTTTGAGGGTGGAGTTCAAATCATCAATCCAGAATGGCGGATGGAATGCTCCAAGCTTCATTTTCAACTCAATCCAAATGATAACCAAATCGAAAATGTGGAAGCCTTCGGCAATGTGATCCTTGAGCACTTCGAAACCAAACCCCCAGCCCCGGACACCCCCACTCCATCCCCGACGACGACACCTCGAAAGCTCAATTACTTTTCCAGCATCGCCAGCTCCGCCGCGCCCTGGAAGCTCTCGTGCCAAAAACTGGAGCTCAAAGTCTCCTCGCCGGCAAACCAAATCACCATGATCCAGGCCGTCGAAAACGTCACGCTTGTCCAAAACAGCTCACGCGCCGCAGGGGATCTACTCGTTTACGACGCCCAGTCGGAGATGCTTAAGCTCACGGGATCGCCCACGGTGAACACCGCCTCGAAAGGTGATATCCGGGGTGCCAAAAATGCCGTTCTCATCCTGGATCTCAAAGAAGACAAGCTGACAAATGAAGGCGCTGTGGACATCCTCCTTCCAGGTGGCGTCTTCACAGCGCCTGAAGTGAAGCCCCGGCGCATCCCCTGAAGCCAACAGAGGCCGCCATTCCCTCACTCGACGCATGACCACCCGAACTTCGGAAAACGATCTGCTCAGCACGACTAAACTCTTCAAGTCCTACCGCCAGCGCACGGTCGTGGGGGGCGTGTCCATCGATGTGAAACCGGGCGAAATTGTCGGTCTGCTTGGCCCGAACGGCGCGGGCAAAACCACCACCTTTAACATGGTCGTGGGGCTGGTAAGACCTGACGAAGGCTCTGTCAATTTCCTCGGGCAGAATATCACAGGCCTCGCCATGCACCAACGTGCTCGCATCGGCATCGGCTACCTCACCCAGGAACCCTCCGTCTTCCGAAAGCTGACGGTCGAACAAAACATCCTCGCGATCCTCGAAACCCTCGACATCAATCGCCAGGAACGCTTTGTCCGACTGAATTCTCTCCTTCAGGAACTCGATCTCTCCGCGCTTTCCAAAAGCTTCGCTTACCAACTCAGCGGAGGTGAAAAGCGCCGACTCGAAATCACGCGGGCCCTCGTCACGAGCCCCAAGCTCCTCCTGCTCGATGAACCATTCAGCGGCATTGACCCGATCGCCGTCTATGAGGTGCAAAAAATCGCCCGCCGACTCCGCGACAGAGGTCTCGGCCTGCTCATCACCGATCATAACGTTCGTGAAACCCTCAAGCTGGTGGACCGCGCCTACCTGATCCACAAGGGTCACGTCCTCTGCGAAGGTTCCGCCGAATTCCTTGTGAACGACTCCCGAGCAAGGCAGATCTATCTCGGCCCGGATTTCAACCTGTAGTCATGACTGATGAGTCGCCGGCAGGGCTGACCCAAGCGCACGATTGCCCGATTCTAACGGGCTGCGGTTCGAGGACCCGACTGTCATGCAATCAAGCCGTCTTGAAACCGGCGCGGAGGCCCAGCTTGGCAGGACGCATCCCCGATTTTCCTGATCTCAGACCTCAGTAAAACCGGTTGAAATCGTGATCTGGACGCGCAACCCCATTCCTCCATTTTTCCTAATCGTAATCGTAATCGTAATCCTCGGCATAATCCATCACGGGCCGTGCGGAGAGTGGCCAGGACATGTGGGATCCTTGAGTCTGTTTTTTTTGGGTTGCTGATGGCAATACAGGGCATGTCAGGCCCACTCTACCCGAAGCCCGACTTCCGCGGATCTCTCAGAACGAACATGGCGAGCCCGTCCAAACCTCGCACGGATCGAGCTCCGCTTTCCCGATTCGAGCTGAAGCGTTGGCGATAGGTTTGGAAAATCTCCTCCACAAACTCTCGCGTGCCGAAAACCGCGCCCTCCACGAAGTAACGCACCCGACACCGCGCATAATCGTGAATCCGAAGCTTGCCCTTGGCGGCGATGACCTCCCGCACGCGCTCGGGATCGATCCCACGGCGCACGGGCCGGCCCTGCTCATCGAGGCCCTCATTCTGCTCTCCCTGTCCAAAAAGCCAGACTCGATACGTTGCCATTGCCTCCGTGAGCGAATCATCGACTCCATCCCGCGCATTCATAAAAGACTTGAATCCTTCCTTGGCGATCCGCATGCCAGCCACCGCTTCGCCGTAGCCGCACCAACGATAATCCTTTGGGTCCTGGGTCAATCCAGCTCGCACCGGGTTCAAGTCGATGTAAGCGGCCATGGTCAGCAAGGCTTCCCCACATCCATCCACCAGAACACTTTTAAATCGCTC
>CAMBEJ010000010.1 GCA_945865375.1 Akkermansia muciniphila | reverse complement strand
GCCACGATCTCCAGGAAATGCCGCCGATCCGCGTCGTCACGGAAGATGGCCTTGCGCTCGTTACCGCGGGCAGTAACGTGATACCATCCCCCCAATTTCTCGATCCGCAACGGTCGGGCCATAACCGTCAGGCTTATCCCACTCCCGTCTTGTGTCAGTTGTTTAATTGTGAGAGGTGACCCCTTGATCTTATGCGAACAAATAACCGACAAAGTTTCCGACAAAGAAAGGCCAAAGGGGTACAAAAATGTCCAAACTCCAGCGGCAAACGTGGAGGTCTGCCCCAGTGCGCGGGTCACAATGAGAAGTGCTGCTTGCAAAATCCACTTCCTGTCGGAGGAGAATTCTTTTAGGATACGGAATGCCTCATCACTCCTTACGTTTGTTTGTCCGCACGGCGCTTCTTGCGCTTTCCACATCATTTATTCTGCATGCTGAGCAAACGGGGCCGACGCGGCGCGTTCTCGCCGCCGACGATTCGACAGGGTTGCTCGCGATCGTTGCGCCCGATGGCTCGCTTGAATGGCAGATGAAGGTGGGTGCGATTCACGACGCCTGGGTGTTGCCGAATGGGAACATTCTTTTTCAACAAGGCTGGACCACGATCACGGAGGTCACGCCCGACAAAAAAAAGGTTTGGGAATACGACTCCGCGAAGATGAACGGGAACGAGGGAAAACGCGTTGAGGTTCATGCCTTTCAACGGCTGAGCGGAGGCTTGACCATGATCGCAGAATCCGGTCCAGCGCGGATTATCGAGGTGGACAAAGCAGGGAAGATTCAGAAGGAAGTCCGGTTGAAAGTGGACCATCCAAGCCCACACAGCGACACGCGTTTGGTGAGGAAACTCAAGAATGGAAACTATCTTGTGGCGCATGAGAGCGACGGGTTTGTTCGGGAATATGACGCAAGAGGGAAAGTAGTTTGGGACTTTGAGGTGCCTCTTTTCGGCAAGGAGCGTAAGGGGGGCCACGGTCCCGAAGCGTTTGGGAATTCCGTGTTTAGCGCCAGCCGGTTGCCGAACGGAAACACGTTGATTGGTTCTGGGAACGGGCACAGCGTGCTCGAAGTGACCTCAAAAAAGGAGATTGTTTGGAAGGTGGAGCAGAATGATTTGCCTGGAATCACCCTTGCCTGGGTGACTCGTGTGGAGCGGTTGCCAAATGGAAACACGTTGATTGGTAACTGCCATGCCGGCCCTGAAAACCCTCAGTTTATCGAAGTCACGAAGGCCAGGAAAGTGGTCTGGACTTTCAAAGACTTCAAGAATTTCGGCAACTCCATGCCCGTGCAAGCAGTGCTTTCCAGGAAATGAGAGACGATCCTCCGACGAGTGTCGATCCAGCTCTTTTCAAAGAGGGGGGGATGGTCAAGTCCTGAACGTTGAACGTTGAACGTTTTCTGAAAGAGTTTCGCAAATAGATTCCAACCGCTAGGCTCACCAACCCAACCCGATGAAAATCGATGCCGAATTCTTCGCTCATTGCGACCGTCGGCGCCTTGCGAACCCAGGCAAAGAGACGCGGAATTGGGGAACGCTCAACGTTCAACTTTCAACGCTCAACGTCCAAGTCCTCAAATTTCAAATTTGAGATCCGTGATTTCCACTTTCTTCCTTCGATCTGCGGTCAATCCTTGCCAACTCAGGGGTTTCATCCCTAAGATGAGGTGTTCTTTGATCCTGGCAGGGCGGAGGATCGCTCCCGGGCAACCGGGGGAGGAAAGTCCGAACACCATAGAGCGCGATGCCACGTAACCTCTCGTTGAGAGGGGATACACGTGGGCTTGCGGTTCGCAAGAGCCGCTTGACGGACAGTGCCACAGAAAATTAGACCGCCCTCAGGCTGCGAGGCTTGAGGGTAAGGGTGAAAAGGTGGGGTAAGAGCCCACCGCCTCGGACGCAAGTCATCGAGGGCACGGAAAACCCCATCGGGCGCAAGGTCAAATAGGGGACAATGAAGTGGCTCGCTTCGCCCTCGCGCAAGCGGGGTAAGTTCCGGGTAAGACCGCTCAGAGAAATGGTCCTCTCCGTCCGTTGGACGAAGACAGAATTCGGCTTACAGCCCCGCCGGGGTCAAGGGACATTCGGAGAATGGACGGCGACGGTAGAATTCAGAATTCAGAATTCAGAATTCAAGATTCGGGATAGGGCAGGGACGGGCTGCCGAGCATCGCGGCTGCTGCCGGTTAATGGAGTGCTGAATTGTGTTCATCGGTCAAACAGATCGGGATTTTTTTGGTCTCGCCGTGCTCGTCTATGGACTGAGCACGGTGCACACCATTTTTCTATGGAGAAAGGGCTTCCGACGGGACGACCACATCGCCTACCTTTTGTTGTTGGTCGGAGCGGGGTTCCATACCATAGCCATGTTGAAGCGCGGATTTTCGCTCTCGCGATGCCCCTTGAACACGTTGTATGAGGCGACGATTTTTTTCGAGTGGACCATTGCGACCGCTTGCCTCGCAACCGGGCTGTGGTCGAGGCTTCGTTTTCTGGGCGCTTTTTCTTCTCCCGTACTTTTTTCGGTCGGTGTTTTTGCCTTGATGCCAGGGTTGGACTCGACGGGACTGGCGGTGTCGGGGTTGACCGGTTGGTCGAGGCTGCACGCCGCGCTCAGTTTGCTTTCCTATGGCGCGTTTGGGCTCGGCGCGGTCGCCGCCGTCATGTACCTCACTCAGGAGCATGATCTGCGGTATCGGAAGGCGCGTGCCGTGCTCTCGTGGATGCCGCCGCTGGAGCGGTTGGAGCGTGCGGTCCGGGTTTTGCTGATAGGGGGTTTTTGTTTGCTCACAGTCGGCCTAGTGGTGGGAGCTGGCAATTTGAAACGCCGTTACGGAGTGTTTTTCAAGAGCGACCCGAAGATCCTATGGTCCATGCTGGTGTGGGGGGTTTATCTTGGATTGGTGATCCTGAACACGCGTTTTCATGAGCGCGGCCGACGTTTTGCATGGGGAATCATTGTGTGTTTTGTCTTCGTCCTTCTGACATTTTGGGGGGTCAATTTGTTATCGCCAATACATCAGTAATGGCTCCTGGGAAGACAAGCAGCGTCACATGCCGATAGTTGTGCTAGGAATGAACCATCGCACCTCGCAGGTCGGCCTGCGGGAGCGATACGCTTTTGAGGAGTCCCATATTCCCGACGCGCTGGCGGCGCTGCGGCAGAGCGGGATGGTCGAGGAGGCGGTGATCCTCTCGACCTGCAACCGGGTCGAACTTTACGGATTTTCAGCAGCCACAGCGGCGGAAGCCCTCGCCGAGCTGCGTCGGTTCGTGATCCAGGCCAAGCGGGTCGAAGGGCTGGACGACGATCCTTTTTACTCCCTCTCCGAGCCGCTGAGTGTGGAGCATTTGTTCAAGGTCGCAAGCGGTTTGGATTCGATGGTGCTGGGGGAGACGGAGATTCTGGGGCAGCTGAAGAAGGCTTATGATCTGGCCTTGCGACACCGGCATACAGGGGGGCGATTGAACAAGGCATTCCAAAAAGCCTTCAATGTGGCCAAGTACATTCGGACCGAGACCCAGATTCAGAGAGGGACCGTTTCGGTGGGGTCCGTGGCTGTGGATCTGGCTGAGAAGATTTTTGATTCGCTCTCTGATCGGACGGTGATGGTGATTGGGGCCGGGGATACGAGCGAGAAGACCGCGCGCGCGTTGTTGAGCCGGGGCGCTAAAAGCGTTCTGGTCTCGAACAGATCCTTCGAACGGGCGGCGGTGCTGGCCGCTGAGCTTGGGGGGCGGGCGATCCATTTCGACGCATGGTCCGATGAATTTGCCGCAGTGGACATCATTATAAGCAGCACATCCGCGCCGCATTATGTCATTGATCCGACGAGGATCGAGCCGTTGATGAAGTCCAGGCAAGGGCGCTCGTTGCTGTTGATCGACATCGCGGTGCCGCGGGACATCGATCCTTCGGTGTCGAGGTTCGAAGGCGTGTATCTTTACAACATCGACGATTTGCAACTCATTGCGGAGGATTCTCAGCGGCATCGCCGCGAGGAAGTGTCGCGATGTGAGGAGATCATCAGGCACCGGGCTAGAGAATTGATCGGCGCGCGGGTTTTTGCGAAGGCGGATCAGGACTTTGTCGCGCAGGAATTTCGCCTTGGAACAGGCTGCTCATCGAAACAATCCCTTATCAATGGGAAAGGGTTTCCGCAGGATGAGTGAGATGAAAATAATCCGAATCGCGACGCGCGGCAGCGCGCTCGCCTTGGCGCAGGCGCGCACGGTTGCGTCTCGCTGCCGCGACTTGTTTCCCGAATTGGAATGCGCGCTGTGCATTTTAAAAACCACAGGGGACAAGCTGCAAACGGCGGCTCTGTTCCGCAGTGACAGTTCGGGAGACCTGCCGAAGGGGCTTTTTACCAAAGAGCTCGAGCTGGCGCTGCTCGGTGGAGACGCGGACATCGCCGTTCACAGCTTGAAAGATCTGCCGACTGATCTGCCGGATGGATTGATGCTGGGCGCGGTTCTGAAGCGGGCCGATGCGCGAGATGTGCTGGTGATGCGGGATGGGATGATCGAGGGAAATCTTCCCGCCAGCGGGACATGGGCGACGGATCGCCTTCGGCGCGGGGCCACGGTGGCGACAAGCAGCCCGCGGCGCAAAGTTCAAATTCTTGCCCGCAGGCCGGATATCAACGTTGTCGAGATTCGTGGCAATGTGGGCACAAGGCTTCGAAAACTTGCGGACTTGGACGAGTTGGACGGCACGCTTTTGGCCGCCGCTGGGCTGCAACGCTTGGGGTTTGTGATCGAGAGCGACGCCAGGCTGTCAGGGGATGACGTTCCGGACGGCTTGAGGGCATTCGAACTCGAATTTGAGGAGATGTTTCCTTGCGTGGGCCAGGCGGCCATCGGAATTGAAATCCGGGATGGCGACGCGTTCGCGACCGAGATTTGCGCGGTGTTGGATGATCCTGGTACGCACCAATGCGTGGTTGCGGAACGGGCATTCTTGAAGGGGATGGGAGGGGGATGCAAAAGCCCGGTTGCCGCTATTGGGATCCTGAGGGGCGATCATTTGGAACTGCGCGGGGTTTCGTACCAGGGAGGAAGCGTTCGGCACGGATTTGTTCGCGTTGGATCGAAGGAGGCGGTGGAGGCGGGGATGCTCCTGGCGCGCGAGTTGTCGGGGGGCGCGTAGAGCTTTGACGCGGCCTTGATTTATGGGATCATGGGGCCATGCGTTTTTCATCGTTGTTAATTGGGGCGGCATTGCTGTGGGTCGATGGGCTTTTTGGCGGAGACTTCGCCGCGGCACCGCAGCGGTTCAAACAGGAGATCGCGGTTCGATTTGGAGTTCCGGAAGGATTGCCGGAAGGAGGTGTTCAACTTGTGGATCTGAGCGCCGACGGCATTCCGCGAGCCTTTGTGGCAGGAAGCTGGTACGAGTTAAAAGAGGGGCGATGGAAGGATGTGGAGGCTTTGAGGCCGCGAGGCGTTTCCGAGTTTGTGGTGCCTGGTGAGACAGGCAAGCCGCTCACGGTGGAGGTGCCGTGGTCGAAGGTCAAACAGATTGTCCGCCGAGGCAACCGAGTGTGGTTGGCGACCGAGGAGGATCCCTTTGTGGTGATGGATGGGAAGGCTGCAACGATGGGGTGGCCGAGCCAGTTCCGAGTGAATCAAATCGCCGTGGATGCGACTGGGGAGCGCGTGTGGGTGGCTTCGAGCGCCGGACTTTACAGGCGCTCTGGCAAGGCGTGGCAGAAGGAAGGGATTCAAGATGGGCTGGGTCGCGCCTGGGCGTTTTCGGACGTGTTGGGAGTCGCGTTGGATTCGATTGGGCAACTCTGGTTCGCCACGAAGGCGGGCGTGGGCGTCAAGAGGTCCGGAGGCTGGAAGTTTTACGAAGGCAAGGATGGACTGCCCTACAACGATTTCACCGGAATATCGGCGGGAGTCGATGGCGAGGTTTGGTTTTCGACACATCTGGGTGCGATTCGGTTGCAAGGCGAGGAATGGCATTACCGACAGGGCCCTCGATGGCTTCCGCACGATGACGTGCGCCAGATTGTGGTGGGCGCGGATGGGCGCGCCTGGTGCGCGACGGCGGGAGGGATGGGTGTGATTGAACGCCGCCCCATGCTCTTGGCGGAGAAGGCGGAGCATTACGAGGTTGAGATCGAGAAATATATCAAGAGAACGCCGTTTGGTTTTGTCGCGGAGGCTCCGCTAAAGAGAGTCGCCGACAAATCTTCGGCCGATCCGAGTGACAGCGACAACGATGGTTTGTGGACGGCGATGTATGGAGCAGGGGAATGCTTCGCGTACGGGGCGACTCGGGATCGAAAGAGCCTAGAGCGCGCAAAGCAGGCATTTGAAGCCCTGAGATTTTTGCAAAAAGTCACGCAGGGGGGCAATCCGCAGCCGCCGAAGGGGTATATCGCGCGCACGATTCGTCCCACGGAATGGGCGGATCCAAATGTGGGCCGGATCGAGCGCGATCGCGAAGAGCGCAAGGGCGATCACTTGTGGAAAGTGTATGAGCCACGCTGGCCGAAGAGCGCGGACGGCAAGTGGTATTGGAAAGGGGACACCAGCAGCGATGAGCTGGACGGGCACTATTTCTTTTATCCGCTCTACTTCGATCTGTGCGCGGAGGACACAGCGGAAAAGGAGCGAGTGCGCGACGTGGTTCGCGGTGCGACCGATCATTTGATTGACCATGGATTCAACCTTGTGGACCACGATGGGACACCGACACGCTGGGGCTTTTTTGGCCCTGAGTCGCTCAATCTGAATCCGTTTTGGTGGCCTGAGAGAGGGTTGAACTCGCTCAGCATTCTGACCTATCTGACTGTGGCGGAGCACGTGACCGGCGATGTGAAGTATGGAGATCGGATTCGAGAACTGGTTGAAAAACATGGGTATGCGCAAAACCTCATGTTCCCGAAGGTTCAATTCGGACCCGGATCGGGCAACCAGTCGGATGACGAGATGGCGTTCATGTGTTTTTATAGTTTCTTAAGGTATTCGAAAAACGAGATGGCGAAGCAGTTGGTGCGCAATTCATTCTTCGCATATTGGGTCAATGAGGCACCGGAGATGAATCCGTTTTTCAACTTCGCCCATGCGGCGCAGAATGAGGGGCAAACGATCAAGAACGTTTGGGGTGTCTTCTCGGTTTCACCTTGGAAGGGTTGGTTTGAAGATTCCATGGCCACGCTGCGCGGGTTCCCATTGGACCGGCTCAATTGGCCCCATAAGAACAGTCATCGATTGGATGTTCAAGTGCTCGGGCGGCAGAAGTCGAAGGACCTGTATGATGGGCGGCGGGAGGCCCGCGGGCACCGGAACGATGGCAAGGTGGTGCCCGTCGAGAACCGGCATTTCAACCATTGGAACACAGATCCGTGGGATCTGGATTATGGAGGCAACGGGGGAGAACTGGCGTCCGGAACGGTTTTTTTGCTTCCCTATTATATGGGGCTTTATCACGGCTACATTGAGAAACCTTGAAAAGGCTGTGATCCATGGTCATTGGGCGTTCACTCTGGAAAAGTGGTTGAACCACGGAGAAGTGCTGATGGAGCTCTACTTCCTGGTTCGCCGCATTGCTTTTTCGACGGCGCTCTCCACCGCGGGCGCGTGACGTCGCTCGTACTCATGGCGAAATTCCTCGAGCAGCTCGATATCCATCATATCTTTTTGCCGACCGCTCGCTCGTTTGCTGGCTATGATGTCGCGCAGGTTCGCCACGGGAAAGCCATCATGAACGATACATCGGCTTTTTGCGGCGGCATAGCTCTCGATGCCATCCGGACCATGAATCAAATCGAGGTCGAAGGGCCCGTTCTTGAGCTGAATGAAGTCGGCGCCGTCGAGGACTTTGCACCGAATCGGTGCGGCCAAGATGAAGCCGAGCATCGTCAAGGCTTTCAGGACGCGCTCCGCGTTGGTCCGGCTTTTTGGCAGGAACAAATCCACATCTTGAGTCACTGCGGGGTAGCCGAGCAGGATGGCGCCACTCTTGCCGATGAAAAGGTAATCGACTCGGTGCCGTGCAAAGGCAGCAGCCAATTCGACGGCCTGTTCTGGTGTGAACTTACTGAGCGGCATGGCGTGGTTCAACGATCCGGTAGCCGAGATACGCCGGCAGGTTCTCGTGGCACCAGAGCCGGTAAGCCGCCATGGAGTCAAACGTCCGGCTCGGCCCGTCGTCCAACACCGGCTTGTGAACCCAGGCGAATCCGTATTTGATGCGCGCCATCGTCGAGCGGTTCAGTTGGCGCCGACACTGTTCGCGCCACTCATGCCGCCACTCGGTTTCCTTTTTGGAATTTGTCCGCACGCCTTGCAGTTTAGGCAAACCACAGAGCGCCTGCAACTCCCTTGATCCTGGAAAAAGCACTTGAAAAACGACTCGATCTCGCTCATCACCACCCCCGGTTGAACGCACGTGAATTGGGTGGGTGGGGGCGGGCAAGAACTGGCTTCCGATGCCTTCGCTTGATCGGGAGTCAACACGCGAAGCAAACCCTAGGGTGTGCGGTGGTGAGGACACTTGCCGAGGGGTTTGCATCGGTTCATGTTGAGGGCATGAACACGAGAGGGCATGATCAGCGTGGGTCCCCGGGCTTCACACTCATCGAACTCTTGGTGGTGATCGCCATCATCGCGGTCCTTGCCGGGATGTTGTTGCCGACTCTATCGAGGGCAAAAGAAGCAGGGCGCGGCACGGTGTGCAAGAACAACATGCGCCAGATCACCCTGGGCATGTTATTGTATGCGGACGATAGCTCTGACTATCTTTCATGGCCGGGGGGTGTGGATCGCAACCTTCCGGCGGACTGGATGTATGGAGGGCAGGAAGATACCTTTGCTCGAACGCCCGCCCAATGGAAAAGTCGCGCGTATGGCTTTCACGCGGAATCTGGAGCCGTGTTCAACTATGTGACGGGTCAACCGCGCGTGTTGCCTTACAACGAGGGAAGCGCCACCACTTATCCCATTTTTCGCTGTCCCAGCTCTGGCAAACTCGGAGCGGCCATCCGCGTGAACTTCAGCATGAGCAGCCTGCTTGATCCCGGTGAGAGGCTTGCGAATCGTCGCACCGTGGGCCCCAAGGGTGTGGCCACATCGACGGTTGTGGGGCCTTCAAACAAGATTCTTCTCGTGAACGAAGATCCCGCCACCATGCGCAACGCCAGTTTTGCGCCGGGCGGCACGGCCATCGCCGGCCTGTTTGTCACCCACGCAGGACGGATCAACATCGGATTTCACGATGGCCATCTCGAAGCGTTCAAGCACAAGAAAGTGATGCAGATCCAAAGCGGACCCGATGTGCAGGCGTATTTTGATCCGTATTACTGATTTGCACTGCGGAGAGGAAGGGATTACACCGCAGAAAGGGGACCGAGAGAAGACCGAATATTCTCAATTGGGATCCAACTGAAAATGGGGACGGTGGCTGCGTGTGGAACGTGTCGTGGAACTGACCCCATTCGGTCTCATTTCGGCCTGCTTTCCGTGGTTAAACATTCCCTTCCGCAATCGCCGTGTTCTGCGGTGCTTACCCGCCACCCAGGTAGGCTTTGCGGACCTCGGGGTTGCGGCGCAGGGCAGGGGAGTGGTCGTGCAGTAGGATGCGGCCCGTCTCGAGCACATACCCGCGCATGGAGATTTCGAGCGCGAGGTTGGCATTTTGCTCGACTAACAGGATCGTGATCCCTTGTTCGCGGTTGATCTCGACGATCTTTTCGAATATGGTTTTTACCAGCAGAGGGGCGATCCCCAGGGAGGGTTCGTCAAGCATCAGGAACTTGGGCTTGGACATCAAAGCACGGCCGATTGCAAGCATCTGTTGTTCTCCTCCGGAGAGTGTGCCGGCGATCTGCTGCGCGCGTTCCTTGAGGCGCGGGAACAGGCTGAAGACGTATTGGAGCGTCGCTCGCTTTTCAACGGCGTCGGTTCGCAGGTAGGCCCCCATGTCGAGGTTTTCCGCGACGGTCAAGTTGGCGAATATCATACGCCCCTCGGGAACGTGGCACAGCCCGCGTTTCACGATCTGATGGGCTTTGAGCCGGGTGATGTCTTCGCCCTGGAAACGGATCGATCCCGGGCTCGGGGCAACCAAACCCGAGATGGCTTTCAGGGCGCTGGTTTTTCCGGCGCCATTGCCGCCTATGAGAGTGACTATCTCGCCCGCAACCACGTTCAAAGAAACATCATGGAGCGCCACGATCGACCCATAACTCACCACTAGGTTCTTGATCTCAAGCATGTGTTTTGGGATTCCTGGGGAGCTCTGGATGTGGAGGTCTGTCAGGTATCAATTTTGATGTGGGCATCACCGAGGTAAGCTTCTATGACTTTAGGGTTGGACCGGATGTCCGCAGGGATGCCTTCAGCGATTTTGATGCCGTAATCAAGGACGACTATGCGTTCGCAGATTCCCATGACAACGGTCATGTCGTGTTCGACGAGCAGCACGGAGATCTCGTATTTTTTCTTGATGAACTGAATGAGTTTCATGAGCTCAACCTTTTCGGTTGGGTTCATGCCTGCGGCAGGCTCGTCGAGGAGGAGGAGTTTGGGTCGCGTCGCGAGAGCGCGCACGATCTCGAGGCGTCGCTGGTCGCCGTAAGGCAGGCTTTTGGCGGGGCTGTCGGCGAATCGGCCAAGGTCGAAGATGTCGAGCATCTCCATGACCTGGAGGGCGATCTGGTTTTCTTCCTGAGCAAACGCCTTGCCGCGCCATAGTGCGTGAGCGATGCCACCGGTGAGGTGGAGGTGGAAGGCGACGCGGACGTTGTCAAAAACGGACAGAGACGCAAAAAGGCGGATATTCTGAAAGGTGCGAGCGATGCCGTGGCTGGTGATTGTGTAGGGCTTTTTGCCATGGATGGCGGATCCGTCAAAGAGGATGACACCTTCGGATGGCTGATAGACTCCCGTGATCATGTTGAACACCGTTGTTTTGCCGGCGCCGTTCGGGCCGATAAGACCGACGAGCTCTGTTTGTTCGATCAGGAGATCCAGTTCGGAGACGGCGGTGAGGCCGCCGAAGCGGATGGTGCATTGCTGAAGATTGAGCAGGGGCCGGTTCGAGCGCCTCATGGACTGCCCTTCTTATTGGATGTGGCAGGGGAGGCACGCCTGCGCCATTTCCAATTCCAAGCGAACAACCCTTGAGGACGGGTGATCATGAGAATGACCAGCATGAGTGAGTAGAGGATCATCCGGTATTTTTCGAATGACCGGAGGGCTTCGGGGAGGATGGTGAGCAGGATGGCAGCCAGGATAACGCCAAGCGTGTTGCCCATGCCGCCGAGGATAACCATGACAACGATTTCGATGGATTTCATGAAATCGAATCCACCGGGGGTGAGGAATCCTTTGGAATGGGCGTAAAGCCCACCAGCGAGGCCGGCAAAAAAGGCTCCCGTGACAAATGCCGTGACCTTATATTGGGTGGTGTTGATGCCCATGGCTTCGGCGGCGATTTCGTCATCATGCACCGCGATGAAGCCCCGTCCATAGGAAGAACGGACCAAGGCGACGATGGTGTAGATGGTGAGGGCGGCCATGGAAAAGGTCCAAAAAAGGTTCGTGTAAGTTTGAGCGACACTGAAGCCCCGCTGGCCGCCGACGGCGTCCATGCTCTGGATGACGACACGGATGATCTCGCCGAAACCGAGCGTGACGATGGCGAGGTAATCGCCGCGGAGACGGAGGGAAGGCAACCCCACGAGCAGGCCGGCGAGCGCGGCGGTGAACCCTCCGGCGAGCAGGGAGCCGAGGAAAAGCAGGGAGGATGAAGCGGTGCCGGCGCCGCCCAAGAGCAGGAGCAGCTTGGGGCCCAGGACCGTGGTGATATAGGCGGAGGTATAGCCTCCCACCGCCATGAAACCCGCGTGACCCAGAGAGAACTGGCCTGTGTAACCGTTTATCAGGTTGAGGCTGACCGCGAGGATGATGTTGATGCCGATGTCGTAAAGGATGAAGAGATAATATTGGTTTATCGACTGAGGCACGACCAACGCGAGCGCCGCGATGATCAACACCGCGGCGAACAGGGTCGACTTAGGGCGATGGGGCATGGGTCAAACCTTTTCCACGGTGGGCTGGCCTAGGAGGCCCGTGGGTTTGAACAACAGGATCAGAATCAGAACCCCGAACGCGATGGCGTCACGGTACGTCGAGGACACGTAGCCGCTGACGAGGGTTTCTATGATCCCAATCAGGACGCCGCCGATGGCAGCTCCCGGGATGCTGCCGACGCCGCCGAGCACGGCTGCGACGAAGGCCTTGAGACCGGGCATGACTCCCATGAGAGGATCTATCGAGGGATAGCTGATTGCGTAAAGGATGCCTGCGGCCGCAGCGAGGGCCGAACCGAGACCAAACGTGAAACTGATCACCACGTCAATGTTGATGCCCATGAGGGCGGCGGCGCGGTGATTATAGGAGACGGCTCGCATCGCAGTGCCCATCTTGGTCTTGAGCACAATCATTTGCAATACGACCAGTAGCAGCACCGTCACTCCGAGCACCACCACTTGATTCGTGTTGAAAACAAGGCCGCCGAAGATCTGGAGGTTTTTGCTGGGGAGCAATCTGAAAGACTTGGGATCGGCGCCGAACACCAATTGCCCTGTGAATTCCATCAGGAGCGAGACACCAATGGCGGTGATGAGAACCGTGAGTTTGGATCGCTCGCGCAGGGGCCTGTACGCGAGGCGTTCGATGAGGATGCCCAGCAGGGCGCAAACCACCATCGACATGAGAAAAACCACGATCGCGGCCGTGACCGTTCCTGAGGCAAGAAACCGCGAACCGACTTTGGAAGCGTAATAGCCGCAGAAGGCGCCGACCATGAACACGTCGCTGTGGGCGAAATTGATGAAACGAAGGACCCCATAGACCATGGTGTACCCCAGCGCGATCAGGGCGTAGATCGAGCCGAGCGCGAGTCCGTTGATGAGCTGTTGAAGAAACTCCAACATCAGTGTTACGGGGCGATCGTCTCCACGTATTTGAACTTGCCCTCTTTGATCGTCAGGATCACCGCGGGCTTCGAAACGTTGCGTTGCGCGTCAATAGTGGTTGTGCCAGTGACTCCCACGAAGTCTTTTGTCGAGGCGAGCGCATCCCGTATTTTCGCGCCTTCGGTCGAACCGGCCTTCTTAATCGCCTCCACGAGAATCAGGGCCGAGTCATAGCCGAGAGCCGCCATGGCATCGGGTGCCTCTTTAAATTTGGCTTGGTACTTCTGCACGAATGTTTTCGCCAGCGGGGCATCCAGTTCGGGAGAGTAGTGCGTCGAGAAATACATCCCTTCCGCCGCAGGCCCCGCGATTTCCATGAGCTTGGTGGATTCCCAGCCGTCGCCGCCGAACATGGGGAACTTGATCCCCAACTCCTTGGCTTGGCCCAGGATGAGGCCCACCTCCGTATAATAGCCTGGTATGAACAACCCCTCGGGGTTTGAGGCTTTGATGGAGGTCAATTGCGCTTTAAAGTCTTTATCCCCTCCACTGTAGCTTTGTTCAGCCACCACCTTGCCCCCGTCCGCAATCAGGCGTTCTTTAAAAAACTTCGCCAAACCCATGCTGTAGTCAGCTTTGACGTCCGTGAGAATCGCAATATTTTTTGCTTTGAGCGTATTCTTCGCGAAGTTCGCCATCACGGTGCCCTGGAAAGGATCGATGAAGCAGACCCTAAAGATGTAGTCCCCAATCTCGGTCACCCGCGGGTTGGTCGACGAGGGCGAAATCATCGGGATTTTGTTTTGCTGACAGATCGGGGCGGCTTCGAGGGATCTGGATGAGGCGACCTCACCGAGGATGGCGATCACGTTCTCGCGGGTGATGAGTTTTCGGACCACCGTGGCGGGTTCGCCTGCCTTGGATTGGTCATCTTCTGTGAGCAGCTTGAGTTCTTTCCCCAGGGCGCCACCCGCCGCGTTGAGTTCGTCGATGGCGAGTTGTGTGCCATTATGCGAGGAGATGCCGAAGGCCGCCTCCTTGCCCGTGAGCGAGGCGAACTCGCCAATCTTGATCACTCCTTGGAACTTGCCTGGGGTGTTTGATTGCGATGTCTCCGCAGGCTTGTTGCATCCGAGCAGCAGGGTGACCAGGATAAGAGTGGTGACCCCGCAAAGAGCTTGAACACGCGTCTTCATAAATGTTTTTGGATAGCGGCCGCTGTTTGAGATCTCTGCCCAATCGCGACCCACCCAGGAGGCTAGGGAAACACGCCGGGCGTTTCAATCTCCAAAGCGTTGTCTCGGGAAGTAATGAGTGCTGATTCAAGAAAACGGAGCGCTGGCTTCCAGCCGGCTTTGGTTCAACGATCCGTCGGTCGCGCAGCCAAGCCGATTGGAAATCGGCGCTCCGGCCCCTCTGGCTGAGCATCCGCTGTTTTCTTGAATCAGCCCTGGGAAGTAATGAGTGCTCAGTTCAAATGGTTTGGGCCAGGATCAGGGTCAGCACCGCAACCAGTTCAGAACCGATTTCTGTGCATGAAGTCGGTTTTCGGCTTGATCGAAGATGGTTTGCGCATGGGCTTCGAAGGTTTCCTCATCGATTTCCTTGTCGCGATAGGCTGGGAGGCAGTGCATAACCAATGCATCGCTCGCGGCAACCTTGACGACGACGCTGTTGACTTGGTAGCCGGTCAGAAGGCTCAGCCTCTCCGCTGCCTCCGCCTCCTTGCCCATGGAAACCCAGACATCTGTGTAGAGGAGATGCGACCCTGAAGCCGCCTCGAGAACATCTTTGAAACAAGTGACACGGCCTCCGGCGCGCGCCAACAACTCCGCGGAAGGTTGGTAGGCTTCTGGAGCGGCGATGCGAAGCTCAAAATCGAGTTTGGCTGCGGCGAAGATCCAGCTTGCCGCGACATTGCAGGCACCGTCGCCGATGAAGGTCACAACCTTGCGCGTGATCGGGCCGCGCTTCTCCTCAAATGTGAAAATATCTGCGAGAATTTGACAGGGATGCTCGTCGTCCGTCAGGGCATTGACGGTTGGGATGTTCGAGTAGGCGGCGAACTCGTTGATGTCTTGTTGGGCAAAGGTGCGGATGATCGCCCCATGCACCATGCGTCCGAGCACGCGTGCGGTGTCCTTGATCGGCTCGCCTCGACCCAGTTGAATATCGTTGGCATTGAGAAACATGGGCTGCCCTCCGAGTTCGCGCACGGCGACTTCGAAGGAAACCCGCGTCCGCGTCGAGGATTTGCTGAAAATCAGAGCCCACGTTTGGCCGGTGAGCGGCTGCTGAGCGTGATGTCCACGATCACGCTTAAACGGGGTCGTTTGGCGCAAGATGGCGCGCAGATCTCCCGGAGACATGGATTCCAAGGACAACAAATGCTTCATTTCAAATGACGTAAAGGGTTCGTAGGACGGAGGAGTTATTCCTCGCCGGTAGCGGGTCCGATCCAGGAGTCAATGTGCTTACCCCACCTCCAGCACGTTTTTGATACCGGTCGCTTTGCCGAGCAGCAGCTCCTTTGCGTTGCCAAGCTTGTGCCGGCCCGTGATCAGCGAACGCACCGCCTCTGGCCAGCGCTGCATGAAAATGCCCAGATCGTGGATGGACGCTTCGAACGCATCACGGCCTGCGTTGACCGTGCCGAGTGCGACCTGGTTTTTCAGCACCATGTTTCGCATGATCAATTCTCCATCAATCATGATATGCGGAAGCGGAAACCCGGGGATGCCAGTGAAGACGAAAATCCCGTTTAATCCCAGAACCTTGAGCACGTCGAAAGCGACCTTGGCACCGCCGACGCCTTCATAGACCACGTCGATGTTTCCGAGCATCTGAGCCAGCACTTCGGGCTGGGTCGTTTCCGACGAGATGTAGCGCGCACCGAACGACTCCACGAGCTCAGATTTGAGGTTTGGCGGCTTGGAACGCGAATACACGGTAGTCTGAAAGCCGGCAACCTTTAACGCCATGGCTCCAAGAATGCCTATGGGACCGGCACCAAGGACCACCGCCTGACGGCAATGTCCGGGCGCTTTGCCCTCGACCACCGGACATTCCCAGTGTAGCCGCTTCTGAATCTGCCAGATCTGGATCAACGCTTTCTCGGCGACCGTGAGCGGTTCCATCAGCACCGCAACATCGCGCAGGTCAGGCGGCACGACGCAAAGATACTGCTCGTGATCCACAACGTATTCGGTCATGAATCCGTGGCATTCCTTGATCCCCCGTTCGACAAAATCGCCGGTCGTGCAGAAATCCGAGCGGCCGCTCCGACAGGGCAGACAGTGCTCGTGTTGGCACGGGCGGCGCACCATCGGCACAACCAGGTCGCCTGGCTTGATCTGGTGGACGTCTGAGCCGACCTCCGTCACTAGGCCAAGTCCTTCGTGACCGAGCACAAGATGATCAGAGCCGATCGGCGGATTGCCGTAATCGAAGCGGCAGATTTCGCGGTCCGTGCCGCATATGCCGACTTCGAGAGTGCGAAACTTCACTTCAGTCGGCGCCGAAATATCAGGCGCAGGATGGTTGATCAAACTGACTTCGCGTTTCCGCGGATTAACAGCAACGGCGTTCATCGGGGAAGGGACTATGACGGGGACTTTGCAAGAATTCAACTTTTGAAATCATTCTTTGCTTTTTCCCTCCTGGGCGCGAATGAAGGGGTTGAACCGCTGAAAGAGACAGACATGGAACCCAAAGAAGCGCCTCCCCTGGCAATGAACCCATCCAAAGACTCGGACGTGAATCGAGCCCATGAACCACTCACGATGAACGAGGGGCCGTCAGGAACCGATTCCCTACGCTCTCCGTGATGCGGCCACCTGCGGCTCACAATTTCTTCGGGCGATCCCGGAAGAAGATGAGAAAAATCCCCAGGACCAGGCTTGAGCCGACGGCTGGGGTCATCCAGATGTTGTTCCAATTGTGAAGAATCGGGCCGGCCGTCCCCGTCAGCGTGTTCATGGACAGGACCTTCCCGGCGAGCAGGGTGCCGACGAATGCGCCGACACCCCACAGAATAAAGGCAATAAACCCCTGGCAGGCACCTCGGATACGTTCGTTGGCTTCGTCATCGACGTAGAGTTGACCGGCGATAAACAGAAAATCGTAGCAGACACCATGCAGCAGGATTGCGCCGAATATCAGCGTGGTCTGCAAGCCCCCTGAGCTCACGCTGCCCGCAAGGAGAAAGTAACGGATCGCCCACGCGAGAATACCGATGAACAGCGTTTTCTTGTAACCCAACGACTTGAGCATGATCGGCAGGAGGAACAAAAAGACCACGTCTGAAACCTGTGCGAGCGTCATTTTACCAGCGAGGCCCGTCCATTCCAATTCTGTGAGGTAAATCGACATCATCACGAAGTAGAAGTAGAGCGGGATGCAGATCAGAAACATGCATCCGATAAAAATCGCGAATGAGGGCCGTTTCAAGAGCGCGAGCGCGTCCAAACCCAGGACTTCAGCAAGCTTCACATGCTTCCCTGTTTTCAGAGGCGGCGTGTGCGGCAGCACAAGGGAGAACGCGCCCAGAAGCATCGAGGCCGCCCCGGCGAGGTAGAATTGGACGGACGATTGTTCGCCGTGTAGCAGGCTTAGCGTCACGCCGCCAGCAATCCATCCGATCGCGGAGAAAATCTTCACGCGTGGAAAGTCGGTTTTGGCGTCCTGGAGATGGTGGAGCGAGAGGGAATTGCCCAGCGCCAGCGTTGGCACAAACAAAGCGCAATAAAGAATGAGCGTTGGATAAAACGCCTTGAACACCACGAGATGGGGCAGCGCGCACAGCACCACTCCGCCAACGATGCCGAGCAAGGCCAGAATCTTTTCGGAGGCAAAATAGCGGTCAGCGATCAAACCGACGAAAAACGGTGAAATCATCGCGCCGATGGCGAAGGCCCCGTAGGCCATGCCGATCTCCTGTCCGCTGAACTTTAGGACATTGGCGAGGTAAGTTCCAAGGCTGACGTACCATGAACCCCAGATGAAGTATTGGAGGAACATGAAGACCGAGAGTTTGGCTTTAAGTTGTGTTTGCACAGGTGGTTGGCGCCGACGCTAGGGGAGTTCTCTCGCCAAGAGAAGAAGAAAAGACCGCAGACGAAGCGATGTGCTTAATCCAGTGCATCCCGAACTTGTCGGCAAAGTGGCAGAGCCGTCTCGGCTCTGCCCGGAGCAGCGGCGGGACGCCGCTGCCACATTGGGGCGTCACATCGGGATTTTCTCAGGTCGTGCGTCGCAACCGACAACTTCGAGCTGCACCGATGTGCTATGGGTGCAACTCACGTTATCCGAGGTCGCCTCCCCTGACGCGGGTATCCCGCCGCTTAACCACGCTGAAGTGACACCACGGATGACACGGATAACACGGATGAGGAAAGGGAGCTGAGATGGGTACTTTATCCGTGCTATCCGTGCTATCCGTGTCATCCGTGGTTAACTCGTCCCATTTTGCGGTAGGTATTGTCCTCCGAACGACAACTCCCGGAAACCGTGAGTTGCACCCATGTGCTATTGCTGTTGCCTTTTTTCGTTGGTTTTTGCGGAATGAGAGGTATGACAAAGTTTAGCATGCGCGGGACCCGGCTTACCATGAGTTGCATCCTGCCAATCACACTCCTCGCGTTCACCGCAGTTTTCGTCACGGCGGCGAGCCAGATTGAATGGCCGAGTTGGCGTGGCCCGCACGGCAGCGGCAGCATCGAGACCGGCACTTATCCCGTCAAATGGGACTCGACCAATGTTCTATGGAAAGTCGAACTGCCCGGCAAAGGGACATCGACTCCGATCGTTCGGAAGGCGCGTATCTATCTGACCGTTCCAGCCGAGGGGCAGGATGCTGTCATGGCGTTCGATTTTTCTGGCCGACGGTTGTGGCAGACTTCCCTCGGACCAGAAAGCCCGCCGAAGCATAGGACATTGGGATCCAGCGGCAATGCCTCGCCAGTCACGGATGGCCAGGGCCTTTTCGTTTACTTCAAGAGCGGAACTCTGGCGGCGCTTGAGTTCGATGGCACTGTCCGCTGGCGGATCAACCTGGTGGAACGATTTGGCAGGGACCAGATTTTCTGGGACCAGGGTGCCTCGCCTATTGTCACGGACAAACACTTGGTCATGACCCGGATGCACAGTGGCGAGTCGTGGATCGCCGGATTTGACAAGACCACGGGTGAGCTACGCTGGCAAGAGGCGCGCCACTACAAGGCACCGACCGAAAACGACAACGGCTACACGACGCCGGTCGCTTTTCAGCACCAAGGCAAAGAAGCCCTGCTGCTTTGGGGAGCCGACCATCTGACCGCCCACGACGCCTCCAACGGCAAGCTTCTCTGGTTCTGTGGGGGCTTCAACCCGGAATCAACGGGTTATTGGCCTGCGATCGCCACGCCGGCGATCGTCGGAAACATGGCCGTGGTTCCGGTGGGGCGCGATGATCGTCCAGGGCAGGCGCGGCTGCATGGCATCAAGCTCGGGGGCAGCGGGGATGTGACGACGACGCACCGTTCCTGGAAGCGCGACGACCTGGGCGTCTTTGTGGCCACGCCTGCCTCCCACAAGGGCCGGGTTTACCTGCTTCGGCACCGTGGCGAGGTGGTCTGCATCGACCCGGCCGACGGCAAAACGGTCTGGAGCGGTGCCTTTCCGGAGCATAGAACTCCGTACTACTCGTCCCCGGTGATCGCCAATGGGATTCTCTACGCGGCGCGCGAAGATGGAGTGATCTTCGTGGCGCGCGTGGAACCTAAGTTTGAACTGCTGGGAGAGAACCCCATGGGGGAACGTGTCATCGCCTCCCCTGTGCCCGTTGCGAACCGTCTCCTGATCCGGGGCGATCGACACCTGTTCTGCGTGGCTGGAGATTGACTGACTGACTGACTGATAGGAATTTGGTTTCGGATTGTCGTTCCACGATAGATCCAGCAGATGGATTGGAGCCAGAAAGAACGTTGGCAAAACGATGAGAAATGGCGATTGCCCTCGGTGGACCGTCGACGGCCCACCGAGGGGCTCGATCCTCACATCATCCTCTTTGAAAAGTGGATTCAGAGCGGAATTCCCACGTTTGACCGAGTGTCCAGGCAAAGGGCAGCGTTCAGAGCTGTCCGCAACGTTTCGCCGATGTTGCTGCGGGCATCTGCCTGTGCGTGTCCGCACGCAGACAGGCCCTGATTCTCATCTCCTTTTTCTATCTCAGCCTGCTGTCTTCCACTGAACCTGCGGCAACAGAGACTCAAATATCTGAAGAGCGTCAAAGGCGGCTCACCGCCTGGAGCGAGGAGATTAATTCCAAAGTGCCGCAGTATTGAACGTCGTATTTTCGGTGTCGTATTTTCGGTTGATATTACGGCCTGAAAGCGGATGATTTGACCATGACAACGGCTGCATTGCCAAGACCCAAGGCCCGGCGACTTTGGACTTACGACGAGATGGTTTCCGAGCTTCCGGAAACAAATTTGCCCACGGAGTTGTGGAACGGAGAAATCATCATGTCACCAGCACCGCACCCCGATCATCAGCGCATTGTAGCCAGATTTTACAAAAAGCTGGATCACTTCGTCGAAGAGCGCGGGCTTGGGGAAGTCCTCTTCAGTCCGGTGGATGTCGTTCTCAGCCGGCATCGCGCCGTGCAGCCAGATGTATTGTTCGTTTCAAAACTCCGGAGAGACATTATTCAGAAGCAAGTCAACGCCGTGCCCGACCTCGCCATGGAAGTGATCTCGGAAGGAAGCTGGCAGCGCGACCGGATCCAGAAAAAGGCGCTCTATGAGCAATTCGAGCTGCTGGAGTATTGGATCGTGGACCCGGACAGCCGCTCCATTGAGGTGTTTGCGCTCGTGAATGGCAGCTATCAACTTCACGGCAAAGGGTCGGGTGCTGAAAACGTCGGATCGAAATTGCTGGCTGGCTTTGAGGTTTCTTTTAGCGAGTTAATCCCTTGAAGTCGGCGTGCGTTCGTTGAAGTCGGCGGCTGGCATCCATCCTGCCGTCGCTGTTACGGAATGCGCCCCCGGAAGAACTGTTTGGTCCCATGAGTGCCCGTTGGAGCAAAACTCGACGGTGGCGAGGCACTTGAGTTTCCTTCCCGTGCATCCCGAAGTTGTCGGTGACTGCCGGGCACGATGCCCAGGAGCCATAGTGATCAGGTCCATTCCCTGGGAGCGCCGACATCTTGCCGACAAACCCGCTCGCTCGATACTGGATGCTGCCGGCGGGACGTCGGCACCCATGGAATGGCTCTGGAGCATTTGGTCCACCGGCCACTTCAGGACGCACCGGTTTCCTTCCGTCGCGGACTTTCCTTCTTGTCCCATTTTGCCTGGTTCGCTAGCCTCCCGCCCATATTTCCAAGAGCAACTTCTTATGAGTCAGCGTTTATGGAATCTGGACGTTGGTAGGTTCACCGATGCCAACGAAGTTCGGTACGGCACAATTCTGTTTGCCGCGTTCTGCCTGACGGTTCCTACCTATGCATGGTTCGGATTCGCAGACGGCATCGTCCCGCTCTGGGTTTACATTCCCATTTTGGTCGGCGGTGGGCTTTTTGGTTTCGTCGTCGGTGGAGTTTATGTTTTGGTTTACGGTGCCATGTTGCGGTTTGTTGCGCGTGGGCTCACCGCGGCTATGTTTTATCTCGTATGGAAACCCCGGACGCGCCTCGTGCTGCTCGTCTTGATCGTCCTGTGCCTCGTGGTATTGGCTCTGAGTCCAGTCTATTTGCCGCCTTCAATGAGAACGGTGGGACGGATGAATATCCTGCGTCTCACAATCCACTTTCCGTTTCTTAAGTGAGAATATGCATTCGATTCGACTCGGTGTTGTGGTCGGCAACGGGATGCTTCGGTGGCTTGGGTGCGCCGTCTGGTTCTTCGGGGGATCCTCGGGCTCGACCGGGCGCTCAGCCGAATCGACGAACCTCCGCGCGTTTGGCGGCCTGCAACCCGCGTTGTCGCCAGATGGATCGGTGATAGCGCTTTTGTATAAGGAGCGATTTGCCGCATGCCCGCAGAGGGCGGAACACTCACTCGGTTGACCCGAAGCGAGGGTTGGGATTTGGAGCCGGCGTGGTCCCCCGACGGAAAACGCGTCGCGTCTATCGGCGCTCCCGGTTTCGATGCCGGACCGCTTCGCATAATTGCCGCAGAGGACGCCACCGCAGTCGCGTTGTCCAAGGATGTTCTGGCGCGCGGCCGCGTTCAGTTTCATTCCGATGGAACCAAGTTGCTCGGGTTCTTCGCCCTCACAGGACAACCCAGTCGGCTTCATTGGTACGGCCTCAGCTCGGGCACGCTCTCGCCGGTAACCACTCGCGCCGCCGGTGTTTCTTCTCTTCGTGAATCGGGACGAGATCCTGTCTGAAACTTACGAGAAGTATTTGGCGAACCAACTTCGCATCGCCTTCGGGTACGAAGGTTGTCCCGTGTTGATACGGGCCAAGGCGCGCCCGAAGACCATCGAATCACATCGCCAACGAAGCCCTTCGGCGGGTCAGGCGCGTCCAGCGCGCCAGTCGGGTCCACCGCAGGCATCGGCTCCGCTACGACCCGCGCGAGGACCGCAGGGGGGAAGGACTCGAAAACCCATGCGCCCGCCCAGACGCTCTAAAGGTGGGGTTGCAAAACCTAAGTCGAAATCCAAAGGCACCCCGCCCGAGCAGGTTCCCATCGAAAGTCGCGCGGGCCGCGCAAGTTCGCAAAGTCTTAGCAAGTTCCACTCAAAACCTTATAAAAGGAACCTCAGTTTCGACTCCACACCTCCCTGACGTCAAGCGCTGGCACCCTCCACAATTGCGCCAAGTCCGGACCGTGTGGATCGGTGCCGCTATAGATGAGAAAACTGTTTCCATCTGGGGTGAACTGCACGGACTAGATCGGTTCACTCCATCCCTTCAAAGTCACAAGCTCCACGCCGGGAAGGGGGCCCCAATAATGTGACGTCATTGGTTTACCAGCTAAAACTGTCACAAATTCCGCACCGCGCAGCAGAGCCGAATCACCCCCCACTTTCCAGAATTTCACCGTGCGATCAAGACTGGAGGTTGCCAAACTCTGCCCATCGGGACTGAATGCGAGGCACGTCAGCGCAGCCTTGTGCGCTTCCAAGATGGAGCGGTGTCGAGGCGCTCCCAATTCCGAGATTTCTAATGAGCCGTCATGATGACCAGTGGCGAGGAATCGACCACCGTAGGAAAGAGCCATTGCGCTGGGAACATTCGTTTTATACGAAATCGTTCGCGAATCTCTTCTCGCCGCCACGTCCCAGACATTGACCATGCCGCGACTTGAACAGTAGGCCACGGTTCTCCCGTCGGGCGAGAAGCTAGCCACTCCAACAAAATTCGTAGTGAGGCTTGTTTCAATTCCTTTGGCTAGATTCCAAAGCCGAAGGCTGTGATCCCCCTGGCTTCCAGTTAAAAGCCAAAGGCCATTCGGAGAAAACGCCAACAAATGAACTTCCTTGGCGTGCCCGCGAAATGTCGCCATGAGCTTTGATTCTGAGACATTCCAAATCTCTACGTCACCGTTCGTCGACGCTAGCGCGATACTTTCCCCATTAGGCGAGATGGAGACAGCTCCAGGTGGAACTGTCCTAACAGGAAGCCTCGAAGCCCAGGCAACGCGGCTATTGGTGAGGCTCCAACAGTCCAAGGTGGAGCCATCTCCCGTTCGCATCAAAAGGTGCGTGTTTCCCACGAGAAGCAGCGGCGGGTACACGGCATTAAATCGGGCTTCCACATCGTTGGGAGTCGAACCCGTTTGGCAGCGTGCCCAAAGGTAACGCAGCTCAAAACTCGCGGGCAAGTTCTCGCGAAAAACGTATCGGAAACCTGACTTCAACAGGTTCCTCACGCGGTCCAGTTCATTCATGTCGATTGCCTGGCTAGCCAAATTCAAATTCGAAACGAACAAGGCTTCGGCGCCCATCCTTTCTTGGAATCGGAAAGTGTTCATTCCGACGGCGAAAGCCACGGCGATCCCACCCATCACGCCCATCATGAACACCATCGAAGCCAGGGCAGGCAGCCTGATCAAAATCAGCTTCCGCTCCGCTTTATTGCTGGCCCTTCGGGCGGTCTGCTCTTCGTCGAGCGCGGACATGGCGGCCTTGAACTCCTTGATGGCTTTTCGGCGCTGTTCCAGTGCCCGGAGGTTGGCGGACAATTCGGCGGCGGACGGAAAGCGGTTGGCGGGATCGCCGGCGACGCAACGGACCAGGTCCTCTCGAAGCAGCGGATCAGGCAGACCCTTGCCCCAATCGCTGATCAGTGGCCGCGAAAAATCACCCATCAAAAGCTGGTACAGAACGACACCTTATGAATAAACATCAGAAGCTGCCGAAGCCGGTTTGCCCGCCAAAAGCTCCGGCGCCATGTAGATGTACGTGCCGCTGTTGGCTGAGTTGCTGGAAAGCATTGTCTGGGTAAATCCCGACTGCGTCATCTCGGCCAACGCCTCGGCGGAAACAACCTGCCCAATCCCAAAATCCGTCAATTTTACCTGCACTCCGCCTGTCTGTTTTGCCGAAATGATGATATTGGATGGCTTGATATCCCGGTGAATAACTCCCGACGAGTGGGCCGCTTGCATCGCATCTCCAACCTGCCCCACAATCTCAAGGCGGGCTTCCAAGGAAACTTTTCCAATGCCTCCCTGCGCTTGACACCATGATCGCAGATCGCGGCCTTCCGCGTAATCCATGATGATGTAGAAAGGCCGGTTGATCGAAATAAACATCCTGGATCCCCACGATGTTGGGGTGCTGACCCACGCGATCTTTCAGAATCCGGAAGAGCGTGACCTCACGTTTCAGGGATCGGACGCGGTCGATCTGGAAACAGAATTTAAAACCCGCCGCTCTTTGAGTGATTCGTGACGGGCCACCCAGACTTCGCCGAATCCCCCCTCTCCAAGCTTTTTTTCAAGCACCCACTTCGTGTTCGGCACGATTTGGTCCAAGGCAGGACGCCAACCCAACACCAGTTCGCCCTCCAATGAAACAGAACGTTCGGCCTCAGCCGGAAACAAAGCCAATAGGCGTCGCTCCAGGCAAATCTTTGAAGAAGATTGCGCCTCATCGCGGGGCGCGCTACACTTTTTGTATGCCGCGACGCGAGTTAAGGCTGCCCAGTCAGGTTGAAACATGGTTGCAGGATTTGTCCCAACAACTCACGCAACCGGGCCGCATGATTTTGATTGGGTCGGGTGCGCTGCTCTGGCATGCGGCACAACGTGGCATCACCGAGCTGTTGCAGGAAAACAGCATGGACGTCGACCCCATCACCGATTCGGATGAAATAGCGCGACTCTGTTACGAGGCGTTGATCGGAAGCGAGTTTGAGCGCACGCACGGTTGGCACGTGAATCTGATGCCCGAAGCTGTGTTGCGCGAGTTTTTAGCCGACTGGCAAAGCCGCGCTTTCTGCAAACCTTACGGCCTTTTGGAAGTTGTCGTGCCCGCGCCATCGGACTTGCTCGTGCCGAAGTTGAAAAGGGGCGAACCGCGTGACCGAGCGCACGCGGCTTGGGCAGATCGGGTGGGCCTGCTACGCTAGCGTCGTGAACAATTTTTTAACCCACGACGACGCTCTGATTTGGGGACCCTACCCAAACTACGACGACGTGGCGCGCTTCGAATATGGACGGCGCTTCTGGAAAATACCACGGATGCGCGCGCGCCTCCTGGCGCATTGGCTGGATGAACGCCATCCGGGCTGTGAAAGATTCTTGGAACGGCGTGGTCAGATCGAAGCTGTCTTGGATTCCACCAAACCACCTGCCGAACTGGATGCCGAATTGCGCCAACTTGGATCCAGTCTGCGATGTCTGGCTCGTGAAATCCCTCCGGTGTTTGGGTCATTCTTCAATTGCGGTGCAATCTCTGCGGCAGACTCTACACAGCACCGGTGCCTCCTGATGCGGGTACGGCCAAATACGCTCCCAATGTCGGAGTGATGCTGGGGCTGATGCGTTTTGGGACCGGTCTGCCTCATTTTTACGGAATAGTTTCTTTTGATCCTCCGCGCTCAGGCCGGGGCCTTCGTCCCTCACCTCGCAACGAGTCGCCTGCGCGGATCTGTTCAACCGCACGAAAATGTTTTTGCCCGGCGGCGAGTATTTGATGGCGTTGGAAACCAGGTTCTCGACGACCTGCGTGAGTACACTCGCATCAGCCAGCACGGGGACCGACCCGGCTTCGTTCTGCCAGTGGAGGGCCTGTTGCTTGGCCACGGCTCGCGGGCGCTGGGTTTCGAGGATGATCGCCAGCGCTGCGGCCAGATCCATCGTTGCCAGGTGAAGCTGCATTTCCCCGCGCTCGATACGATTGACGGATGCCGCTTTTCCTCGGCCTTAACGACGCACGTTCAGCCTCATAAATTCGGCGAATACCGCACCCGACGTCTCGTGCTGGAGGCGTGGGATCGGCTGCCCACGACAGGACATGGAGCCGGTGCTTGATTTAGCTCGGGGGATTCCTGTTTAATATGCAAAAGTCAACGTTGTGTCTGACCTAAAACCAGAACTCGAAGACGTAAGCGTTGTCTTGGTTGGCTCGTTTAATCCGGCCATCTTTCATCCCACTTGGTTTGCGCGGGAGAAATTGATCCAGCAGGAAGAAGCCGACCGGGCGGACATCAAAATCGTCTCGCCTGAAGTCAGCGTGTTTTCCATCGGTTGGTTGCAACTCGAAGTCACCTTGGATCGCTTCGCCGCTCGCACGTCCCAAATTCAGAATCTCGAACCGCTCCGTGATCTGGTGCGTGGCACCTTCGGTTTGCCGCGGCATAGGCCCGTAAAACAAATGGGCATCAATCGGCAGGCGCAATTTCGGAGCCCAGGCGAGAAGGAATGGCACGCGCTGGGCCACCGCCTCGCTCCCCCGGAACCGTGGGCCTGCCTGCTGGAAAAACCGGGGATGCGGTCGATTCAAGTGCAGGGCATAAGACCCGATAAATACAAAGGCCGGCTTTCCGTTGCGGTGGAACCGTCATTGAAGATAAAGCCGTTTGGGGCTTATATCGAAGTGAATGACCACTACGATAATGATGCCGAAGTGAAAGGAAATGAATGCGACCGGGTGATGGAGATTTTGGCTGCCTCGTGGCAAATCTCGCTTGATCGTTCCATCCACATCATGCAAAGCGTGATGAGACCATGAACCTCACTGATGAATCTGTTTTGGAACCGTTGCACCTTGAGGCAGCGGATTTGTCGTCCAGCCGTTGGCTCGTAAAGAAAACGGCGAGGCTGTCGGCTGAAGAAGATTCCGTCAATCTCACTGTTTCGCGTTTGGTATGTCGAGGTTTTCTGTCCAAACCATCGGTTTCACGGGCTTTCAAGTCACCAGAAGGCAATGGCCTTCCGTTCTATAATTATACCATGGACTTCAAGCGGCTTGAGGCGGAGCCTGCCGACAAGCCAGCCGTTGTATGGGTCCCGGTCATACCGCAAACCCGTGAGGGCTTCGAAGTTCTTCAAAAGTTCGAGGGAACAGTCCAGTCGGTGCAAGGCGATACGTTTGTGCCCAGGTTGGAAGATAAAACCAATGGTAGCCCGGAGGAGGAAGCCGAGATTCCCCTGGCTGAAATCATGCCCGGAGACGGCGAACTTGTGAAACCAGGCGCGGCGTTTTATTGGGTGATCGGCTACCGGCGTGAAGATCACGGACAACGCTCCCGTTCCTCAATGATTCGTTTTCAAAGATTGCCCTCGTGGTCGCCGGCCGAGGTGGAGCGAGCCAAGAAGGCGGCGGAAACCTTCCTTTCCTTCCTTGATCTTGAGCGAGCCAACCACCTTGCCTGAATCCGACGAACTGGAGATTTCCCTCTTTTGGCCTGGATTCGGTGAATGTATCGTCGCGCACCTTGGCCGGGGTGACTGGATCATCGTAGATTCTTGCCTTGGTCCGGATGGACAAACGCCGGCTGGTTTGGATTACCTAAAACGACTTGGCGTAGATGTTTCCACGTCCGTGAAGCGGGTTGTCGCAAACCTCTGGCTAAAGGACCATTTGCGCGGGCTGGCGCAAACGGTTTCAGAATGTTCGTCCGCCAAGTTCATTTGCTCGCAGGCTTTGTGGTCAAAAGAATTTGTTGCCCTGACAGAGCTTTGGAAAAAAACTAGCCTCACGGCATCGCCAGTAGATGAATTGAGCCGGGTTATTGAGACGCTAGCCCGTTCAGAAGGAGCCTTAAAAGGCAGCAAGGGTGACTTTCCATTCGGTTTTGCCGCTCCCAACCAGTGCCTCTGGCGACGGCGTGCCGTGGGCGATACCCGTGACCAGACTCTGCGGAACTCCATTCTTTATCTCCATCCGACGCTGCCATAAAAAAATCCCTGGAAATGATTGCCTCACTTTTTCCAGCAGGAGAGATTTTTACGAAACCCAATCCGCTGCGTCCCAATCATTTTTCAGTTGTGTTATGGTTGCGGGTGGGAGGTGTTCGACTGCTCTTGGGGGCAGATATGATTGATAGGACTTTGGTTTCGGATATTTTCCAGGATAGATCTTGGAGATGGACTGGAGCAAGAAAGAACGCTGGGAAAACGATGAGAAACGGAGATTGACGCCTTAGTGACCCCTCGGTGGGCCGTCGATGGCCCACCGAGGGGATTGATCCTCACATGATCCTCGTCGGAAAGTAGATTCAGAGCGGAATTGCCATCTTTTTCAGAGTTAGGAAGAATTCCGAGCACGGCCACGCGCTAGGGGGACGGATCCGATCCCAATTCAATCGTCGTTACAAGCCCAAGATCCACGATCGAGAACTTTTCACCCTCCGTGTTGATGATCGCGGTTCGGCCTCCTTGGCTCACCACCATGAAATCAGGATGAGGGACGGGAACCAGCGTGCCGTCGGTTAGCCGCAGCAAAAAAGGCTTGAACGGTTGCGCGTGCAACGTGCTTTGGATGGCATCCTTCGTCATACCGGCAGTCTGCAACACATCGCGTGGAAAGACAAGACACTCGCGGGATCGCCTCCCGTACAATGCCCGCCCAACCCGGTGAGCTAGGCGAGCCGAGTGGGGTGGGTGACGTTCAGGGTTTGGGTTCAGCGGCCAATTGCTTGAAGAACTCTTCTGAGCCTTTGGCAACTTGATCGGGCGTCAGGTCAACTTGGTGCGTGGCCACACCCCAGGAATGGCCGAATGGATCGATGAAATTCCCCATGCGATCGCCCCAGAACATATCACTGAGAGGGCTCGTGGCCTTGGCACCGGCCGCCATGGCTTTGGCTAAGGTCGCGTCGACGTCTTCAAGAATGAGGACTGCCGATGCCGATCCACGGCAAGGTTGCAATCGTTCGAGCGACTCGTAATCCTTCATCCGCATGGCACTTATTCAACCTCTATCAGCCAAAGCCGCGGCCCTGGGTATCGCGCCCCAGCACGTGATTGCCTATGGCGCTGACAAACTCAAAGTCAGCCTGGATGCCCTATCGCACCAACCACTGCGAGGGAAGCTGATCCTGGTCTCGGCCCTCACGCCCACACCCGCTGGGGAAGGCAAAACCACCCTGTGCATCGGCCTCGCCCAGGGCCTGCAGCAGATTGGTCAAAGCGTCGCGCTGGCGCTGCGACAACCTTCAATGGGCCCTGTGTTTGGTCGAAAGGGCGGAGCCACCGGCGGGGGCAAAAGTCGGCTCACGCCGAGCGAATCCATCAACCTGCACTTCACCGGCGACTTCCATGCGATCACATCCGCGCACAACCTGCTGGCCAGCGTAGTGGATAATGCGTTGTATCAAAAGGCCACAAGGCTCGATCCGGGACGCGTGTTGTGGAAACGGGTCCTGGATGTCAACGATCGCGCTCTGCGCACGATTTGCATCGGACGCGGGGGAGGCGGCATTGAGCGCGAGACCGGGTTCGACATTACCGCCGCCTCGGAAGTCATGGCCGTGCTTTGCCTCTCAGAATCGCTGGCTGACCTGCGCGCCCGACTGAAGCGGATGGTGATGGGCTTCGATGCCCAAGGCGACGCGGTCCTTGCCGATGAGTTTCGCGTCACGGGCGCTCTCGTCGCTCTGCTCAGGGACGCGCTGCTGCCGAACTTGGTGCAGTCGATGGAGGGAGTGCCCGCCTTCGTGCATGGCGGGCCGTTCGCCAATATTGCGCACGGTTGCAACAGCGTTCTCGCGACCCGCATGGCCCTGGCTCATGCCGATTTCGCCGTGACCGAAGCAGGGTTCGCCTTCGACCTCGGCGGCGAGAAGTTCATCCATATCAAATGCCGCCAATCCGGCCTCGAACCGTCGGTCATCGTCATTGTGGCAACAGTTCGCGCTTTAAAGATGCACGGCAGCGTCGCGCTGGACGCGCTTGCCCAAACGGATGTGGGAGCGGTCGAGAGAGGTTTGCCGAATCTCGCAGCGCATCTGGATGCCGCCTCTCGGTTCCAGAGGCCCGTGATTGTTGCGCTGAACCAATTCACCCACGACAGCCGGGAGGAGTTGGACGCCGTGCATCGCTTCTGCGCGACTCGCGGGGTCCCATGCGCCACAGCCAACGTGTTTGGCGAAGGAGGTGCCGGAGCTCTGACAATTGCCGAGTTAGTGGTTCAAGCCGCCGAGGTGGAATCGCCTCCCCTTCCGTTCCTCTACGAACTCCATGAGCCGGTTCCCATCAAGCTGCACTCCATCGCTACCAAGGTTTATGGGGCCGAGGGCGTAACTCTGACCAGCGCGGCCATGGAAAAGCTGGCCGCTTTCGAGAAGGCAGAGTTCACCCGCCTTCCGTTGTGCATGGCCAAGACACAAAACTCGCTTTCGGACGACGCGTCAAAAAGGGGTCGTCCGCAAGGCTTCCATATCACGGTGCGGGATTTTGAGATCGCCAACGGCGCCGGATTTCTCGTGGCGCTCACTGGCAGCATGATGCGTATGCCTGCGCTGCCGAAAGTGCCCGCCGCGGAGCGTGTCGATGTGGACGCCAACGGCCGGATCGTTGGGGTATGATCCGCGAGGGTACTTGAACCTAAAAACGGAAGTTGAACCACTAATCTTCACTAATACACACTCATCTTGAAGCCGTTACGCTGACGGAACACCTCACCTATTCGGTGAAGCCGCTCCCCTGATCGTTACGTTCACATCTTGTTGTATTAGTCATGATTAGCGAGGATTAGTGGTTTCTCATCTGCTTTTTCCAGGTGAACGAGGATTGAGGCTTTGTTGTTCCCTTTATTCCGGCGTCCTGGAACGGGTATCTGGTGCGTGTTTTTCGGGTTGCGGCAGATCTACCAAAGCAAGGTGCTCCGTTTTCAGCCATCCCGTGCGGTGGGACGCATCTTGAACCTGGGCCCAGTCGCCTTGGCGATCCACCACCGCCACCTCGGCGCCGTCGTTCAGCGTGAAGTGGGACTTGGATTCTTCGAATGGGCCGTACCGGATCGGGGCTGCCGGGGTCGCGATCACGGCTTCAGTTCCTGGGCGCATCGCCGTGCGTGATACCGCGAGCCCGGCACCTGTCAGTATCACCATCACGATGGCGGTTCTAATCCAGCTTTTCAATGTCGGCTTGAAGGAGGGGTCTATTCGGGTAGCCGTCAGCATCAGGACCATGAGCCATAAGAAAAACGAGGTGGCTAGGGTCCATTCATCGATCGACAAACGTTGGCTCCAGGATCCCCATTGCTTTGGGCGGAGCCCATCCCCTTCCTGGGAAGCGCGGCGGGCAAAATCCAAGTTTGCCCGGACGTCTATGTCCCGTGGGGACAATCTTTCCGCCATCCGGTAATGGGCGATGGCTTTGCCTGGGTGCCCACTCCTGAACCAGGCATTTCCGAGGTTGAAATAAATGGCGCTGGATCTGGCCCCGTCCTTGAGCAGTTGTTCATAACCT
The DNA here is from genome assembly GCA_945865375.1 of Akkermansia muciniphila. GTDB lineage: Bacteria > Verrucomicrobiota > Verrucomicrobiia > Limisphaerales > F1-80-MAGS106 > F1-80-MAGS106. The sequence goes on along the minus strand of CAMBEJ010000010.1, from coordinate 31,198 downwards.
GAGGCGGACTCGGAAAACTTTCCTTGTTCATAGGCCCTGTTGGCCTCGTCGAACACCATCTGCTTATCCTGAGTTGCCGCCTCGAGCGGAAACGAACAGAAGCAGAAACAAAAACAGAGCCACGCTGCGGACATCAAAAAAGCGGATGATACCGCGCAGCCACGAGGGACCGATGACGGGTTCTGCTTAATGGAGTGGGGCAGCCCTCCACCGCTTTCGGGAGTGCTGAACACCTCGGTGCCTTTCAAAAGCGTCAGAGGACTGGCGCACTCCAAGGAGAGGTAGTTGCCGGGCCGACCCATCTCCTTAGCCGCCCAGACAGATTCAGGGAGGTCGATGGGAGGTTTCACTTGGCGCTTCCGAGTGTGAGTGTTTTCATGCTCGCGATCACGGTCCGGGCTTTTGCCAGCACCGATTGCAATTCGCCGGAGGTCCGTTCCCGTGCATAGCGTGCCTGATTGCAGGCTTGAAAAAGATCATGCAGAGCGTCAACCATCTCGTCATGAGCTCCGCCCGGCTTCAGATTCTCGTCAATCACGGATTCGGTGATGGAAGAAGCCGGCACATCGAGGCGTTCACCGAGTTGTTCCTGCAACATCCGGAAGAGCGTTTGGAAGAACAATTCGGTGTCCCGGGCTCCGGCTGCCTTTTCCAGTTGAGCGAGCCCAATGGTCACGACTCGATTCGTTTGACGACGCCTTCGTTCATGTGGGTTCTTCGCCAGTAATTCATTTCTGCGCTGCCATGCTATGACGCTGAGCAATAGAAAAAAAGGGAATGCTTGCAGCCATAGGAACCAAGGACGATTCAGCAAAGGGGGAGCCATTGTTGCCAGAGCTCCCATCCGGCTTTTGATGTGGACAATGTCCTTCCTGGCAGCGGGAACGGACAGGGATGCGGAGGGAGCGAGGATGGTAGGCTGAGCTTGGGCTGCCGCCACGGCCCGTAGCGTTAAGGGAACCGGTGGGCGGCGCAGGGTTCGGTACGCTTTTTCATCGGGGTCGAAGTAGGAGAACTGGAGCGCAGGCACCTCCTTGATGTCCGATATCTCAGGGGCCACCACATTCTCGAAGGTCTTGGTGCCTTCGACACCCAACGGATCGGCCTCGGTCTTGCTGATGGGCGGATAGGTTCTGAAGTTGTTCCAGCTACCAGGAATTCTAAATTGAATGCCATCCAGGTTGCCACGGCCCGAAATCCTGGTCGTGATCGTGATGGGATCCCCTACGGAAAGGGATGTGGGGGCGACCGTGGCTTCGAATGTGAACTTGCCAACGGCACCGGAAAAGTCCTCGGGCCTTCCCTCAGAGGGTAGGGGGAGGATATTCATTTTCTCGACAGTGCTGGAAAGTTTAATCCGTTTCCGCTCGACCCGTCCTCCGAAAAATTCGGAGATGTCGCCGAACGGATCTCCAGGGTCGCGCCGCCGTCGCTGCGGCTGGAGCAAGAGAGTGAGTTCACAGTTCACCGGTCCGAGGTTGAGGTCCCCCGTTTTTACGGCGGTTGCCGTCAGTTTGAAGACGAGCACGTTATAGGTCTGCCCGTTGGCCTGTCCCCGGCTTCGGCCAGCCTCCATCGGTTTGGTGTATGTGAACCCTTCTCCTGCGATCTGCGGGAGTTGGAGGTCTTCGGCGGATTGGACAAACAACTGCATTTCGATGGGAATCACCTCGTTCACGTAGGCCTCTTTTTTCGGGACGATCAATCGAATGAAGGCGAGACGGGACAGGCCGTTTGGATCGTTGGGGTTCGCATCGGCTTTCAGAACATTGAGGCCGATGGGCTGGGTTTTGACTGTTTTGCCATCCACGCCCACGGAAAGTGCCGGAATGGTATAGGAGCCGGGCTGGCGTGGCGTGATCGAGTAATCCAGGGTTACAGATTGCGAGGCGCGCCCGTTGACGATGGTGTATTGTTGAGAACTCCCGACGTATTGTGCCGTCAGGTTTTGGATCTGAGGCGGTTGAGGGGCGTACTCGGGCGTGCCCCCTTCGACAACGATCGATAGTTTGACCGATTCCCCTGCGGCAACGGTTTCCCTCTCGAACTTGGCCGTGGCGGTGGCGGCCCTCAAGAGGATCGACGACAGCATCAGGGCCATCCAGGCTGTGAGAAGCACTTCCGAAAGGCTGGGTGCCCGGACGAACATCCGGTTCGACGGTCCGATGAGGGTGCCTGGCCCTACCCTCATCGGAGGTTCCTGATGACGATTCACGTCCGATCTCTGGTGGTTCTCCCTTGCCATGAGTCGCCTCACCAATCTTTGAAAAAGCGCACGCCGGGCTTCTTTGTCGGTTGAAAAATCAAGGCCTTTTCGTCGGATTTCGAGGCGTCCAGCAGTTTTTCGGCCTGCTCTTGAGTCATGACGCCATTTTGAGTCATCGGCGACGCTGAGGCATCCTTGTTTTCCTCTCCTTTATCCCCTTTTTTCGCGTCGTTCTGGGACTGCTCTTTGGGTTGTGGATCCTTTTTCGGATCGGCCTGATCAGCCCCTTTCTTTTCGTTTTTTTCTTTGTCCTTGCCTTTGCCCGCGTCGTCTTTCGAGTCTTTTGGTTCTTTGTCCTTGCCGTCTTCTTTATTCTTGTCCTGGTCCTTTGGATCCTGCTTTTTTTGATCCTGGCCCTTTTGGTCATCCTTATTGGCGTCCTCTTTTTTCTCGTCCTTTTTCTCGTCGTCTTGCTTATTCTGGTCCTCCTTCTTCTCGTCCTTCTGCTGGGCTTTAAGGTCTTCGATGCGTTTTCTGACGAACTCCAGGTTGGACCGGGCTTCCTGGTCATCGGGCTTTAGTTTCAAGGCGGTCTCGTACTGTTTGACGGCGAGCTCCCAGTTTTTGGCTTTCTCTGCGGGCTCCTGCTCGGTCTCACCCAGTTGGTAGCGGGCGTTGCCCAGGTTATAGTAAGCTTTTTCTTGGAGACTCAGCTCTTCGGCCGTGAGGGCTGCCTCGAAACTGGCGGCGGCGTTCACGTAGTTTCGCTCCCGGTAAGCGGCGGCACCCGCGTTGAAGTGGAGCCGTGGGTCCTTGGGGTTCTCCTTCGCCAAGGCTTCATATTCTTTTCTGGCAGTGGAATAGTTCCCCTGCTCGTAGTGGCGCAATGCTTTGGCGGCGGTGGCGGCGGTGGCCTGCGTACCCACGCCCGCGAGGAGGCATGCGAGGAGCAGGGCCATGTTCATTGAGGCCAATCTGGGGGCGGGGCGGCCCGGTTTCTTGTGCTCGGGGAAAAACATCTCAAACACGAGCAGGCCGATGGCGAAACCGAGCAGCCATTGATAACGTTCGAAGTGGCGCCGGTTGAGCTTTGTTGAGATGTCGGATTTAGGCAACGGCGCCAACCCGCGTTGGTAAAGGGTTTCCATGGTTTTTGTAGGCTGAAGCGGAAGATAAAACGCTTCCGTTAAAGTTGCAATTTGTTGCAGTAACAATTCATTTAAACGGGACTTCACGACATTCCCTTGGTCATCCTTGACGAACCCTTTTTGCCCCTTCTCGTCGGTGTTTGGAAGCAGTTCTCCCGACGCGGTGCCGACGCCGATTGTAAAGATTTTGATCCCTTCTTGGGCGGCCTTTTTGGCGAGATCCAGAGTGCCCTCCTCATTCTCATGATCCTCACCATCGGTAATGAGAATCAGGACATGAAAGTTGTTTTCCTCTTTTTTGAACGCGGAACGCGCGGTTTGGATGGCCTCGGAGAGATCGGTTCCACCCTGGGGGATGATGCCTACATCGAGCGCGGACAGGCTCTGACGGAAGGCTTCTTCGTCGAGGGTCAGAGGGCAATGGAGAAAGGCGCTGCCGGCGAACGCGATCAATCCTAGGCGATCGTTTTTTGCGATCTTCAACAGGTCGAGCGCCGCCAGCCTGGCACGGCCGAGCCTGTTTGGTTTGATATCGGTGGCGAGCATGCTCCGTGAAGTGTCTATGGCAACCAGGATATCGAGCCCGCGCTGCTTGACTTCTTCGAGCTGAAATCCCCATTGGGGGCGCGCGAGTGCAAGAAAGAGGCTGGTGACAGCCAGAACAAGGGCGGCGAGCCGAAGCTTCAATCGCGTGGCCGAGACCCCAACCGTCAGGCTGGCGAGGAGTCGCGACTGGACAAATTGAGCGATCAGGCGGGTGCGCTTCCGCCAGGACCAGTGGAAAAAAAGCACCAGCGCCGGCACCGTGGCTGCCATCAGCCAAAGCATCTGAGGTTGACCAAATATCATGGGAGTTTCCTCCAAACAGTATGAGTGAGAATGATCTCTAGCAGCAACACCACAAGCCCTGGGAGCACCAGCCACGGGAACAGCTCCTGATAGCGTTGGTATTTTTTCACCTCCACCTCGGTTTTCTCCATCCGATCAATCTCTTCGTAGATCGCTCTGATCGCCTTGGTGTTGTCGGCCCGGTAGTATTTTCCATTGGTGCTCGAGGCAATTTTGGTGAGTGTTTCCTCATCGATATCCACGGGCTGCATCACATACCGCTTGACGCCAAACGCGTCCACATAAGGCACCCGCGCGCTGCCATGGGTTCCAACGCCGATGGTGTAAACTTTGATCCCGAGGGTTTTGGCTGCTTCAGCGGCGGTCAAGGGCGGAATCTTTCCCGCTGTATTCTGCCCGTCTGTCATGAGAATCACGATCCTACTTTTCCCCTTCAAATCCCGGAGCCGATTGATGGATGCCGACAGGGCTGAGCCGATTGCGGTGCCGTCCTCGATGAGTCCGAGCTCGAGGCGTTCGAGATTTTGGCGTAGAAAATCGTGATCGAGAGTGAGCGGCGCGGCGATGTAAGCGCGGCCCGCGAAGGCGACCAGTCCAATCCGATCGCTGGGTCGGCGTTGGATGAAGTCCTCCAGAACATCCTTGGCGATGGCGACCCGGTTCGCGGGCTGTCCTCGAATCTCAAAGTCCTCCGCGGCCATGCTGCCAGAGAGGTCTACTGCGACCACAATATCGATCCCGCTGGCGGTGACGCTCGCTTCGCCTTCGCCTTTCTGAGGCCGTGCGAGTCCCACAATGCAGCAGACAATGGCGAGCCATCTCAGTTTCGGCAGGATGCGACTGGCCGCCGATCCGTTGAGTGTGGTGATGCTTTTCACCAGGGAGACGGACGAGTAGAGGAAGGCTGATTGGCGGCTGAACCGGTTGCGGAGCCACGACAACAGCGGCAGCAACGCAATCAAGATCAACCACCATGGATGCGCGAATCGCATAGAAAGTGACTCAAGTACCAGAAGGAGTTGTCGACGGGGTGAGCGCTGAGGGTTCCGTATCGTCAACGAGCTGGGCTGCGACCATGTGGAGGCGTTCGAGTTCCTTGAGCATGGGTTCGTGGCGCGCGAATTTTGCGAGATCGCAGAGGGTCAGGAATTGTTCGAGCATCTCTTTCTGAACATGGGTCAGGACGGTGCTGGCCCTGAGTTCGTGAAGAAACTCCTCGGTGGTGCGGTCAGGGGCTCGCAGGTCAAATCGTTCGTCCAGGTAAACACGAATGATGTCGGCCACCTCGGTGCAAAACAGGGGGGGATCGTTGATCCGCCGAAGCGCGGACATCAGTTTTTCCCGGGCACGAATGTGCGCAGGGATCGGCGGCACCGCCAGAGCTGCAGCCTGGCGCCGGGATTTCCATTTGAGCCAAGCCCACCTGGCGAGCAGGGCGGCAACGATGGCGGCGAGGATGCACAAAGCCCAGAACCACGGATCTGCGATGGCGACCGGAGGTCTGATGTCGAGCAGCTCCGCGGGTGCGGCCCCGGGTTTTGGCGGGACTACAAGGGCTGCTGAATTCGATGTCAAACGGTCGCTCATGCGTGGCGTCGCCGTTTCTCACGGGTTTCGAAGAATTTTCCGAGCCCCGCAGCATAAGGCTCGTCGGTTCTGAGCTGAATGGAATCGATGCCCGCACCGCGAAACATTCGAAGGCGTTCGTGCTGTGCCTTGCGTTGTCTTTCCGCAAACGCGCGACGCTTCCGCTCGTCGTTGGTGTTGATTTCCACCACCTCCCCGGTTTCCGCATCTTTCAAGACGAGCCTCCCGAGCGCAGGCAGTTCCAATTCAAAACGGTCGGTGATCTGGACGGCGACCACATCGTGGCGGCGGTTCGCCTGTCGGAGCGCGGTGATGGGGGTTTGCGCCAAGCTCTCGGACAGAACCGCTCTACGGCGCAGGTTCTCGCGGATGTCTGACCTTGACGGGTTGCTCTGACCCAGGAAATCCGAGATCACCACTGCAATCGAACGGCGGTGAGTCACCCGGGCCAGAAATTGGAGGGCCTGGCTGAGGTCGGTTCCCGATCTTTTTGGCTCGTGAAAAAGGGTTTCACGGATGACGCGGAGCACGTGGCGGCGGCCTTTTCTCGGCGAAATATATTTTTCGACGCAGTCGGTGAAAAGGATCAGCCCGACCTTGTCGTTGTTACGGATCGCCGAGAAGGCGAGCACGGAGGCGATTTCTGCGGCAAGCTCACGTTTGGACTGAGTGACGGATCCAAAGAGGCCGGAGCCGCTCAGGTCCACGAGGAGCATGACAGTCAGCTCACGTTCCTCGACAAACTTTTTGACGAACGGGTGGTTCATCCTGGCGGTGACATTCCAATCGATGGAGCGGACCTCATCACCAGGCTGGTATTCGCGGACCTCGTCGAAGTTCATCCCCTGGCCTTTGAAGACGCTGTGGTACTGTCCCGCGAGCGTCTCGCTGACCAATCGGTTCGTTCTGACCTCGATCTGCCGGATTTTTTTAAGGATTTCCCGGGGGATCATTTCGATTTCGCCTGGTTCCAATTGGGTGGCATGTCACGGAACTGGGAGTTCATCCAGGATTTTCTGAACGATGATCTCGCTGGTCTTTTCCTCGGCCTCCGCTTCGTAGTTGACCGTGACGCGGTGGCGGAGGACGTCCATGGCGATGCTTTTCACATCTTGAGGGGTCACGTAGCCGCGTCCTTTCAGGAATGCGAATGCCTTCGCGGCGAGCGTGAGCGAAATGGTAGCGCGCGGCGAGGCGCCGAGGAGAATGAACTCTTTCACGGCGATTTTGTATTCATCGGGGTGGCGGGTCGCGCAGACGAGATCGACGATGTAGTCCTTCACTTTGTCATCGATATAGATCTCATTGATAACCAGCCTGGCGGCGAGGATGGTTTTCGCATGCACCACAGGTTGCGCGGTGGGGTGCCCGGAGGTGCGTGCCATGAGATCGAGGATTTGGCGTTCTTCGGCGCGCGAGGGATAACCGATTTTCAACTTCAGCATGAAACGGTCAACCTGCGCTTCCGGCAGGGGGTAAGTGCCTTCCTGTTCGATGGGGTTCTGCGTGGCGAGCACCAGAAAGGGTTCCTCGAGCTTGTAGGTTTGATCGCCGATGGTGACTTGCTTTTCCTGCATCGCCTCGAGCAGGGCGCTCTGGACCTTGGCGGGTGCCCGGTTTATTTCGTCGGCAAGGACCAGGTTTGAAAAAATCGGGCCTTTTTTGGTTGAGAAACCGCCGCTTTGTGGGTTGTAGATCTGCGTGCCGATCACGTCAGCGGGGAGCATGTCTGGCGTAAACTGAAGGCGCGAGAAACGGGCATCGATGGCCGAGGCGAGTGTCTTGACGGACAATGTTTTGGCGAGGCCTGGCACACCCTCCAAGAGGACGTGGCCGTTTGCGAGGAGACCCACGATCAGTCGTTCCACCAGATATTTTTGGCCAATGACGACTTTGTTAATCTCGTTTTGAAGTGGGATGACGAAGGCGCTCGCGGCTTGCACTTCGGCGTTAATGGCGCTGAGTCCGGTGTTCATTTCTGGTTCATTATTGCCAGATTGACCATTTGACGTGCAAGAGTGTTCAGTTGAAAATAGCTTTGTTGGCGTGGTGGAGCCGTATTTCGGCTGGGAAAATCCTTTACACCGCCAGGGTGACTCTCTATTTTGTCCGACTTTAGGATCGAAAATATGGAATTGAAGGCTAAGACTATCGAGCAATTTCGGGTTCACGCGAAGGACACGGGGTCTTCGGATGTACAGATTGCCCTGCTGACCGAGAGGATCAACCATCTGACGGAGCATCTGAAGGCGAATGTGAAAGACCACAGCTCGCGCCGAGGGCTCCTGATCATGGTGAGCCAGCGTCGTCGCCTGTTGGATTATCTGCACACGACCGACGAGGGCCGTTACTTCTCGGTGACCAAGAAATTGAAACTTCGCAAGTAGTTTTTGGTGGTGCCCCGGGGCTGAGTTGGCCCCTTTGGCGCGGGCTTCAGCACCGATTCATTTTTCAAAAATCCATCCGACTGAACACCGGGGTACGCGGACGGTGTGGGTCGCATAACAAGAACCTCCCGCGTGTATTCCCAGTGCCCCATCCGGTACAGGGAAATTTCGATAAGGCCCTGATGAGCGAGTTTTCAGGTATTCATCGAAGTTCCTCTGAGCCGGTTTAAGGGGCCGATCTAAACATATGTCAGAGAAAGTGTCGGCACAAGTAGGGAGCCAAATCGTCATCATTGAGTCCGGAAAGCTGGCCAATCAGGCTGATGGTTCCGTCACAGTTCAGTTGGGGGAAACGATCATTTTGGTTGCTGCGGTCGCTGCCCCTAAAGCCAAACCAGGGCAGGAATTCTTCCCGCTCACCGTGGATTATCGTGAGAAAGCGGCTGCTGCGGGCAAGTTCCCCGGCGGGTATTTCAAGAGAGAAGGGAGGCCCACGGAGAAGGAGATTCTGACCTGTCGTTTGACAGATCGCCCAATTCGTCCGTTGTTTCCCAAGGGCTACTATTGCGAAGTCCAGGTTCAGAGCATTCTTTTGAGCGCGGACGGCGAGAATGACCCTGACATATTAAGCATCGTGGGTGCCTCCGCCGCCCTGACGGTGAGCGACATCCCATGGGACGGCCCATTGGGGGCTGTTCGAGTCGGGCGTGTTGGCGGGCAGTTTGTGGCGAATCCGACGCATTCGGAACAAGCCGAGAGTGATTTGGATCTGGTTTATGTGGGGAGTGAAAAGGAGTTGGTGATGTACGAGGGAGCGGCGAAGGAGATCAGCGAGGCTGATTTTACCGCCGCCCTGTTGTTTGCTCACCAAGCATGCGTGCCCTTGATTACCGCGCAAAAAGAGCTTGCGGCACGCTGCGGGAAGCCGAAGCGGACGGTGCCGCTGGTGATCGTGCCGGAGGGTTTGTTAGAAGAGGCGAAAGCTCTCGCGGGCACCCGGATGGCACCCGCTCTCCTGACGAAAGCCAAACTGGCTCGTGAGGCCGCTGTGAAGATCATTGCCGATGAGGTGGGCGCCAAGTTGGTTGAAAAGCACGGCAGTGCGGTGGTCACGGACGCCGTTCTTAAGGAGGCTGTTTATTACATGCAGAAGGAAGCGGTTCGCACCCTGGTGATGGCTGGCAGCCGTCTGGATGGACGCGGCATGGACGACGTGCGCGCGATCTCATCCGAGGTGGGTTTGCTCCCACGAGCCCACGGGTCCGCGTTGTTTTCGCGCGGTGAGACGCAGGCCCTGGTTTTGGCAACTCTTGGCACCAGCGAAGATTCGCAGGGCTTCGATTCTTACACGGGCGGCAGCAGTGAAAAGCAGTTCATTCTCCACTACAATTTCCCGAATTATTCAGTGGGCGAAACGGGCCGGATCAGCGGACCAGGCCGCCGGGAGATCGGTCACGGGGCTTTGGCGGAACGGTCTATTGCCCCCATGGTGCCTTCGGCGGACTTTCCCTACACGGTGCGTGTCACCTGTGAGATCATGGAGTCCAATGGTTCGACATCCATGGCGAGTGTGTGCGGGGGCACTCTGGCGCTTATGGACGCCGGTGTTCCCATGATCCGCCCTGTGGCCGGCATCAGCATCGGCATTTGCGCGGAATACACTGCGGGGGTCATTTCGCGCTATAATTTGCTGACGGACATCATCGGGTGGGAAGATGCGTTTTGCGACATGGATTGCAAAATTGCGGGCACGGAGAAAGGGATCACGGGGTTTCAACTGGATCTGAAGCTGCGCGGCATTCCGCACGCCATCATGGTCGAGACCGTTGAAAAGGCTCGGGTGGCGCGCTTGCACATTCTTAAAGAGATGGCTGCGACGCTTTCGGCGCCCCGTACGGAGCTCAGCAAGTACGCTCCGCGCATCATCACGATCAAGATTCACCCTGAGAAAATCGGAATGTTGATCGGGCCTGGTGGGAAGAACATCAAGCGAATCGTGGATGAGTCCGGCTGCGAGATCAACATTGAGGATGACGGTACGGTGAAGATCTACTCGGTTTCCGCTGAAGGGATGGAGATCGCACGGAACGCCATTCAAGGTATGACCGCCGAAATCGAGGTGGGCCGGATCTATCGCGGTAAGGTTGTGACGATCAAGGAATTTGGCTGTTTCGTGGAGGTTTTCCCAGGTAAAGATGGGTTGTGCCACATCAGCGAGCTCGCGAATTTCCGGGTGAAACAGACCGAAGATATCGTGAAGATTGGGGATGATATCTGGGTGAAATGCGTGGGTGTGGACGACAAGGGACGCGTGAAGCTGTCACGTCGCGCAGCGATGGAGGAGCGGGATAAACAGATGGCGGCAGAAGCTCAGTCCCCGGCCCAACCGCCGGCCCAAGCCTGACACGGTTTCGGAGCTTCGATTTTGCAAAAGCGGTCACCCTGATTGGGGTGGCCGCTTTTTCCATTAGGGAAATTAGCTTTGCCAGCAGTCTGCGAAAACCCTAGAGAGAGGTGCATCATGTGGCGATTAGCCAAAGAGTTCGTGGCGTTTTTGAGGCAGGAGAAGAAATGGTGGCTGGTGCCGCTGTTCCTGCTGTTGCTTCTGCTCGCGGCATTCGTCGTCTTCGGCTCCAGTTCGGTGCTCGCGCCGTTCATGTATCCTTTCATGTAGCCCCGGATCATGCGGCGCATTCTTGGCATCTCGGCTTATTACCACGACGCTGCCGCAGCGTTGCTGTGTGATGGGGCGATTGTCGCGGCAGCGCAGGAGGAGCGGTTCAGCCGTCGCAAGAACGACGAACGGTTTCCAACCCGAACGATCGAGTTCTGCCTCCGTCACGCCCAGCTCTCATCCTCCGATCTTGATGCGGTGGTTTTTTATGACAAACCGATCGTCAAATTCGCACGCCTGTTGGAAACGTATCTGTCCGTGGCTCCCGCCGGGTTCCGGACTTTTGTGGAGGTTTTGCCATCGTGGCTGGGTGAAAAACTGAACTTGCGAAAGACGATCGCGGAAGAGCTTCCCGGTCTGCGGGGCGACTGCCCTATCCTCTTCACTCAGCACCACCAAGCACACGCCGCCAGCGCTTTTTTCCCGTCGCCGTTTGGCGAGGCGGCCATCCTTACGGTTGATGGCGTGGGAGAGCTTTCGACGACTACGGTGGGACGAGGCGCGGGGGACCGACTGGAGCTGCTTCAAGAGATCCGCTTTCCGCATTCGTTGGGGCTCCTTTACTCTGCCTTCACCGCTTATTGCGGGTTTCGAGTCAACTCCGGGGAATACAAATTGATGGGTTTGGCGCCTTACGGAGAGCCGCGGTACGTGGCGGCGATCTATGAGAACCTGCTCGACGTAAAATCCGATGGTTCGTTTTGGTTGAACCTCGAGTATTTTGACTTCCTCCGGCGTTGGAATATGACGAACGACAAGTTTCATCGACTTTTTGGGGGTCCTCCGCGCACACCGGAGGGTGCATTGGAGACACGACATATGGATGTTGCTTGCTCGATACAGCAAGTTACTGAGGCGTTGATGGTGGGCCTGGCACGGCAGGCCCGAGCTCTGACCGGGCTGCGAAACCTTTGTCTCGCGGGCGGCGTCGCGCTGAACTGCGTGGCCAACGGGCACATCCTGCGTGAGAAAATCTTCGACCAGATCTGGATTCAACCCGCCGCCGGCGACGCCGGTGGCGCGCTGGGCGCCGCGCTGGCGGTTTGGCACGCGGCGTTGGCCAAACGCCAGCCTTCCCCAAACCAAAGCGCCCGGAGCAGGGAAGAACGCGGGAGTCAGCCGGCGGCCGTCGATGGGATGCAAGGTGCTTTGCTGGGGCCTTGCTTTTCCGATGCCGAGATCGAATCGGTGCTCCAGGGCCACGGGGCGGTTTATGAGCGTCTGCAGGAGGACGTTTTGCTTCAGCGAACGGCTTCGCTTCTCGCACAGGAAAAGATTGTCGGCTGGGTTCAGGGGCGCATGGAGTTTGGCCCGAGAGCCCTTGGGAATCGGTCGATTCTTGGCGACCCTCGCTCGCCGCTGATCCAGTCCCAGATGAATCTTAAAATCAAGTTTCGAGAGACCTTCCGACCGTTCGCGCCCGTGGTCCGTCAGGAAAGGGCGAAGGACTATTTTGAGCTGGAGGCCGAGTCGCCCTATATGCTGCTGGTGGCACCCGTCAAGGCGGATCTTCGCCGGGAAGTCTCCGACTCCGTCCGGGGGTTGGATCGACTGCGACAGATTCGGTCCACGATTCCCGCCGTCACGCACGTCAATGGCACGGCCCGCGTCCAGACCGTCACTCCAGAGCAAAACGGTCTGCTGTGCCGGTTGCTCGAGGCCTTCGAGGCGGCGACGGGTTGTGGTGTCTTGGTGAACACTTCATTCAATGTTCGGGGCGAGCCAATTGTCTGCACCCCGGATGATGCGTACCGTTGTTTCATGAACACGGAGATGGATTATTTGGTAATCGGTTCCTGCATTTTGGAGCGGGCCGCACAGCCGGAGCGAACCATCGGCCGGACACACGAGCCAATGCCGGATTGATCATGAAACTGAAGCTTAAGGAGGACCCGCGGGTGTGGCGTCAATTCACGCTGGTGTGGGGTGTTTTTCTGGGTGGCGTGTTGTGGCTGGTTTGGCGCGAACATCCCTCCCTTCGAGGCGGTTTGCGTGTCGCCTCAGGTCTTTGCATCGTTGCTGTGGTGGCCTGCCTGGTCTGGCCGCGTCTGATCCGTCCAGTTTATAGGGTGGTCATGACGGGCAGCTTTCACATGGGACAAGTGATGGGGCGGGTGATGTTAGCCGCGTTGTTTTTAGGCATCCTCACTCCGCTGGGTCTGCTGCTTCGCGCATCGGGGAAGGATTTGCTCAAGCTCCGGCGCGATCCTGGCGCGAGGACGTATTGGCAACCCGCCAAATCGAGCGACGAGTTTGATCGGCAGTTTTGAATTGGAAACGCATGGTGCGTCATGAGACGGAAAGGCGAACCACTGAGGGTGAGTAGCGAAGCTTGGCGGTTCACTTTCGAGGCGCCGAAAAACTTGAATTTGATAATTACGAATCTAATGCGCCCACGACTTGTAATGTGGCTCGCCGTCGCCGTCGGAATCTACCCAAGCGGGTGGCTGCTTCCTTCCGCCGTCGCTGCCCCACGCCTAGATTGGGTTTCCATCCCCGGCAACCGAAGCGCCGCTGCGGCCATCACATCCTCTTCAAAGGTCGGTTTTACGCTGGTCCCTCCCGCACAAAGCGGAGTCACCTTCACCAATGTGCTCGCAGAGCCGCGGCATCTGACGAATCAAATCCTCCTGAACGGCTCCGGTGTCGCCGCAGGGGACGTTGACGGTGACGGCTGGGCCGATCTCTATTTTTGCAGTCTCGATGGAAAGAGCCGTTTATATCGCAATCTTGGCGGCTGGCGGTTCGAGGATCAAACCGAAAAAGCAGGCCTGGCCGGTCCCAATATCTCAGCCACGGGGAGTGCGCTGGCTGACATCGATGGAGATGGAGATCTCGATTTAATCGTCAATTCGATGGGGCAAGGCACTCATCTTTTTCTCAATGATAGCAAGGGTCTGTTTACTAAACTGCCCACCCTCTTGAACCCCGGCCTGGGCGGTATGTCGCTTGCTCTAGGCGACCTGGATGGCGACGGTTTTCTGGATCTCTATATCGCTAACTACCGCACATCCGCGTTGATGGATATTCCCAATGCCCGGGCTACATTCAAAACCTTGGACGGAAAGTTGGCAGTGGACACTTTCAATGGGCATCCGGTGTCTTCGGATCCTGCATTGCGAGACCGGTTCGTGATCGGACCCCGACGCAGCATCGACGAGCAAGGTGAGCCGGACGCGGTCTATCGGAACATAGGAGGGACGAACTTTGTTGCGATACCTTTCACTGGCGGCGCTTTTCTTGACGAGACCGGACGGCCTCTGTCGAAGACGCTGTTTGATTGGGGCCTCTCGGTGATGATTCGCGATACAAATGGGGATGGTTTGCCAGACATTTACGTGTGCAACGACTTCCAGACCGAGGATCGGTTCTGGATCAATCAGGGTGGTGGACGATTGCGGTTGTTGCCGCCCCTGGCCCAGCGCAAGTCCAGTTTGTTTTCGATGGGCGTGGATTTTGCGGACATCAATCGCGATGGGCACGAGGATCTCCTGGTGCTGGACATGCTGAGCCGGGACCACAGCCGGAGGATGCGCGACCTGACCGATGGGACGCCGCCCCTGATTATCATCGGACAGATCGAGAATCGTCCGCAGTATAGTTTGAACACCTTGTTTTTGAATCGAGGGGACGACACCTATGCGGAGATTGGCCAGTTGAGCGGACTCCACGCCTCCGAGTGGTCTTGGGCGTGCCTGTTTCTGGACGTGGACCTGGACGGCTGGGAGGACGTGCTCATTTCAACCGGCATGGAAAGGGGCGCGCGCGATCTCGACGTGGCGGATCGGATCAAGGCGATGCGCGCCGCCCGGAGAATGTCTGACGCCGAGATCTTCGAGGCCCGGCGTATGTTCCCGAGACTAGCCACGGCCAACCTGGCTTTTCGTAATCGCGGCGACCTAACTTTCGAGGAAATGGGCCGTCACTGGGGTTTTGATCTCGCCGGTATTTCGCACGGGATGGCTCTGGTTGATCTGGACAACGACGGCGATCTGGATGTGGTTGTGAGTAACCTCAATGACGTGGCAGCGGTTTACCGCAACGAGGCCGGCGGAGCGCGAATCGCTGTCCGTCTGAGAGGAGACGCCCCCAACACTTATGGAGTTGGGGCGAAGATCAAGGTCATGGGAGGCGCGATTCCAATGCAAAGCCAGGAGATGATCTCTGGCGGACGCTACCTGTCTTCGGATGATCCGGTTCGCGCTTTCGCGGCCGGTTCACCCACGAACGAGATGACCCTCGAAGTCGTTTGGCGGAGCGGGAAGACCAGTGTCGTCAGAGGGGCGAAGGCGAATCGAATCTACGAAGTGGCGGAGTCTGCCGCGTCGGCGGACAACGGCACCCGAACCGCGACTTCGGGTGCTCGTCCTCCGCCGATCTTCGAGGATGTCAGCGGTCTCCTCCAGCATCAGCATGTGGAGGAGGAGTTCGACGACTATGCGCGGCAGCCGTTATTGCCAAAAAAGTTGAGCCAGCTCGGTCCTGGCGTCGCTTGGTTCGATGTGGATGCCGATGGCTGGGAGGATTTGATCGTCGGCAGCGGCAAAGGGGGGCAGACGGCCGTCTTCCGGAACGACGGCCACGGTGGGTTCCAACAACTTAAAACGCCCTTCCTGAATCAGCCTGTCACGCGAGATCAAACCACGTTGCTGGCGTGGCGAAAGTCCGCATCTCAAGCCGTCTTGCTGGCTGGTTCCGCCAATTACGAAGAGGGCTCGAGCGCTCAAGCTGGCGTGCAGCAGTTTGATTTGTCCGAAGGGACCACCAGCAATGCCGTGCCGGGCGTGGATTCCAGTGTTGGACCGCTGGCCATTGCCGACTTGGATGGCGACGGTTCTTTAGATTTGTTTGTTGGGGGGCGGGTTGTGCCAGGAAAATACCCTGCGGCAGCGGCGTCCAGGATGTTTAGAACCGTTGGGGGACAGTTCGTGTTGGACACTCAAAACACGAAGCCCCTCGGGGAGATTGGCATGGTCAGCGGTGCGGTCTTCACCGACATCGACCGGGATGGAGATCCGGATCTGGTATTGGCCTGCGAGTGGGGACCGCCCCGCCTTCTGCTGAACGAGCACGGCCAGTTGACCGATGTGACGGATCAGTGGGGGCTTGCGCGGTTTTCAGGCTGGTGGAACGGGGTGGCTGTGGGCGATTTTGACGAGGATGGCCGCATGGATTTCGTGGCCACAAACTGGGGACAAAACACACGGTATCAAAGCCACCGGACCGAGCCCTTACAGGTTTATTATGGCGACTTCAACGGCGATGGCAGCATGGACCTTATCGAGACCTATTACGAACCGAGCCTTAAGAAAAAAGTGCCAGAGCGCCCATTGACAGTTCTATCCAAGGCGCTTCCGTTTTTACGGGATCGATTCAGCTCTCATCGTGCCTTCAGCACGGCGGGCATAGAGAAAATCCTCGGTGCCCAACTCAAGGATGCTCGGGTGTGGCAGGCCCGCTGGCTTGAATCAACGGTCTTTCTGAATCGGGGAGATCACTTTGAAACGGTCGCGCTGCCTGCAGAGGCCCAGTTCGCTCCCGCTTTCGGAGTTTGCACTGGGGATTTCGATGGGGATGGTCACGAGGACTTGGTGCTGGCGCAGAACTTTTTTGGCGCGCAGTCGGAGACGCCGCGTGACGACAGCGGCCGCGGGTTGCTGCTAAGAGGCGACGGTCGTGGTGGATTTAGTGCGGTGCCAGGCCAGGCCAGCGGGCTCAAGATCTATGGCGAACAGCGTGGTGCGGCGGTGGCTGATTACGACGGCGATGGGCGGCTGGATGTGGTGATTGCGCAGAATGGCGCGGCCACCAAGTTGTATAGAAATACCGGGGGCAAACCTGGCTTGAGAGTGCGGCTTGTTGGTTCGCCCGCAAATCCGACCGCTGTGGGGGCTTCGCTACGGCTCGCGTTTGGCGAGCGAAACGGGCCGCTGCGCGAAGTGCATGCCGGATCCGGCTACTGGTCACAGGACAGTGCGGTGCAAGTCATGAGCACACCCTTTCCTCCGACAAGGATCGAGATTCGCTGGCCTGGGGGACGGAGGACGATGTCGGAGGTGCCTTCGTCGGCGCGAGCGATCCGTGTGACGCTTGATGGAGAAGTGAATGCTGGCGAGCAGTGAAAGCCTTCAATAACCGCTGCTTTCGCCCGCGCACGGGGACACGGAGGGCAACGACAACGCGACCGCCACCGAGTTTGCTTGGGCCTGAATTCGACGAGGGATCCACGGTTTAAATTTCTGTGTTTTGGGCTTTGACTGAGGAGGGAGTTCGAGTCAGCATGGTATATTATGTTAACCATCTTAGGGCCGAGGGATCGTTTCTGCGATGGCGTTTCGCGGCGTCACTTTCTGAAGATTGGCGGGCTGGGTCTCGGGGGGTTGAATCTCGCGCAGTTGTTGCGGGCCGAATCGGTGGGCGGTGTGGGGCGTTCCCACAAGGCGGTGATCATGATTTTCCTTCCGGGCGGCCCCTCGCACCAGGACATGTTCGATTTGAAGAGGGATGCCCCTCGCGAGATTCGCGGGGAATTCAAGCCCATCAAAACCAATGTTGCCGGTCTGGAAATCTGCGAGCACATGCCGCGGCTTGCGAAGATCGCCGACAAATATTCCATCATTCGTTCCATGGTGGGTGCCTCCGGGGATCACGATGCGTTCCAGTGTTTGACGGGTCGAACGACCAAGGATCAACCTCCAGGCGGATGGCCCTCGCTGGGGGCAATGGCGTCCAAACTCCAGGGGCCTGTCAATAGGATGGTGCCTGCTTTTGTCGGGCTGTCCCCGAAGATGGGCGAGATGCGATGGGCCCGGAACGGAGACCCTGGCTTTTTGGGATTGACCCACGCGCCGTTCCAGCCAAACCAGGGCGGTGGCAAGGAGGATATGATCCTCAAAGGGGTGACGCTCGACCGGCTTGCGGATCGAAAGCAGTTGCTTGCCACGTTCGACAAGATGAGGCGTCAAGTGGACGCCACGGGCATGATGGAAGGGATCGATACTTTTAACGAACAAGCCTTTGGGATTCTGACCTCGAGCAAGCTGCTGGAGGCTCTGGATGTCGGGCTCGAAGACCGTCGTGTTCGGGAGCTCTATGGCAAGGGCGATCCTAAAAACCGCGACGATGGCGGGCCGAAGTTGATGGAGCATATGTTGGTGGCTCGTCGGTTGGTGGAGGCTGGAGCCCGATGCGTGACACTGGCTTTCAGCCGGTGGGATCATCATGGCGACAACTTCGGGGCACTGCGGCAGGATCTTCCTCTGTTCGATCAGGGCGTGAGCGCTTTGATCCAGGATTTGCACGATCGAGGGATGGACAAGGACGTGAGCGTGGTGGTCTGGGGCGAGTTTGGCCGCACACCGGCCATCAACAAGGATGGAGGGCGCGATCACTGGCCTCGCGTGAGCTGCGCGATGCTTGCCGGCGGCGGCTTGAGGCACGGGCAGGTGATTGGCGCCACGGATCGACTGGGGGGTGAAGCCGTCGAGAGACCCGTGTATTTCGGAGAGGTGTTCGCCACACTCTATCACGCCCTCGGGATCGATGTCAGCAAGACCACGGTCCCCGATTATGCGGGGCGCCCGCAGTTCCTGGTCGACAATGGCCTGCTCCCAATGAAGGAATTCGTTTGAACAGGAGTCGCTCGGTGAATCACCTCTCCTCTTTTGCCTTGGGCTTGTTGTGGGTGGCAGCCGCGCTCTCGGTCCGACTGCAGGCGCAACAGGATTTGCCCTACACCCAAACCAAGGATGCTCTATACGGGGAAGTTCACGGGACGGGCCTGTTGATGGACGTTTTCATTCCCAAAGACAAGAAGCGAGGGTTGGGAATTGTCGATGTGGCGAGTGGTGCGTGGTATTCGGATCGCGGCAAGATTCGTGACCATACCCTGTCCCAGATGTTCACGATTTATTGTTCCCGAGGGTATACTGTGTTCGCGGTGCGCCCGGGATCGAAAACGCGCTACACTGTCTTTGAGATGGATCAGAACTTGAAAACGGCAGTGCGTTTTATCAAGGAACACGCGAAGGATTACGGGATTGACGGGGATAGGCTGGCTATGACCGGGGCTTCGGCGGGGGGGCACTTGGCGACGTTGGCGGCGCTGACCGTCGAGCCCGGCAAGCCCGACTCGAAGAACGCGGCCCAACGCTTCGACACATCGGTCAAAGCGGTCGGGGTTTTCTTTCCACCCACAGATTTTGTGGACTGGGAACACGGGAAGCGCGCTGAGTTGAGCCTGTTAGGGCCGTTGCTGTTTGTCGGAGGTGGCGCGGGACGGTCTGAAGAGGAGGTTCTCACGAAGGCACGCGAGGCGTCCCCGTTGCATCGGGTGACGAAGCCAACGGTTCCATTCCTTTTGATCCATGGGGACGCGGACAAGGTGGTGCCGCTCGCGCATTCGCAAAAGCTGGTGGAAGCCATCAACAAGGCAGGGGGTTCCGCCGAGCTTGTGGTGAAGGCAGGGGGTGGCCATCCGTGGCTCACACTGCACGAGGAAGTTCAAAAGCTGGCGGATTGGTTCGATAAGCACCTAGTGGACAAGACCGATGCTGCTCGGTGATTAATTCTTAACACCCTCGATCCCCGTGGGTTAGGAGGCCATTCAAATTAACCTGAACGTTCTGGCTGGTTCTTTTGGACCGCTGGCAGCGTTGCTCGTTCCTTACAGATCAATGGGGATAGGCGCCTCACGACATCGGAGTCACGATCCACTTTTGAGGCAATTTGTAATGCCCGTCGCCACGATTCATCAGTTGGGACTTCTGCATCGCTTCATGGCTGGGAGGATTCGGCTATGGCGGTGGTCGCGTTGTGCTCTTCATTGTTTTGATGTCACTCTGGTTTTACTCCGGAATCGCATGTTCGCCACGCCGCCCGCCGAAGCGTATCCATTTTTCGAACTCCACCGCCAGGAAGGAGGCCACCGCCACAGCGGCGATGCGCAGCCATGACTCGGCGTCGATGGGGGCAGTGTGGAAAAGTTTGTTCATCACCGGCGCGTAGGTGAAGAACAATTGCGCGCCCAGCATCGCCAGCGAGCCGAAGATGGCCCACCTGTTCGTGAACCATCCGATGGCGAAAATGGAGCGCTTGAGCGAGCCACAACTGAAGAGGTAGGCGATTTCCACGATCACGATGACGTTGATGACAGCGGTGCGCGCCGCGGCTTCGCTCGCGCCTTCCATGCCCAGTTCCCAAAAGAACAACCAGAACGCCCCGGCCAACATGATGAGCGAGACAAGGCCGGTGCGCATCATCAGGGCATACGTCAGCAGCGGTCGTTTCGGATCACGCGGCGGGCGGGACATGAGGTCGCGTTCCTTCGGCTCGAAGACCAGCATCAGCCCGAGAAGAAGGGCGGACATCATGTTAACCCAGAGCAATTGCACCGGCAACGCCGGCAGCACGGTGCCGAACAGGATGGCCGTGGCCAGCACCATCGCCTCGCCGACGTTGGTCGGTAGCGTCCAGACAATGAACTTGGTCAAATTGTCAAACACGCCGCGCCATTCCTCCACGGCGGCTCCGATGCTGGCAAAATTGTCGTCGGTGAGAATCATCGCCGCCCCGCCCTTCGCCACATCCGTGCCGGAGATGCCCATCGCCACGCCGATGTCCGCCTGCTTGAGGGCAGGCGCGTCGTTCACGCCGTCGCCCGTCATGGCGACGACATGGCCGCGCGACTGGAGAGCCTTCACGAGTCGAAGCTTTTGCTCGGGAGCGACGCGGGCGAAAACGGCGGTGCGTTCGGCAATTTCGGGAAGATCTTCGTTGGAAATATTTCCCAGTTCACGACCGGAGAGGGCGGCAAGCTTCCCGTGTTCCTCGCGGCCCTTCAGTCCGATTTGGCTGGCGATGGCGCGAGCGGTGGCGAGGTGGTCGTCAGTAATCATCTTCACGGCAATGCCAGCTTGCTGACACTGACGCACCGAAGCGACAGCGGCGGGTTGCGGCGGGTCTATCATTCCTTGGAGGCCGAGGAAGGTAAGGCCTTCGGCGACATGTGCGTGTTCGAGCGTGGCTTGGTGCGCATCCACGTGCCGGCGCGCGAAGGCGAGCACGCGCAATCCACGGGAGGCCATGGCCTCGACCGCTTGATGGATGACGTCTTTGTCCAGCGGGACGAGTTGGCCGCAGGCGTCGAGCGCGTCCACGCTACGGTCGAGCAGACGCTCCACCGCACCTACTTTGTAGATGACGCGGCCCTTGCTGGCCTCGTGCAGTGTGGCGCGGAACATGTGCTCAGACTCGAAGGGAATGCTATCCAGCACGGGTGTTTCGCGGTGAGTGTCGGCGTGAATCACGCCGCCCTTCTCGGCGACGACGAGCAACGCGGCTTCCGTCGGGTCGCCCTGCACTTTCCAACGTCCATGTTCGTCACGCACGAGCTGTGAATCGTTGCAGAGAACTCCGGCGCGCAAGCACTCGGTGAGCGCATCGTTGGTTTCGGATCCCACCGGATCACCCGCAAGTTGGATGCCGCCATTCGGCTCGTAGCCCACCCCTGTTACTTTGTAGTTTGCGCCTCCCGCAAAAAGTTCCTGCACCGTCATCTGGGTCTCGGTGAGGGTGCCGGTTTTGTCCGAACAAATGACGGTCGTGCTGCCGAGCGTTTCGAAAGCGGGAAGTTTGCGGATGATGGCCTGCCGCTTCGCCATCCGCGAAACGCCGATGGCAAGGACGATGGTGACAGCAGCAGGCAACCCCTCTGGAATCGCGCCGACCGCCAGCGCCACTGCGGCCATGAACATTTCAACCGCCTTTTCGCCGCGCGCCACGCCGAGCGCGAAGGTGGCCACCGCAAGACCGACGATGACCCAGAGCACCACATTGCTGAACTGGGCGATCTTATTCGTCAGCGGCGTGGACAACTCGACCGCGCTGGAAATGAGATGGGAGATGCGGCCGGTTTCCGTTTGGTCGCCAATAGCCCACACGACGCCTTCGGCCTGACCGCTGGTGATGAGCGTGCCGATATAGGCGAGATTCTTGCGTTCAGCGAGAGTCGTATCGAGCGCGAGCGCGTCGGCGTGCTTGGCCACGGGAAGCGACTCCCCGGTCAGAGCAGATTCATCCGCGTGGAGGTTGCGAATGTGAATGAGCCGCAGGTCGGCGGGCACGCGATCGCCAGATTGCAGGATCACCACGTCGCCCGGGACGAGTTGCTCGGAGTGGACGCGGAGTTTGCGCTTTTCACGGCGCACTGTAGTTTCGGTGGCAACCATCTTGGCCAGGGCTTCGATGGCTTTTTCGGCCTTTGCCTCCTGGAGAAAACCGACGATGGCGTTGTTATCACGACGCCGAAGATGACCAATGAATCCACCCATTCGTCCAGAAACGCGGTGACTCCGACCGCGACGAGCAGGATATAAACGAGCGGCTGGTTGAACTGCTGGAGAAACTTCATCCACGTCGGCGTGCCGTGCCGTGCGGTGATGCGGTTGGGTCCGAATTCCTTCTGTCGACGGCGTACTTCCTCGGCCGACAAGCCGGTGGACACATTCACATTGAGAAGTCCAACCACTTCTTCGTGCGGCAACAGATGCCACGGCTTGCTTTTCAGTTTTTCCACGGGTGCAGTCTGTGCCGTTCCCTAACCAATGACACTCTCCTGCTCTTAGCGAACGAGAGGGCCTTGCTCTGATGTTTCATTCAAGTGAGGCGTCAACTCCATCATGTGCTTGGCGGCCACAAGTCGGCGGGTGAATTCCAGTTGGCGAAACATTTCCAATCCATAAGTTCCACGTCGTGAAGGGCGACCAGACCATCCTGTTTGCACAGTTCGGCGAAGGCGTGCGCGGCTCGGAGTTGCCGCTTGAGCAAATTTTCGGCGAGGGGCGCGGCGGCCTTCGGATAGAACGCCGTAAGCGGTTCGACGCGGCGGTTCACTCGAGGAACGACGCCCACTCCTGGCGTGCAGAGCTCAAGCAGTCGACGCAACGCGGCAGAGGTCATGTCCGGCATGTCCACGGCCAGCACCAGGACGAGCGGAGCTGAAGCCGCCGCCAAGCCGGTCGCAATGCCTGCCAACGGCCCGGCGTCCGTGAATTCGTCCGTCAGAACGGGGCAACCCAGCCGGGTGTAGTCGGTGTCGGAGCGACCCGAGATAAATAGTTCCTCCGGCGCCAGCTCGCGGACGAGTTCGATCTGCCGTGCGAGCAGCGGTTGGCCGTCCAGTGGCAGCCACGCTTTGTCGCGACCCATGCGGCGCGACTGGCCTCCGGCGAGGATGACGGCGCTGAAGTTCATGCGGCGTTGCCTCCATGACGCCGCAGGATGCCGTCGCTAAGAATGCGGGCGCGCAGGCCGCCGTTACCGTTGAGCCACGACTCGGCTTGTTCGTGGCGGAAAGCGTGGTTCATCCAATAACACGGACGACATTCCTCGACACCCTCGAAGCAAACGCCCTGGATCTCAAATTCCTGACCGACCAACGCGTTCAGGTCCAGTCCCTCGGTGATGACGTTGCGACGTGTGCCGGATGGATGCGCGTCCGGGAGACCCAGCTCGTGGCGCAACTTGTCGAACACCTCCCACGCAAAGAAGGTGATCTGGCCTTTGTAATCCACCTCGTGGCTGAAGAACCGATCGCCGCGAATGCCTTGGCCCGCGACGCATTCGACTTCGTCCTGTTCAAGAACCGTATGGTGACCGGGCGGCTGTTCGTGATGGCCGACGTAGTTGTGGCCTGGAGAAACGAAAAGATGGCGGATAAGCATCAGAATTCATTGGGTGGCCAGCACGTCCTCCACCCACGAGAGCGCTGCCATCATGCTGGGGAAGCCGAGCGTGGTGGTGGCGAGGAGGGCGACGTGGCGGATCTCTTCGGGCGTGCATCCGGCGTGGAGCGCACGGCGTGCGTGGCTGTGGACTGCGCCTTCGCGCAGTGCGC
Source organism: Akkermansia muciniphila (assembly GCA_945865375.1). Classification (GTDB taxonomy): domain Bacteria; phylum Verrucomicrobiota; class Verrucomicrobiia; order Limisphaerales; family F1-80-MAGS106; genus F1-80-MAGS106. The sequence goes on along the minus strand of CAMBEJ010000010.1, from coordinate 7,452 downwards.
CGGTGGCAATAGCCAGCTTGACGAGGCAACGAGTTTTCGAGTCGAGCGGGCCAGCTTGCCGCGTGGCTTCCCCAAGCGCTTCGTAAGCCCGCATGATGTCGGGATACTTCTTGCCGAACTGCTGGAAGCGCGCCGGGATTTGCTCGTGGGCCTTTGGTTTGGCTTTGGTTTCTCGGCTCATCCTGTATTTAATCAGAGAGACGCTTCCGGTGACCAGCAAATTTGCCTGCTGCGGATCGCCGCCCCGTCTTCCGGCGCGTGTGAAGCCGAATATCTCGAGGCCAAGACCCTTTAATCTGGATCCGCGCGGTCAGGCTTAATCAGCGGCCAGTCCCTTGGCTTGTCACCTGAATTCCAATCGCCGGGACTGACCCGTAAATCTCACACGAAACGGCGGATAAACTCCCGGTAAAATTCGAAGGCCTGCAACACCTGGTCGATTTCGACGTATTCCACGGAAGCATGGGCGCGGTCGATGCTCCCTGGACCAAAAACCAAGCTCGGGATTCCCTGCCGGGACAGCTTGCTGGCATCGCTGCCGAACGGAACGCCCGCTGGCTGGCCATCGAGCCCCATTGAGCGCAACACCTCAGCCGCCAACCGAGCGGGTGCCGCCTCAGGCGATGTATCGAGCGCCTCGTCGGTTAACATGGGCGATTCCATCGTGGCATCGAACCCAGTATGTTGTGCCTTTAAACCGTCGAGGAGCCTTTGGTAGTGCGCGAGAACGCCGCCTACCTGCTCCCCTGGCAGCAGGCGTCGATCGATCTCGATCACACAGGTGTCGGGCACGAAATTGACCTGCACACCGCCACTGATGACCCCCACATTGCAGGTGGCAGGTCCAAGCAAAGCGTGCGGGTTGCGGGCCAACCGTTGCTGATCGGATTCCAGTTCCAGGACAAGCCGGGCCATGTGGTTGATGGCGTTAACCCCGAGGTGCGGTTTGGAGCTGTGCGCCGCGCGCCCATGAACGTGGATGCGCCAGCGCAGGACACCCTTGCTGGCGACAATGAGGCGAAGCTCCGTGGGTTCCGCGACCACTGCGGCATCGGCGGTCAATCCTTCGCACAGTTTCACCACGCCACGGTAAGAGTATTCCTCGTCTGCGACTGCGGCGAACCAGACTTCGCAGGGCGGAGTGAACCCTTCCGCTTTCAATGACGCCAAGGCATGCATCATGGCCGCCAAACCACCCTTGGTGTCACAGGCACCCCGTCCGTAGAGCAGCCCGTTCTCCACGGTCGGCTCAAACGGTGAGATGGCCATACCCCTCACAGAAACGGTGTCGGTGTGCGCTTCGAGAACGATCCGTCGCCCTGGGAGGCGTCCAGGCAGGCGAGCGATCACGTTGGGACGACCGGGAAACACCTCTTGCTCCCACGTCTCAATGCCGTGCTCCCGGAAAAACTCCCGCACATGGGCCGCCATAGCCGCCTCGGAACACCCTCCTTCGTACGCCGGGTTCACGCTGTTGATGCGCACCAAGCTGGCGAGCGTGTCGAGGATTGTGAGATTCATCGAATTGAACCGCGGAAACGGTCCGAAAGGAGAACGGAAACGGAACGTGAATAGGATTACGATTACGATTACGATTAGAAAAGATCCTGAAAAATGTGAGATGCGTGCGGTTTCCTTCCGGCTCGCGTGCCGCGTTTGATCCCTATTTTTTCAGCCGATAGAACCTGGCGGTTCCAGTCCCAGGTTTGAGGGTGATGACACGTTCGGCGCCTTCGGTCGAGGCGATGTGTGCTGAAATCGTCCAAACGCCGTTGACCGAATCGCTCTCCTCCATCACAAACCCTTCGGCGGTGGAGGGCCACGCGATCCGGATGCTGCCGCCGGCGACTGCCCGGGCGCCGATGCTGACATCCGATTTCGGTTTGCAGTCGGCAAGCGGGTTCAATCCCCCGTCAGGGCAGAAAGGACGGATCACGCCGTACGCGACCTTGCTGAAGAACACTTTACCCCCCACGAAAAACCGAGCGGCCGCCTGGGGACCTTGGTTGACGCCGCTGAACTTCACGTCATCGAGCTCGAAATAGGCGTTGCGCCATTTGTCCGTGCCCTCAAGCGCGACCGCGATGGTTCCGGCGGTGAACCCAAAACCGACCTTGCCGCCCTTGTCCGTGATGTAAACCTCCGGACGGAAGGAGACACCGGTGAGCTCCGGGTCGTCGTAATACGTGACGCAGACCGCGAGTTTGACACCGGGCTGGCTGGAGGGACCGAGCTTCTCATCGGTGATAGCCAGGTTGAGATAGCGATGGAGAAACTGAGGCGATCCGTCATCGCCGGCGGGCCGGATCGCCATGCGACGATCCTTTGCGGGACCCGCCTCGGCCTGGATCATCTCCTGGTCGCCGCCACTGGAACCAGGAGCCAGACCATCGAGCTTGCCGGTCGCGAGATCCATCTCGGCGAAGTTGCCGTAGGCGCAGGCACTGGGGTCCTCAACGCACGCGGGGTTTGGATCCTGGCCAGCGAGCGGGTGAGTACCAGCCCGGAAAATGCCCAGCTCAAAAGCAGAAACGAAGACCGGCGCATTGTCTTCAAAAATCAGCCTCGGGCCGGCGGTCAATGGAGCCACGTTCACACCGAACAGACTCACGTCGGGAATCACCCAGGAGCGGCGCACCCACTTGCCGGAGCCCACGAGCGTGTGCCGCCGATCCGCCGCCACAAAGCCAATTCCGCCCTTGTCATCGGTGGCATAGGCCTCGGGCCCGAACTTCTTCCCGGCAAGCGCGGGGTCATCGTAGAATTCGATGCACACTTTCATGGAACGCGCGTCTCCACAAGCGGCACCGAGATAACCGTCCGTGATGGCAAAGTTCATGTGAATTCCGTTTGGCCTGACGGCACGGCGTTTATCGCCTGCGGGGCCGATCCCATCCGCGAAGGAGACTTGCTGGTCGCCTTTGTTGAGTACCTCCATATGGTTCGCAAGGTTCTTGGCCACATCGATACCCGCCAGGTTCGTGGCTGGTTCCGCAGGGCAGGTCTCGGAGCCTGCGAAGACATTGACTTGTTCAGGTTCTCCAAAAGCGCCCTTCTCGCCAAACGCCACCACGCGCACGATCAGGTTCGGCACGCCCTCCAAGCGGATGGTCCCGCCGTTGACACCGCCCGCCCCTATCCCACCTTGGGCGTTTGCCGGGATAGACCCCACACGGCGGGAGCCGTCGCTCGGGCGCTCGCTGTTCGGGATTCGGAACAAAATCCAGTTCCACTTTTTGTTCCTGGCTTCGACCGCAACCTGTCCCCCCGAAGGAGCTGCCAACTCAGGCAACGTCCCAATCAAAAAGTTGAAATTCCTAGGATTTCCATTCGCTGCGAAGAGACCGGCGTCCCCATACGCCTGGATCAGGATATCGATCTCCGCATCGTCCGCCCACTCCGCGAAATCGGTGTCGGCTGTGTTCATGTAATTCCCGGACACCTTGATGCCGTCGAACCCGCCAATTTTGATAGGACCCGTTGCCTGGTCGCCACCGGAGAGAAGTGTCATGTTCCCTTCAATCCATTTGTCACCCAGGGGGTCGAACGCATCGTTGACGCTGACGAAATGGACCACTTTATTTTTGTCGGCGCTGGCCGGCCAGTTTTCGGGAGCGAAGGGCCCTTTCTGTTGCGCGTGGGCCATCAAAGCGGACATTAGGAAGGAGAGCGAAAGACCGAGTCTGATAGTTGGGTTCATGATGATTTGCCTTTAAATTATCGCGTCTATCTCTGTGCAACGACGGACGCAAGGGTCACGATCAGCCAATTTCCTGCAATTCGAGAAATGCTGTGACAAGCGTGCGGCCTCTCCCTTAACGCTGTGCTCTCCGGCAGTCAAAGACATTTTGACAGCGCAGCTCTCCGCGTGGGCGGCCTTTTCACTGGCACCGGCGACGACGCGTTGGTCATCCTGAATCACATCGCCGGGTTGAGCGTCGGCGAATCGTCGGCGTCGCCCCATTAACTGATAGGCAGTTCGTTCTGAATCCACTTTTTAAAGCGCCTCCGGTGAAGACCGGCCCCGTGGTGGGCCGTCGACAGCCCCCACCACGGAGTAAATCGAGGTTTCTTATCGGTTTTCCAGAGTTCTTTCTTGCTCCAATCCACCGGCAAGATCTAGGGTGGAATGACGATCAGAAACCTCATGAAAGTGCGCACACGGCTGCGTCGCCAAGCACGAGCCTGATCACGCCGCGCCACTCCAGCCCGAGCCATGCCAACTCAAATCCTGGTTCCGCTCCTTTTTTTATGTTCGGGCGCGACTGCCTTGATTTACGAAGTGATCTGGTCCAAATACCTGGGCCAGATGCTGGGCAGCACAATCCATGCTCAGACGGTGGTTCTCGCAGTTTTCATGGGAGGGCTGGCAGTGGGGAACAATCTGTTCGGACGCAAGGCCGCAGCGACCCGCGATCCCCTCGCGCTCTATGCCACACTGGAGCTGTTGATCGGGCTTTACGGCTTCTTCTTTCCCACTCTTTTTGATGCCGCCGACAGCCTCTTCATCCGCATGGGCCAGGGCATGGTTGAGGACCCGGCCCGCATGCTCCTGATTAAGACCGGCGTGAGCGTGGGCCTCCTGGCGGTGCCCACGATCTTGATGGGTGGAACCTTGCCGCTGCTAGCCAACTGGCTGCAACGAAACTCCGCCGACTACGCGCGCGCCTCGGCACGGTTCTATTCCCTCAACAGCCTCGGCGCAGTGTTTGGCGCGGCGGCGGCAGGGTTCGTCATCGTCCGCGACCTGGGAATGGTGGCAGGGCTCCAAGCCACGGGGTTGCTGAATGCCTTGATCTGGATCGTCGCCTTATCCCTCGCAAGAATGGGAAGTCCGCAGCGGTCTCGGCCCACACAGGAGGTCCCCAAAACCTCCCCCTCAGGCAACAGCACCACCAGCACAGTCGCCGGGCATCGTTCGTCGAATTTGCGCCTCGTCGGCATGCTCGTCGCCGTGACTGGCGGCGTGTCCATGGGCCTCGAAGTCCTGGCCTCTCGTTCCTTGTCCTTGATCTTCGGCGCATCGCTCCACGCCTTTGCCGTCGTTCTCATGGGGTTCATTCTCGGCATCGCCGCTGGAGCGGCCGTGATCGCCTCTCCGCGCATACGAAGATGGCCCCCCGCAGCCACCGTCACCGTGCTGCTCGCCAGCGCAAGCGTGTTACTGAGCTGTTACCTTTTCTTCATCGATGACTGGGCCGAGGTCTATCGCCATCTCCGCTCCGGAATCGCCCGCAACGCCATGGGATACCGCTACCATCTCGCGCTCAACACTCTGATCTCGGTCCTCGCGCTCGGCCTCCCAGCGGGGTTGCTCGGCGCGACCGTCCCCCTGTTTATCCGCCACGAGGACGGAGAGGGAGAGGACATTGCAACCCGCATCGGAACCCTCCTGACATGGAATACACTCGGTGCCGTTTGCGGAGTTCTCATAACCGGCTTTGGTCTGATGCCGCACCTGGGCATCCGAACTTCATTCGCCGTCCTGGCCGCGTTACTCGGCGCAACGGCCGCTGCAAGCGCCCTGCGCGCGCGGAACAAAATTGGCATCGGCTGCGGTGCCACCGCTCTCGCAGCCGCAGTGTTTACCCTTTTTACCGGCACGGATGATTGGCGCTACGTCTTCAGCTCGGGGTTGTTCCGGAACCGCGAAACCCAAGTGATCGGACGCGTCGTGGAAATGCGAAAGCAGCAGGTCGAGATCCTTTTCTACAAGGATGCCCCCGACGCCACAGTGTCAGTGGAACGACCGCGCAAGAGCGGCCCCGAGCAACGCATCCTGCGCGTGAACGGCAAACCCGATGCGTCCAGCCGCAGCGATCTGTCAACCCAGTACCTTCTCGCGCATCTGCCCATGCTCGCCAAGCCCGATTCCAAGGACGTGTTTGTTCTCGGTTTCGGCAGCGGCATCACCGCCGGTGCCGTCGCAACCCACCCGATCCGATCGCTCACCATCGCCGAGAATTGCCGTCCTGTGCTCCAGGCGGGAAAATGGTTCGAGCCGTGGAATCGCGGCGTGCTCACGAACCGCCTCGCCCGAGTGATCGAGGAGGACGCGAGGACCGTCCTTAAATTAGATCCAAGACGTTACGATGTCATCATCAGCGAGCCCTCCAACCCTTGGATGGCTGGCGTAGGGAGCGTGTTTTCGACCGAATTTTATCAACTGGCCGCGAGCCGCCTCAACGAAGGTGGGGTCATGGCGCAGTGGTTCCATATCTATGAAATCAACGATGGGATCGTCGCTCTGGTCCTCCGCACGTTCGGTAGCGTTTTTCCTTTCTTCGAAATCTGGGACACCTACGAGGGCGACATTGTCCTGATAGGGAGCCAAAAGCCCTGGCAAAGCTCACTGGCCAATTTCAACAAAGTTTACGAACGCGAAGCCCCTCGAAATGATCTCATCGACATCGGCCTCACCACACCCGAGACGGTATTGGGCCGTCAGATGGCCACCTCACGGATCGCTTGGGCCATCGCCGGACCGGGGGCCGTCCAGAGCGACTCGTTCCCCATCCTGGAATACGAGGCGCCCAAGGCCTTTTACATCGGCGGTAAATCCGACTGGTTCGAAAAATTTGATGAACGAACCTGGCTGCGTGACTTGGCCAATCTTCAAAAGCGAACCGTCCTCTCAGAACTCAGCGATGACCGGCTTTATCCCCTCTTCGCCGAGTACGGCTCCGTCAGCCCGCACGTCACGCGCTACGTCCTGATGCGGCGGCGCAACCAAGACACCCAGCCCGCCTACCAGTCGTTCATCAACGCCAACCCGCTGCCCAGCATTTTCCGAGGAGATGTCAGCTGGACCCAACCCCTCGCAATCGACCCCCGATCGAACCCCGCTGATCAAGCGCTGGCCGAAGGAGAGCTCTTGCTCATGACCCAGCCAAATCAGTGGCGAACGGCCGTTCAAAAGATCCTCGCCGGTCTGCAATCGACAGAAGAGGTGAAAAAACGGACGACCACCGCCACGCCGCCGACGCACTTCGCCGGGCTCGCGGCCATCCGTTGCCTTGGCCAGGGAGACGTGCCCGCCGCCCGCACACTGGTCGACCTGGGTCTCTCCTACGACTCCAGTCACATCGCCCTGAACTTTTTGTCCCGCCTCTGCTCCCAGGAAAGCCTGTTCAGGGTGAGACAGTGAACGCGCTGCCACCCGCCAACCGCCCCTCGCGTGCGCTCCGGAACACGAGATGATCTTCCATCCTCTGAACTACGATTACGAAAGATCTGAACTCAGCAAAACGACCCTGTTTAGCCTGATGCTCGAGCAACTCCAATTCCCTGCTCCTAATCGTAATCCTAATCCTAGCCAAACAGATTTGAAATTTGAACCACAGAGACACGGAGACACAGAGGGGGAAAAGAGAGGGGGAAAAGTTTGGTTTCATTGTTTGTTCTTCTCTGTGCCTCTGTGCCTCTGTGGTTCAAAATCTGAGAGATAATTCA
>CAMBEJ010000009.1 GCA_945865375.1 Akkermansia muciniphila | reverse complement strand
TCCCTCGGAAACTGCGCTGAACCTTTCCTGAGACCACAAGTGTGGTTTTCGAGCGTAACTCGTTGCAAATTAACGCAGAACTTCTGGAATGGTCTCGTGACAAATCCGTCAATCGTTCGGAATGATGCGGAGGGATCAGGAACTCTGAGCTTTCTCTTCATTCGGCCCTGAACGCGGAGCAGTTTATCGACAGGCTGTGCGATGATTTGTTCCTGTCGTCGAGAGCGCGCGACCGAGACGACAATTTGCTTTTTGTTCGCGAGAGGCTGCTTCGGACTGAGCGGGATCTGGCTGCGCTGCTCGGCTTGTATGAGCTCATCTGGAGGGGCGATTCGGTTCGTGACGAGGAAGGGAACCCTTTAGGTGATGAGCTCCGGTTAACCGGCATTGTGCGGGCCAGCACAGGGTTGTTCAGTTTGCGGAACCGGGTGTATCATCAAGTTTTCGACGTCGCGTGGGTGAAGGCCAACAAGCCGGATGCGGAGCTCGAGAAGCCTGGGGGCGAGCGTGTGGTGATCCGGGGGTCCTGCAGCATGGGACGAGCCCCTGGAAACGATATCGTGCTCACCGGAGATAAGGTCTCCAGACGCCACGCGCAGATCCAGCGCCAGCATGGGAATGAATTCTGGCTTGTGGATTTGGGGAGCAGCAACGGGACTTTTTTAAACGGACGCAAAGTGACCCAGCCGGTGTTGCTCACGGACACCGACCAGATTGAGATCGGTCAATTTCGGGTTTTGTTCCGACAGAGCTCTCGCCCCAAGAGAAAGTTGGGAGGGGAAGCGGCCTCGGAGAAGACGATTGTGGATCTGCGGCTTTGAATCGAGAGGGTAAACCTTGACGGCTTGCTTCGACGGTCCTATCAAGGGGGGAACTTTAATTTTCCCATGAACTTCCAATCTGGATCGGACATCCCTCATTCGCGTCGGCAATTTCTCAAAGGCTCCACGACGTTTGCTGTCGGCGGTGCTTTGGCGCCCTACATCCTTGTGAAACCGAAATTGCACGCGGCGAACTCGGAGACACTCAAGGTGGGGCTCATCGGATGCGGCGGGCGCGGCACGGGTGCCGCGTCTCAAGCTTTAAACGCGGACAAGAACGTGATGTTGACGGCGATGGGTGATATTTTCGACGACCGTTTGCAGGGGAGTTTAAAGTCATTAAAAGGGGAGGAAGCGATCCGATCGAAGATAGCGGTGAACCCTGAAACCACCTTTATCGGGCTGGACGCCTACAAGAAGGTTTTGGCGAGCGGGGTGGATGTGGTACTTTTGGCGACCCCTCCCGGGTTTCGGCCTTTTCATCTGAAGGCGGCGATCGAGGCTGGGAAGCACGTTTTTTGCGAGAAGCCGATGGCTACTGACGCGCCGGGCCTCAGGTCAGTGATGGCTAGCGTGCAAATGGCGAGGGAGAAAAAACTATCGTTGGTGGCTGGATTTTGCTGGCGTTACAATGCCGGAGAGCGTGAGTTAATGAAGCGGGTGCATGGCGGCGAGATAGGGGAGCCGATGGCGGTGGAGACGGTTTACAACACAGGGTCTTTGTGGGTACATCCTCGCAAGCCCGAGTGGACGGACATGCAGTATCAGATGCGGAACTGGTATTATTTTACCTGGCTTTCGGGCGATCACATTGTCGAGCAAGCGGTGCACAGCCTCGATAAGATGGCGTGGGCGATGAAGGATGTGCCGCCTCTGAAGTGCGTTGCCCATGGAGGAAGGCAAGCTAGGACTGGGAAGGATTACGGTCATATATTCGATCACTTCAGCGTGGTGTATGAATATCCAAACGGAGCTCGAGGCTATCATTCATGCCGCCAGCAGAGCGGGTGCGCCCAAGCCAATGCGGATCATATCAATGGCACCAAAGGGATCGCCCGGATCAATGCTTTCGGGCCGCTCACCATCACGGGGGCGAATCCTTGGCGGTTCAGCGGGGAGCGGCCGAACATGTATCAGGTGGAGCATGACGAGCTGTTTGCCTCGATCCGCAACGGGCAACCGCTGAACGATGGGGACAGGATGTCCCGCAGCACGATGATCGCGATCATGGGTCGGATGGCGGCCTATACGGGGCAGGAAATCACTTGGGAACAGGCCCTGAATTCCGAGGAAAACCTCACCAAACAAGCCGTTGGCCAGGAAGGAAAGGAAGGGGATCCCGAGTTCCGATGGGATTTGAAATTGTATGAGGCTCCGGTCGCCATTCCAGGCCTGACCAAATTCGCCTGACACGAACCGAACACCCGCCTCCATCAAGCAGTGTGGTCAATTTGAATTTATGAACTCGAAGACTCGCCGTTCGTTTTTAAGGGAATCCGCAACTGTGGCGCTGGCTTTGGCCGGGGCGGGGGTTCTGGCGCAAGACGCGCCCGCAAACAACCCACGGAAGCGCAAGATCAAAAAGGGGATCATGTTCGGGACCGTGGGTGTCAAAGGGTCGGTGCTTGAGAAATTCACGGCCTTGAAAGAGGCGGGGTTTGAGGGAGTCGAACCGAACAGCCACATGGATCAGGAGGAAGTGTTGCGGGCACGAGATGCCACGGGGCTTGAGATTTGCAGCGTTTGTTGCGGCACGCATTGGGCGAAGCCTGTTTCGGATCCTAATCCCACAACGCGCAAGGAGGGGTTGGATGGGTTGCTACAGTCCCTTCGCGATGCCAAGCGTTACGGGGCAAGCTCGGTGCTGTTTGTCCCGGCGGTTGTCAACGCGCGTGTGAGCTATGAAGAGGCTTACAAACGGTCTCAAGAAGAGATCCGGAAGGCGATTCCCGTTGCGGAGGAATCGGGTGTGAAGATCGCGATCGAGAACGTGTGGAACCAGTTTTTGTTAAGCCCGATGGAAGCGGCGCGGTATGTGGACGAATTCAACAGCCCTTGGGTGGGGTGGCACTTTGACGTCGGCAATGTGATCAACTATGGATGGCCGGAACAATGGGTGCGCATTCTCGGGAAACGCATTCAGAAGCTGCACATCAAGGAATTCAGCCGTGGTCGACGGGACAAGGAAGGGCTTTGGAAAGGGTTCGATGTGGAGTTTCTGAAAGGAGACAACAACTGGCCCGCCGTGATGAAGGCTCTCGATGATATTGGTTACGAGGGGTGGGGGATTGCCGAGCAGGGCGGCGGCGGGTCCCTTGAGGGATTGAAGAAGCTCTCGACCGAAATGGATCAAATTTTCAGCAGCTGACCAAAAAGAAGCGGAGGGCTGAAGGGTGGATATCTGAACCGGGGCTGATTTCGGATTTCAAATTTTTGATTTTGTAGACGCACTTGACGCTCGGACTTGAAACGATTAACCTTTTCTTTCTTTGTGGTGGTCATAGCTCAATGGTAGAGTCCAAGCTTGTGGAGCTTGTTGTTGCGGGTTCGAGTCCCGTTGGCCACCCCATTCCAGGCCCGAACCGAACTGCCGCTTTTGTGCGTTCGACCGTAGCTGGACTGAATTGCGCAAGGCCTTATCTCCTGACAATCTCCTCCCTCGGGCGCGTGATGGATGCGTTAGACATAAGAAGCCTGAGGGGCGGCGAGCGGAGATCGTCCAGAGCCGGAAGGTTGCCTAGGGTGGCGTTGATTTGTTGACCCGCGAGCCAGCCAAAGACACGATGAGACAATGCTTCCCGGCAGTGCTGCGCAGGTCGGTTGCCCCTGTTTTTGTGCGGGTGGTTCTTGGTTGTTTGTGGTTCGTGGCTGTTGTTGGGGGTCAGGTTCTTGGAGGGAGCGTGGTTGGGGCGAACTTCGACGCTGAGGAAACGAGGCCTGTGGACGCGGTTCCAGGGGAGGTCGTGGTGCGATTTCGCGAAACTGTTTCGCAGATCGGAAAGCAAACTTTGCTGGATCAATGGAATGGCACGTTTCGCCACTTGGGACCTCAAGGGAATCGCGTTGGGAGTGTGCAACCACAAGGGATCGTGCGAGCTGAGAGCGGGTTGTTGAGCCATTTGTCCGTGTTACGGGTGAAAGACCCGAGCTTGACCCAGGGCGTGTTGCGGCGCTTGCGACAGAGTGAGGGCGTTGTTTACGCGGAGCCTAATTACAGGCTGCGGGTGTTCGATGCAGCCGCCTTTCCTCCGAGACCATTCCCGGATGATATCGAATTTTCGAGACAGTGGTCGTTGCGGAACACGGGCCAAGGGGCAGGCAAAGCCGGAGTGGATTTGAGCATGGCGGAGGCCTGGAAAATCACCACCGGCGACCGCCGTGTGAAGGTGGCGGTGATCGACACCGGGATTGATTATTTTCATCCAGACCTCATCCACAACATCTGGACCAACCCCGGCGAGACACCTGAGAACGGTGAGGACGACGACGGCAACGGCTATGTGGACGATGTGCATGGCTACGATTTTGTTTCTGACGATGGGGATCCATTCGATGACTTGAACCACGGCACCCACGTGGCTGGAATCATCGGGGCGGAGGGGAACAATCAGGCGGGCGTGGCTGGGATTTGTTGGAAGATCTCCCTGATGGCGTTGAAGGCGTTCGATGAAACCGGGAGTTCGGACATCGCCCATGTCATTGAGGCGATTGAGTATGCGATCGACAAGAAGGCCCATGTGATCAACGCCAGTTGGGGCGGGCCGGATAAGAGCCTGGCGCTGGAGGAGGCCGTGAATCGAGCGCACCGCGCCGGCATTGTTTTTGTGGCTGCGGCGGGCAACGATCGTACGGACACAGCGCCTTCACCAGCGAATTACCCCGTGACCCTGGCGGTTGGAGCCACGGACAGGAATGATCAGCGGGCCTTTTTTTCAAACTTTGGAAAGTATGTGGATCTGGCGGCGCCCGGTGTGGAGATCCTTTCGACCTATCCGGATTCTTCGTATGATTTTTCGAGCGGGACATCGATGGCAGCCCCGCATGTTTCGGGGGTGGCGGCGTTGATCTTTGCCTTGCATCCGGAATTTACGAACACCGATGTGGAGAACATTCTGATGAACACCACAGACCCGCTGAGCGCGGATCATCCGATCGGCGTTGGGCGTGTGAACGCCTTGCGAGCGTTGAGCATCCTGGAGCGGTTGCCCGAGGCACGTTTAAAGCTGCCCGAGCTGACCCAGGGTGTCGTGAATGTCCTGGGATCGGCTGAGGGCGACTCTTTTGCCTCGTATGAATTGGCTGTGGAGGACAGTTCGACTTCGGAGGGATGGCGAGTTCTGAATAGGGGCACTGCGCCTGTGAGCAACGGGGTGTTGGCGAGCGGGTTTGACACATCCGTTCTGACCGACGGAAATCACACATTTAGGCTGACTGTGGCCGGGCGTTCAGGGCAGATTGCGCGCGCCCAGGAGATCGTCAACATCAGGAATGTTCGCATCGCGTTTCCATTGAACAACGATGTCCTGCGTGCAGGCACCCTCATCGATATTATCGGATCGGTGTTTGGCGCCGGGTTGGAATACACAGTTGATTATGGGGTCGGATGGTCCCCAACAGAGTGGATGGCAAGTGGTTTGGAGATTGTGAAAGGGGGACGCGTAGAGGCCTTGCAGCAGACCCTGGCGAGGTGGGACACGAGTCAGGTGGAGCCGAACCAGTTCTACACGCTGCGGTTAGTGGCTCGAAAAGCGGGTCAAACGGTCGCGGAGCATCAAGTTCCGATGCTTTATCTTGACGGTCAATTGCGCCCTGGATGGCCGCGTTACCTCGCGATTTCCAGCGGATTTCCCGTTGAAGACTGGAGACAGCCGTCGACCATGGATCTCGATGGAGACGGCGTTCAGGAGATCATTCTGGTGGATCATGGCAACGATGAAGGGCGACCGGCGGAGCTGAAGGTGTTTCGAGCTGATGGCACCCTGTTCTGGTCCCGCGTCCTGGGCATTGGGGAACCTTATAGCGACGTCCCTGTGATCGGTGATATGGATGGGGATGGGCATCCCGAGATATTTGTGGATGCCGGGGCTGGCCGCCAGATTTCAGCATTTCGCTGGGATGGATCGCCGTATGGCAATGGCTGGCCCGTCAAGATGAACGCGGGCAACCTGGGCAAAGTGGTTGCCGACTTGGATCACGACGGATTTTTAGAGCTGATCACGTTATCACGAGAAACCGTGTCGGTTTCAGGGAATGACTACAGGCAATTGACCGTGTTGAACCGAAAGGGAGAGATTGTGCGGCAGTGGCCAATTCCTCCCTGCGACTTCGAGGGGGACGCTCCCGAATTGCTGCCCGCCGTGGGCAATTTTGATGCGGACGAGGCCCTTGAGCTGGTGGCGAGCTACGGGTGCTCCCGCATTGCGATGTTCGATTTGACGAAAGCGGATGGGCCGGTCTGGGTGGCGTCCGTGGAGGGGATTCTCAAGTCCTCACCCGTGGTCGGCGATCTGAATGGAGATGGTACGAATGAGGTCGTGGTGGGCTCGTACGATTCAGAGGACAGAAATCGGGGCGGGATTTATGTGTTCAACCACCTCGGAAAACGGTGGTCGAACTTTCCCGTTCTCCTTGAGGAATCGTTTGTGAACGCGCCAGCACTGGCTGATTTTGAGGGGGACGGCATGCTCGAGATCTGTGTGACCAGTTCGAACTTCCGACGGATTCACATCCTGCGACAGGACGGGTTCGAAGCGGATGGATGGCCGGTGGGAGAAAGACTCAAGGGGACATTGAGATCTGGACCTGTGATCGGCGATGTGGATGGTGACGGACGCCCTGATGTGGTGGCTCCAGTTTTAGGCCAAATGCGACAAGTCGTTTCGGCGGGGGATGTCAGCCTTGCCGGCGGGGTGATGGCTTGGAGTTTCGCTGGCCGCCAGATTCGATGGGGAGGCGCAGGGGGTGTAGGGGTGCTCCTCATGGAGGCTGCGGGGGGAGGGAACCGACTCAAGACATCCCCGGTGACCCTGACAGATCTTGACGGGAACGGGAGCCTCGACGTGGTGGCGGTTTCGATCCAAGAGGCGGCTTATTCAGTCGGGGACGACCCTGTGACGCGCAAGAACCGCAGCAGCCTTTATGTTTGGGAAGTGCCGACGCCTTACGACCGCGCGGCGATGCCATGGCCGATGTGGCAGCGCGATGGGGGGCGCAGCGGTTATTTTGTTCCCTCAAGAAGGTTGAATGTGAGGCCGGTAATTCTGGGGATTCCGAACCAGATAGCCCGGACCGGGGAGCCGTTTTTTTCGATCCGCTTGGACCGCTACGTGGAGGACCCGAACGATCCCCCCTCGACCATGCAGTGGAGCATCGCCGGGAATCGGGAACTCAAGGCGGAAGTGAGCGGTGCCCGGCGTTTGTTGGTGACGGCCCCGGACCGCTTTTGGAGTGGGCGTGAGGAGTTGACGCTGACTGTGACGGATCGAGGGGGGTTGAGTACGGAGGCGCGCGTTTCTTTCGAGATGCGGCCTGATTACGTGGCTCCTTTGGTGTTGGATGATCGAATGGTCGTGATCGAGGACGGGGATGTGGTTTTCGACCCGTTGGCGAACGATATCGATTCACGGGGAGGCGCGCTTCGTCTCGTGGAATTCAGCAAGGCTGAGCACGGTGTGGCCGTATCACAGCCGGACCGAAGGTTGCGTTACATCCCGAATCCGGACTTTTTTGGAACAGACTCGTTCACCTACACGGCGATCGACAGCGAGGGCGGGTTTGCGATGGCAAACGTGGAGATCACAGTGACTCCCGTGCCGGATGCGCCCCGCGCGGAGACGGACAAGGTGATCGGCGAGGAAGACACGACGATCCAGTTCGATATGACGGCCAACGACCTGGATCCTGAGGGCGAATTGTTTCGAGTGGTGAACTGGACGGATCCAGCGAATGGCGTTTTGAGAGCTTTATCTTCCGGACAGTTCACGTACCTGCCGAGCAGCGATTTTTTTGGAACGGATCGGTTTACCTACACAGTGCGAGATGCCTCCGGGATGGAGGCAGTGGGGGAGGTTCTCATCGCCATCAAACCCGCGCTGGATCTTCCTGTCGCCAAAGACCAATCTCTCATTTTGAACAGGAACCAGTCCAAGGGCATCACCTACTCCGCTGACAACCCCGATAAGGACACCTTGAACTTTGTGGTCGTGGACGGTCCTGAACATGGAGATTTGTGGACCTATCCCGGGGTGGCGACTTACTTTCCAAAGAAAGGTTATTCAGGCACCGATCGTTTCACTTACCGAGCCAACAACGGGAGCGAGCAGGGGCCGATCGCCACGATCACACTGGCTGTGACGGCCAACAACAACGTCCCGGTGGCGAGCGATCTTGAGATCACAACCAAACCGGCAAGGGATTTGCCTCTGGCGCTGACTGCGAAGGACGACGATGAAAAAGAAACGTTGACCGTGCGTATCCGGTCGCAGCCAGAACACGGGACATTGGGAGGGATCGGCACGAACTGGGTGTATCGGTCCTCCGATGGTTTTCTTGGGAGTGACCGGTTCGAGTTCATAGTCCACGATGCGGAATCTGAGAGCGTTCCGGGCGTGGTTCGAATTCTTGTGACGGATGTGAACACCGCCCCCACTGTGGGCGATCGCAAAGTGGATGTGTTCTTGAACACCGCGACAGAGGTGATGCTCTCGGCCAAGGATGGAGAAAACGATCCTTTGCGGTATGAGATTTTGTCTCCGCCAGAACGGGGCGCGGTGACGGGCACGGCTCCAGCGCTGACCTACACGCCGGCCACCGATTTTACGGGGTATGATCGCCTGAGTTACCGCGTCTCTGACGGAATAGAACAAAGTTCTTCCGCGACGATTACCCTGCGGGTACTTTCGCGGAATCAACCCCCGGTTTCTACCAACCAGAGCTTGAGCGTTGTGAATACCCGAGTCTTGAAAGCCGGGCTAGGTGTCTTCGATCCTGATGGAGATAGCTTGAGGTGCCCCATCTTGAAAGGGCCAAAAAACGGCAAACTTGCGGTCCAAGGCACGAACTTTATCTACACGGCCAAGAAGGGGTTTGTCGGGGGCGACGGTTTCACCTTTCGCGCCTGGGATGGGACTCGTTACAGCGCTGTAGGGAGGGTGTCGATTTCCGTCAGTTCACCGACGCCGGTAGAAAAGCCCTCGTTTGGACCGTTGGAGCGGGAGACCGACGGCCAGGTGAAGTTGACGCTCAGAGCCCCTGCGGGTTACCGCTGCCGCATCGAGGCCTCAACGGATCTGGTTTCGTGGGGGTTTATCGCGACATTGCTGTTCGAGGAAGAGGCGCTTCAGTGGGTCGATTTTGGAGATGGGGGACGAGCGTTGCGTTTTTACAGGGCGATTGTGGAGTCGCTGCCGGATGGTTGAGACTCCATCGTTTTCCCGTCCCTTGAGGATCTCCATCGCATTGACATTGACGATCACGGTCAGGCGATGGGCAGAGTGAGGCTGATGGATGTGCCCTTGCCTGGCTCGGAGACGATGCTGACGCTGCCTTGATGGGTTTCGATCACGCGCTTCACAATGGCCAAGCCCAGGCCCGTCCCTCGGGACTTGGTTGTGTTGAGCAATGAACTGAAGGCCCTGCGGCACTGGTCTTCCGTCATGCCCTGCCCTGTGTCGCGAAAATTCACCAGGACAACCTTTCTTCCCGCTGGCTCCATGTCGGAAACATCGGTTGTGGCCACTCGGGTTTGGATGGTGAGAGTTCCACCGCCTGGCATTGCCTCCGCGGCGTTGAGGGTCAGATTCAAGAACACCTGCTCCAACTGAACCGCATCGGCAAGCACCGGAGGCAAGTTCACGCACAAGTCGCGCACGAACTCAATGCGCTGGTTTTTCAACTTGTGACGGACCAGCAAGCTCAGATCGTCGATCGATTTGTTCAGGTCGATGGGAGCGGGTGTCGGCTCCGTGCTGCGGGCAAAATCAAGCACCTGCTCGACGATCCGGTTCAGGTGGTTCATTTTGTTTTCCATGATCTCAGCGTCCCGGGTTCGTGGATCGTCTGCGGCGAACTGGAGATTGAGAGAGTGGAAAAGCATTTTCATCACGGTTAGAGGGTTCCTGATCTCATGCGCCACCTCCGCAGCGAGCAACCCGAGGGCGGACAGTTTTTCCGCCTGCCGCAGTTGCTCCTCGAGATCGACAACCCGTTCGTAGAGGCGTGCCTTTTGGAGGGCGACCGCGGAAAGCGTGGCCAGGGCGGACAGGATCGATGTCTCCTCGTTGGAGAAATTGTGGGGCACGCCGGTGTAAACATTCAGCACCCCAATCGCATCGCCGCCGTGCTGGAGGGGCACGCTCAACAGCGAAACGAGCCCCTCTTCGCGCGCGATGGAGACGTTTTGGTAGCGGCCTGAAGCCTGCACATTTTCAACCTGGACCGGCTTCTTTCTGCGCACCACGATACCGACGAGACTTTCGCTCACGCTGAGAGGCGGTTTGCCGATGTAAGCTTTTCCAGCGCCGGCACTGGCTTTGAGCTCCAGCCAATCCCCGGATTCGTCGAGCATGAGCAACGAAGACATTCGGGCGTTCATCAAGGTGCATGCCTCGCGCGTGATCACAGACAGGGCATCTGTGAGGTTGAGAGTCGAATTGATCGCCTTGCTCACATTCACCAGGGATTCAAAGAGACGAGCCTTCAGGCGCACTTGCTCGTAGAGCCATGTGTGCTGGATAACTTTGGCGGCTTGCACCGCACATTCTTCGAGCAAATCCAGGTCCTCAGGAGAGAAGGCATCCACCTGGTTGCTGTCCACGTTGATCACGCCCCGGATCTCGCCCCGCACATCCAGAGGAACCGCGAGCTCGCTGAGCGTCGCGGGGTTCAGGAGAATGTAGCGGGGATCTTTGGAGACATCCGGGACCCGGGCCGGCTTTCCCGTGCGGGCCACCCAGCCCGTGATGCCCTCGCCCACTTTCAGGTGGAGCTGCCTAGCGCCGGTTGGCAGACCGCGCGAGGCGTGTATTTCCAAAAATTGCGTCGCGGGATTGACCAACACGACGGAGCCGCTGGACGCCCTGGTAAGCCGGACCGCCTCGCCAATGATCAAATTGAGGGCTTCATGGGGATCCAGAGTGGAGTGAATCACATTGCTCATTTGGTAGAGCAAGGCCAGGCGTTGTTCGCGGTCGGAGATCATCGGAGTCGGTGTGTGAAAATAGAGCCCAACAACCCAAACAAGATGTTCGGACCCCAGGCGGCCACACGCGGTGAGAGGATGCCGGAGGTGCCCATGGCTAATCCAAAGCGCATGAGAATAAAATAGCTAAAAACCAAAAAGATGCTGCTGGCGACCCCGACAAAAACGTTCCGTCTGCCTGACGCGGCCGCGAAGGGAATGGCGACCAAAACGACGACCAAGCAGGTCCACGGCGAGGCGAGGCGCGCGTGCCATTGGGTTTCCAGGAGGGCGCGTTCACCGGCTCGGAGCTCGGGAAAGAAGCGCCGGTAATTCGCAATCTCACGCAAGGAAAGCTGGGCGTTTTTCGCTGCCTGATCCCCCGTCAGACCAGCCACTTTCATGACCGCGAGGATCTGGTCTGGTGTTTCGGCCAACTCAGGGACACTCAGCTCAGGGGAAGATCTAGGCTCAGCGATCACGTCCGCGGACGGCTGGTAAAGGAATTCATTCACGTTGGTGAACACCCACGTGTTTTTTTTCCAAACCCCGTAGGTTGCCGTGAGATGCCTGGCCCCTCCGGCGGTCATGTTCCATTTCACATCCACTTCATGCACCTCTCTGAGAGAGGGCACAAAACGGCCGATGTGCCAGACTCGCCCGTCGCGCGCGTTCGCGAAGTTTATGTTCTTCATCTCTCCGGAGTGTCCCGACCTGACCCTGGAGGTGAACTGCTGCTTGGATGCCGACATGCCTTCGGCAAATTCGGTCTCATTGGCGGCAAATAGCAGGAGACTGCAAACAACTCCGACAACTAGGTGGGGCGTGAGCATGCGCCAGACCCCCACCCCGGCAGACCGGATGGCGATGAGTTCGTGGTGTCTCGTGTGATGCGTCAGTGCGTAAAGCGTGGCGAGCAACAAGGACACAGGGAGCACCACAGAGAGGAGCTCAGGAAGTCGCAGCAGGTAGTAATGCACGACTTGGAGGGGCCGCAGCTGCGCCTTCTGAAATTCGTCCAGATCCGAGAAGAGATCGAAGGTGATCCAGAAAATCAGAAAACCTCCCAGGCAGCATGCCAGGGCGGTAAGAAGTTCTTTTAAAAGATAACGGTCCAAGAGCCGCATCACGCACATCTTAGGAAGGAAAATAGCTTCGCGCAAGCCAGGGGTGCGGGGAGAGCTGAGGTCTGAAGTCAATGGGAGCAGGGATCAGACCTCAGCAAAATCGGTTGAAATCGTGATCTGCAAGCGCCACCTCAATTCCTCCGTTTTTCGTAATCGTAATCGTAATCGTGATCCACGGGTGTTGCCGATGAGTTGCTGATGAAACAGAGGGGTGGATTACGATTACGATTACGATTACGGTTGGGAGCGGGGAATTGGAGTTGCTCGAGCATCAGGCTCAGCAGGGTCGTTTTACTGAGTTCAGGGGGATCCGGTCAGGGCTGGATGATGCCTTTGCGGATGGCGAACCGTACGAGATCGGTCTGGGATCGCAGATCGAGCTTCCTCATCAGGTTTGCGCGGTGGGTTTCGAAAGTGCGCGGGCTGATCAAGGCAACAAAGGATTCGACAATTCCCAGACGACCGGGCCATCGTTTTAAAGAATGCTGTGCAACATTTTCGATACTACGGGCGTGGTGGTAGCTCGCGCCAACACCTCCCGGCGTGCGACCGCATCACTGAATTGTCAAGACGGAGCGCGGTTCATTTGTCTGTGGATGCTCATGGCGGCTTTTTGGGGGCTTCGAGGAAGCGTCGAGTGGAGCCTGGGTGCTCAGGAATTTCCCCGTGCCGCCACCTTCGAGTCAGGGGCCTCTTCTCTGGCCTTGGGGGAGGGCTCAGGGCGGAGCGCTCTTCAGGGAAATCTGTCGATCTATTTTACGACACCGGATGGTTTGAACCGGTTCCCCTTGGCGCAAAACATTGGTGGCAACCCTTACTTCAGCCGTGAGTTGGAGTATTTTCCTGGAAACGCCTCCCCTTTCGTGACGGACTATGTTGTTTTTTCATCCGCTGGAATTGTCGAATATGGGACCCTCAGACTGACTTTGCAGCTTGCGGACAGCAATCAGGATGGGATTCCGGATTTGCTGCAGCGACGATTTGCTGGGACAGGAGCGTTCAACGGACAGGCTGCCCCGGACAATCCGGCAGCCGCCGCCTTTTCTGTTGGAGGGGTGATGACGCGCGAACCCGGTCAGCATCGAGGCACATACAGCCTCACTTTGAACAGCGCCTCGGCGGGAAGAGTGGTGTTCGCAGGAGCGTTTTCGATGGTGAGCCTGCAAGGTGCCATGCGCTTCCAACGAGATGGGACTTCAGGCAGGACAAGCCTTGATCTGGTCTTGACAAGACCCGACGGCACGGCGAACGGATTCTCAGGCGTCACCGATTTTTCCGTGAGAACCGCAAACCAGGTGGCGGTGAACCCAATGAGTTTGACCAATGCGATTGGGCAAAACATCCAGGTCGGAGGCATGGTGTTGAACCGGACTGGGAACCGGTATATCGGCAGCTTGGTCCTTGGCGACGGCGACCTGGTCACTTCGTGGGTGGATTATGCAACTCATTTCGTGGAGGTCACGGACCTCAATGACTCGGACAATGATAGCGTCCCAGATTTGTCGAGTCCTTACCAGCCGCCCGCAATCTTCACGCAGCAACCGAAATCCCAAAGTGTCGCCGTCGGTTCGAGCGTGACCCTCAGCATTGCTTTCACGAGTGCCTCGGCTGCCTCCGTTCAGTGGCGGTTCAACGGGGTTCCACTTCCAGGAGCCAACGCAAACTCTCTGGTCCTGGAGAATCTTCAACTCAGCCAGTCTGGCATGTACAGCGCGCAGGTGGCCAACCGTGGGGGACCTAGCACCAGTTCAAACGCCGTCCTTGCTGTTCTCATCCTTCCCTCCATCACCACGCAGCCAGGTGATCAGACCGTGGACGCCCAATCCAATGCGCGCTTCGCGGTCGTCGCAGCCGGCTCTTCTCCTATCCGCTATCAATGGCGCCTGAACAGCACAAATCTGCTGAGTGCCACGAACGCTATCTTGAATCTTGTCAAGATCACAGACCAGATGGCCGGGAAGTATGATGTGGTGGTCGCCAATGAAGCAGGTCGCGCCACCAGTTCAGTGGCCAGGCTGACGGTCAATGTCCCGCCGTCCATAACCCTGCCTCCGAAGTCGCTGGCGGTCGGGATCGGTGGTGCGGCGGTGTTTCGGGTCGGCGCCTCGGGCACCGCGCCTTTGACTTACCAATGGCAGTTGTTCGGCACCAACCTCGTGGGAGCGAACGCGGCCGAACTGAGACTGAGCAACGTGCTGGCCCTGATGTCGGGACCCTATCAGGTCCGGGTGTCCAATCGTCTGGGCGAGGTGATGAGCGAGCCGGTTTTGCTCACTCTTTTGAATCGATTTGTCACAGGCACGTTCCTCCCCGACCGGCAGTTCAAGCTTCGAGTCACGGGTGAGACCGGCGTGAAATACGCCCTCCAATCATCCGCAGATCTCATGCGATGGCGGGCACTCATTGTTCTTCCGCCTTTCGAGGAAACGGCACCGTTCGCCGAATTCATCGACTCCACAACCCAGGCCTCACCCATCAAATTCTATCGGGCAGTCCCGCTTCCTTGAATCGATCTGGGGTGGCCGACAACGTCATTCGAAATCGTAAACCACCACGTGTTTCTTGGTTGGCTTGAGCACTTTTTCCACGAACTCCAGATGCAAGGGATGCACCTGGTAGTCATCCTGCGCTTTTTTGTCATGGAAAATGACATTGAGCGCCACCTGGTAGGTTTGCTCGACGACGGGACGATGACTTCCGACCATTTTACCTATGTGAAACTGCAAGATCCCGGGGATGGGACGCAAGTATTTTTCGGCACCGGCGATCAATTCGTCCGTGGCATGCAGGTTTGCCGGGTCCGTCCAAAAGATAACAACGTGTGAAAACATGCCTTATTTTTAGACACCTCGAGAGTTCGTGGCAATGCGGAAAGCGTCTCTCTACCAAAGATCCACGGGCCCCTTTGGAACCGGAACTCGATCCCGAAGTGTGGCTGCTGGCGCATCGGTTTGGGCAGTCTGCATGAACGACGCCACCATGGGCGGCGGTTGGTACTGGAGTTTCAGTTCGCCGTTGCCGTCCAGAAACTGCTCGCGCCAGCGCAAGTAACGTTCCAGCACATCATGAAATTCGGCCCGGCTCGAAACGAGGACCACGGCTTTGTTGAAAAGGTTCGCCGGCCCAAAGCGCTTGGCATACCACGGGGCAACTTTTCGAAACATCCTGCACCCGTGAGTTTCTCCGAAAACTTCGACCATCAAGTCCAAATGCCGGCACATGACACGGATCCGCTCGATGAACGGTGGTTCGGCAGGCACTATTCCCGTATCGAGATAAGAACGGGTATGGTTGAAAATCCAGGGATTGTAGAACGCGCCGCGACCGATGCTCACCCCGGCGCATCCTGTTTCCGTGAGCATGGTCTTCGCCGCTTCTGGCGTGGTGACATCGCCGTTGCCGATGACTGGGACACGGGTGACAGCGGCCACAACGGATCTGATCCCGCCCAGGTTGACGGTTCCGCTGAAGCCTTGTTCGCGAGTGCGTCCATGCACAAAAATCGCCGCAATCCCCACATCCTCCAGAGCGTGCGCTAGATCGGGTGCTGTCATGTTGGAGTCGTCCCATCCCAAACGCATCTTGGCGGTCACGGGAATTTTCAACGCGTTCACCATGCCGCTCACAAGGCGTGCCGTTTTATCGTGCTCGGTCATCATGGCCGACCCGCCCCCCACTCGGCAAACCTTTCGCACAGGGCAACCCATGTTGATGTCCACGGACGAAACCCCGACTGATTCAAGGTAAAGCGCCGCATCGCGCATTTCTTCTGGGACCGATCCAAAGAGCTGCACCGCAAGGGGCTTGTCCAGAGGACACGACTCGATGAGCTTCAGCGCTTTGGGGTTTTTTTCAACCAACGAGCGCGCGTTGACCAGGTCGGTGGTTGCGAGGTGAAGCCCCCCTAGTTCGCGGACAGCAAGGCGGAACGGGAGGTTGGTGTACCCCGCGAGCGGCGACAGGAAAAGATTCGATTCCAACTCGAGGGACCCGAAATGCATTCGCGACTGTAAGACTGAATGGCAACGATCCACAAGAGCCGAGCTTCAGACCTCAGTAAAACCGGTTGAAATCGTGATCTGGGCGCGCAACCCCAATTCCTCCGTTTTTCCTAATCGTAATCGTAATCGTAATCGTAATCCTCGTGTGTTGCCCTTGAAACAGAGGGGTGGATTACGATTAGGATTACGATTACGATTACGATTACGATTACGATTAGGAGCAGGGAATTGGAGTTGCTCGAGGATCAGGCTAAACAGGGTCGTTTTACTGAGTTCAGAGCTTGAGGCGACCAGAGCGAGCCGTTCATCCCCAGGTTGTCGTTAAAGTGGCAGAGCCGTCCCGATTCTGCCGGAGACGGCGACTGGCCGCCGGTGCGACTTTAGAAGCGTCACAGCGAGTCTGTCTCAGGTCATGCTCCGCAAGCGATAACTTCGGCATGCGCCGCACAGCGAGGGTTGTCCTCAAAAAACCGCGTTCTTCGCCGATTTCAGGCCGTTATTCTTTCGCCGATTTCTTCGCGCCCCCCTTGCCGTCGCGATGCCTCTTTGGGCGGTTTGCATCCCCTCCCTTGCCCTGGGGTCGCCCGGCGCGATCAGCACGGCTTTTCTCGCAGGTTGTGTTTTGGTCCGCAGTCAGGATCTGCTTGATCTTCCCGGAGTAATCAGTGCGGATTGCCTTGATCTTCACCGCTCTTTGGTCTTTTTCAAGGGAAGTGTCTTGCCGGATCTCACGCAGCTTCTTGGCCTCTTCCTGAAAGATGGGACGGAGCTTGGTCCTCTGGTCGTCGCTCAGCTTCAACTCTTCGGACATCTCCTGAATACGGGTCTTGGGTTTGGTGGCGGATTCGCCGGCTGCCGTTTTGTCACTGGGTTTCGCGGTTTCCTTTTCCTCTGCGGCGAAGGCGGACCTGATGAGGACTCCCACAACCACGAAGGCCGGGAACCATGGAATACGATTCAGCTTCATAATTTCAGATGTTTTCTGGCACGGTATCACCCGATCCGGGCGCACGCCGTTTCCCATGGAGGAATCTGGCATGCCGCGCTTCCCGATAACACGAACCCGGATCATGAGTGATTACACAACAACTTTTCTAAGCAACAGACATGCCTGATTCGAATGCAGCAGTGGTTCTCTCAACAAAACCTGGCGAGACGCTGGGCCAGTTTCTGACCCATGTAGAGAACTCCATCCGGGATGAAATGTTCGTTCGCCTGGTGATTTCCAATCCCATAAAATCGTCTGAGCGCGCCAGGAAAGTATTCCTCCGACTTGTGTCGCTGAAGTCAGGACTTTGCCTTTCCATTGTAAAAAGGTGCGAGGATCGCGATTTGACCTCGAACCAACCGGTTCCTGGAGCGCTACGTTGGCTGGAAGGGCAGCTCGGCACGGGCTATCGAAGCGCGCTCTTATGCACCACACGCGCGGATTGGCAGTGGAGTTTGCCGGCTGACAAACCGGCAAGTTTGATCCGCCATAAACCTTCCTCACACGAGGTTCCTCAAAAATCCCATGACCAGTTGCGGGAGCGTCTCATCGCGCCCCCGGAAAGCCCATGGCTTGTGGAACTGGGTGTGGCGTCGCCGGACGGACGGCCGCGTGAACGCATGGCCTCCAAGCTAAAGCAGATCGAGCGCTACACAGAAATTCTCTCGCACATTGGGCGTGAAGAGAATTGGGGAGAGACGGAGGAATGGACCGTGGGCGACTTTGGCTGCGGCAAGGGCTACCTGACGTTCGCCGCCTGGTCCTGCTTCAGCCAGGTGTTGAAGCGCAAGGTCTCGGTTGTGGGAGTGGAGCAGCGGGCAGACTTGGTCGCCGCTTCCAACACTCTGGCGTCGAAGCTGGGGGCTGCGTCGTTGCGTTTTGTTCAGGGAACCATCCAGGATTGCAGCCTGCCGAGGCTGGATGCCGTCGTGGCTTTGCATGCTTGCGACGTCGCGACGGATCACGCCATTGGCCGCGGCCTTGAGGCGGGGGCGCGGTGGATTTTGCTGGCCCCGTGCTGCCAGAAAGAGCTGCGAAAACAGCTCCATCACCCGGATGCGCTCGCTCCGCTGCTCCGACATGGAATACTCGAGGAAAGGCTTGCGGAATGGCTGACGGACGGCCTGCGCGCCCTCTACCTCGAGTGGGCTGGTTATCGGACGAAAGTGTTTGAATTCGTCGATGCCGAGCACACCTCCAAGAACATCATGATTTCAGCAGTGCGAATGCATGAACCGTTTTCGAACCCCGCCATCGCGGAGCAGATTCAAAAATTAAAACAGGATTTCAGATTGGGAACCTTAGCCCTGGATCGGTGGGCACCCCTGCCGTGAAGTTTGAGACATCGGTGGCATCGTCCCGGTGGGTGCAACTCACGGTTTCCGGGAGTGGTCGTTCGGAGGACAATACCTCCCGCGGAATGGGAAGAGTTCACTGGCGCACCCACGGATAACACGGATAAAGCACCCATCTCAGCTCCCTTTCCTCATCCGTGTCATCCGTGTCATCCGTGGTGTCACTTGAGCGCAGTCAAGCGGCGGGATACCCTCTGTCAGCGGAGGCGACCCCGGGTAACGTGAGTTGCACCCCGTCCCGGTTCACCAGTGATTTTCGGCTTTCCTCGATCCCTCCCCGCCGGTAAGTTTTCTGGGAAATGAAAATTGGCATAGTCGGTTTGGGTTACGTCGGACTCCCGCTTTCGTTGCAATTCGCGCGATCAGGGGTCTGGGTCGTTGGGTTGGACATCGATTCCACGAAGGTCGATGCCATCAACGCGGGCCGCAGCTACATCAAGCACATCGAGTCCCACACCGTGGCGTCCTCCGTCGAAAGCGGTGCCTTTCGGGCTTCGGTGGATTTTTCGGAGGTTCAACATTTGAACGCGGTGGTCATTTGCGTGCCGACTCCGTTAAACAAGAATCGCGAGCCAGACATCAGCTACATCATCAAAACCGGCGAAGCCATCGCGCCGCATCTGCGGCCCGGAATTCTGGTGGTCTTGGAATCGACCACCTACCCAGGGACGACGGACGAAGACCTGAGAGAGGTGCTCGAGAAAGGATCGAGGCTCAAAGCAGGCGTTGATTTTTTCCTCGCGTTCTCACCTGAGCGCGAAGACCCCGGCAATCCGGCCAGCAAAGTCGCCGAGATCCCAAAGGTGGTTGGTGGCCTGACACCGGCCTGCCTTGAGCGCGCCAAACAGCTTTACGCAGTCGCCATCAAAACCGTTATCCCCGTGAGCTCCTGCCGCGCTGCCGAAGCCACCAAATTGCTCGAGAACATCTTCCGCAGCGTCAACATCGCCCTGGTCAATGAACTGAAGGTTGTTTATTCCGCAATGGGGATCGATGTGTGGGAAGTCATCAATGCCGCGAAAACCAAGCCGTTCGGTTACATGGCGTTTTATCCTGGCCCCGGTCTGGGCGGTCATTGCATCCCGATCGATCCGTTTTATCTCACATGGAAGGCGCGTGAATATGGCCAGAACACGCGATTCATCGAACTCGCCGGCGAGATCAACACAGCCATGCCG
This sequence comes from Akkermansia muciniphila, assembly GCA_945865375.1. Taxonomy (GTDB): domain Bacteria; phylum Verrucomicrobiota; class Verrucomicrobiia; order Limisphaerales; family F1-80-MAGS106; genus F1-80-MAGS106. Next base: position 45,581 of record CAMBEJ010000009.1, on the reverse strand, counting down.
GACTACGTGGTCCAACGTGTCATGGAAGCCCTCAACGCATCGCGCAAACCTTTGAACGGCAGCAAAGTGCTTGTGCTCGGCCTGGCTTACAAGGCGAACGTCGATGACGACCGTGAATCGCCCAGCTATATCCTGCTCGATCTCCTGAAGAATCGCGGAGCAGAAGTGGCTTATTACGATCCCCATGTCCCGGTCATCCGGCCTACTCGAGAACACCCTCATTGGGCTGGTTTAAAGTCTGTCGGCTGGGATCTGAGCACGATCCAGAGTTTCGATCTGGTGTTGATCTCCACCGCCCACGACGGGGTGAATTACCAGGAGCTTGCCGAGTGGGCTCAGTGCATCGTGGACACACGCAACGCGATGGCTCGTTTTCCTGCGAGACCGGGCCAGGTTTGGAAGGCTTGATCTCTATTCGCACTCGGGCCTCTAGCAAATGAAAATACTTGTCACGGGCGTCGCTGGCTTTATTGGTTCCCACCTTGCCCACGTCCTCTTAAACCGCGGCGACGCTGTCGTGGGGGTCGATAACCTCAACGATTATTACGACGTGCGGCTTAAAGAGGCGCGACTGAGCCGGCTGCAAGGACATCCCAATTTTCACTTCCACAAAATGGATCTCGCGGACAGGTCGGGCTGCGCCGATCTGTTCAACCAAATCCGACCCGAACGCGTCGTGAATCTCGCCGCGCAAGCCGGTGTTCGTTATTCGCTCACGAACCCTCATGCCTATGTCGATGCCAACCTGGTTGCGTTCGTCAATATTCTCGAAGGCTGCCGCCACAACGGGGTCGAACATCTTGTGTACGCGTCATCCAGCTCGGTCTACGGCGCCAACACCACCATGCCCTTCTCCGTGCATCACAATGTGGATCATCCCTTGAGTCTCTACGCCGCTACCAAGAAGGCCAACGAACTCATGGCCCACACCTACAGCCATCTCTACAGCCTGCCCACAACGGGCCTGCGTTTCTTCACCGTTTATGGCCCCTGGGGACGACCCGATATGGCGTTGTTCCTGTTCACAAAAGCTATCACCGAAGGCAAAACCATCGATGTCTTTAACGAAGGCCGCATGCGCCGCGATTTTACTTATGTCGATGACATCGTCGAAGGCGTTGTCCGCGTGACCGATCGCGTTGCGTCAGGCAATTCCGAATGGTCAGGAGCCGTGCCTGATCCGGGAACAAGCCGCGCGCCCTACAAAATTTATAATATCGGCAACAACAACCCGGTGGAACTGATGCACCTCATCACCACGCTTGAGCGCGTCTTGGGTGTCAGAGCTGAAATGCGCATGTTACCTATGCAGCCGGGGGATGTGCCCGCCACCTACGCCGATGTCGATGACCTGATCCGCGACGTGGGGTTCAAGCCCGCAACGCCAATAGAAACAGGCGTGGAACGTTTCGTGGCATGGTACCGCAAATTTTACGGGGAACAAAAATGAGAGAACTGAAATCCGCAGCGCGTGATCGCTAACAAGAACGAATCAGCAAGCTGAAATCGGACCCGCTTCTGCTGTCTGCTTTCCATTCTCCGTTTTTGGCTCTTTCTGAAATGCATTTCATCGATCTCCAAACGCAATACGCGCGCTACAAGGACTCCATCGACGCGCGGATGCGGCGAGTCATGGACCACGGCCAGTTCATCATGGGCCCGGAGGTTGCCGAGATCGAAGCCGCCCTCGCCTCCTACGTGGGCTTAAAGCATTGTCTCACCGTGGCCAGCGGCACCGACAGCCTCGAAATCGCCTTGCGCGCCCTGGAGATCGGCCCCGGCTCCGAAGTCATCACGGTGCCTTTCACATGGATCAGCACGGCCGAAGTCATCTGCCTGGTCGGTGCGAAGCCTGTCTTTGTCGATATCGAGCCGCGCACCTACAACATCGATATCGATGCCATGGAAGCAGCAATCACGCCACGGACAAGAGCCATACTGCCCGTCAGTCTGTTTGGACAGATGCCCGACTACGACCTGATAAACAGCATCGCCGCAAAGCACGGAATCGTGGTGATCGAGGATGGCGCTCAAAGTTTTGGCGCTACCCAGCGGGGTCGGCGCAGTTGCGGAGTGACGGCCATTTCTAGCACCAGTTTTTTTCCAGCCAAGCCCCTGGGCTGTTATGGGGACGGCGGCGCGTTGTTCGCTCAGGACGATGCCCTCACAGAGCGCATGCGCGCCATCCGAACGCATGGCGGGGTGCGCCGGCATCATCATCCGTTGTTAGGCATGAACGGTCGATTCGACACCCTTCAAGCCGCCGTCTTGTTGGCGAAATGGCCCCACTTTGAATGGGAAGTGGCGGAGCGCAGCCGCATCGGTGGGCGGTATTCGGCGCTTTTAAGCACCCTCCCCGGGTGTGTCGTGCCTGAGGTGATGCCTGGCAACACGCACGTCTATGCGCAGTACACGATCCGTGTTCAGGATTGTGATCGCGATGCTCTGGGGTTGGCGCTGAAAGCAAAAGGGGTTCCGACCGCAGTTTACTATCCCAAATGCCTTCATGAGCAACCTGTTTTCGAACCTTTGGGATATCCTGTTGGCCAGTTTCCAAATGCCGAAAGGGCTTCGCAGGAAGTCCTCAGTTTGCCCATGCACGCTTTTCTCGGTGAATCCGACCAGGATGCGGTGGTGAACGCCGTGCGCGACGCGAGGCTCTCGACATAGCATGCGAGGTTGTAATCTGCGGAAACGGGACGGAATGGGACCGAAAGAGAACTCAAACTTGAACTGGCAGTTGAAAGTTCTTGTGTTCCGTTGCTTGGCCATCTCCGGAGCTCAAGACATATTGTATTTCCTTTTGACCCCGTTTCGGGGTTAATTCTTCGATTCATATATGAAATTCCTTGTGACAGGCGGCGCTGGGTTCATCGGTTCGAACCTCGTCCGGCATTTGCTCGAAGCCGGCCACGCCGTGGTGAACGTCGACAAACTCACCTACGCGGGCAACGAGGAGTCGCTGCGGGATCTCGGTGCTCATCACTCAGCAGGGTATCACTTTGTGCGGGCGGACATCTGCGATGCGGAAGCCATGCGCCAGACATTTGCGTTGCACAAGCCTGAGGCTGTTTTGCATCTTGCGGCCGAATCCCATGTGGATCGTTCCATCGAGGGCCCGGGCGAATTCATCCAAACCAATGTCACGGGAACCTTCCAGCTTCTGCAAGCGACGCTAGGCTACTGGCGCGGCATGGAGGACAGCGCAAGACAACAATTCCGCTTCGTGCATGTCTCCACCGACGAGGTGTTTGGCTCGCTGGGATTGACCGACGCGGCGTTCAACGAGCGCACGCCTTACAATCCGCACTCCCCCTACAGCGCCAGCAAAGCCGCATCGGACCACCTGGCCCGTGCCTGGATGGACACCTACGGACTGCCAGTCATTGTCACCAATTGCTCGAACAATTACGGCCCTTACCAGTTTCCTGAAAAGCTCGTCCCCGTTGTCATCCTCAAGGCCCTGCGCGGAGAGTCCATCCCTGTCTACGGGAAAGGCGAGAACATTCGCGACTGGCTCTACGTCCACGACCACGCCCGGGCTCTTCTCATGGCTGCGGAGCGCGGTCGGCCAGGCGAGACCTACTGCATCGGCGGCAACAACGAACGCCAGAACATCGATCTTGTCCACCTGCTCTGTGGCATCATGGACGATCTTTCGCCCCGGCCTGAGGGTCGTCTCCACTCCGATTTGATTACTTTTGTCAAAGATCGACCGGGGCACGATTTGCGGTATGCCATCAATGCGACATCTGCCCAAAGAGAGCTGGGGTGGACTCCGCTCGAGGACCCACGAAGCGGCTTCAGGAAGACGGTTCGTTGGTATCTCGACAACCGGGCCTGGTGGGAACACATCTTGAGCGGCAACTATCGGCTGGAGCGGATCGGCTTAGACAACAATCCAAATGCCAGAGTTGCAAGTTGAGAGCACACATTGGCTTGAGTTCAATTTTGAAGAAATGACCGCCGGCTCACATGGTTTTCTCCGCGTCGCGGCTGTCGCGCCGACGTTGAAAGTTTCGGATGTCTCATACAACTCGGCGGCGATCATCGCCGCCATGGAATCGAGCGCGAAGTCCGGCGCGTCCGTGGTGTTGTTTCCGGAGCTTTCGCTAACCGGATATTCGTGCGGTGACTTATTCGGCCAATCGCTGCTTCTGTCAAACGCGTGGCGGGCGCTGGAAGAAGTGGCGACAGCCGCTGGCGAGTTCGGAGTGATTGCCGTCGTAGGGCTGCCCGTGGCGTTAGACGGCCGCCTCTATAACTGCGCCGCAATGGTGGGGGACGGATGTGTGTTGGGCCTCGTTCCCAAATCCTATTTGCCGACATCAGGCGAGTACTACGAACGGCGCTGGTTTGCTTCAGGGGTTGGCCTGCCCGCCACCGAAGTGGCGCTCTCCCACGGGAAAAGTGTGATGTTAGGCACCAACCTGCTTTTTGTGGCCGAGAACCTCCCCAATTGTGTCTTTGGAATTGAAATCTGCGAGGATTTATGGGCTGTGACGCCGCCCAGCGGTGAGCAAGCCCTTGCCGGGGCGACCCTGTTGCTCAACCCCTCCGCCAGCAACGAATTGCTCGGAAAGAGCTCCTATCGGCGCGATTTGGTGCGCCTGCAATCGGCTCGTTGTCTCGCCGCCTATGTCTATGCCTCGGCCGGACCCGGCGAATCGTCGACGGATGTGGTTTTTTCCGGCCACTGTCTGATTGCGGAAAACGGTGCTGTGCTCGCTGAGTCAGAACGATTTCACTTCCTCACTCAGTCTGTGTTTGCGGATATTGACTTGGAGCGATTGCAACACGAGCGGCTCTGCAATACCAGCTTCTCGTCCTCCGCTCAGGGGCGCTCTTTTCAACGAGTGCCGCTCTCGGTAACGATGAACGGGAAGGCGCGGCAGCCTCTGGGAACTCTCCGTCCCAACCCCTCATCACCTTTCGTCCCTTCCGACCCTGGGCAGCGCGCGACCGCTTGTCGTGAAATTTTCGACATTCAATCCACCGGATTGGCTAAGCGTCTCAGGCACACGGCTGCCAAGTCGGTCGTCATCGGGATTTCAGGCGGGCTCGATTCCACCCTTGCCCTGCTCGTGGTGACCCGCGCGTTCGACACCCTCGGGCTCGACCGCAAGGGACTGCTTGCGGTCACGATGCCCGGTTTTGGCACCACTCAACGTACACGTTCCAATGCCGAAAAGCTGGTGCTGATGCTCGGTGCCACCCTTCGTGTCGTTCCCATTCACGACGCCGTATCACAGCACTTCCGTGACATCGGGCATGACCCGGCGGTGCATGATGTGACCTACGAGAATGCGCAGGCCCGTGAGCGCACACAAATCCTGATGGATCTCGCCAACAAGACTGGCGGTTTCGTGGTCGGCACTGGCGATCTCTCTGAGGCCGCCCTTGGGTGGTGTACATTCAATGGCGATCAGATGTCCATGTATCACGTGAATGTCGGCATCCCAAAAACCCTCGTGCGCTATCTCGTGGCGTGGTGTGCCGACGCGGAGTTCCAGGGTGCGGCTGTGGAGGTGCTCCGCGACATCTGCGCGACGCCAGTCACGCCCGAACTGTTGCCGGCGGCGCCTGATGGCACGTTGCAGCAGAGGACCGAGAGCCTCATCGGCCCCTACGAACTGCACGATTACTTTCTTTTTCACCTGGTGCGGTACGGCAGTCGTCCGGCCAAAATTCTCTGCCTGGCAGAAATGGCCTTTCGCGGGCGCTATGATCGAGCGACGATCATCAAATGGCTCACCGTTTTTGTCCGGCGCTTTTTCTCACAACAATTTAAACGTTCGGTGCAACCTGACGGCCCTAAGGTCGGTTCGGTCGCCCTCTCCCCTCGCGGCGATTGGCGGATGCCGAGCGATGCGTCCGCGACAGAATGGTTGACAGACGTTGAGTCGCTAAGCCCTCGCCGCAATCAACAAAAAAGCAGAAAAAAGAAAACACTTTGATCTCAACTTTGACATTCTGCCTCATGGCTGACCACGCGCGCCCCTCATCCAAAGAGTATCGTTCGTTGACAAACCACGCACATTCCACAGTCTACAAATCCTGATGAACATTTGCTGCATCGGTGCCGGTTACGTGGGCGGTCCCACCATGGCCATGATCGCTCACAAGTGTCCCGCCCACCGGGTCACGGTGGTCGATGTCAATGCTGATCGAATCAACTCATGGAACTCGGATTCCCTACCCATCTATGAGCCGGGCCTGGATCAGGTCGTCCTCGGATCGAGAGGTAAAAATCTTTTCTTCAGCACCGATGTCGATCAGGCCATCCGGGACGCTGAGATGATTTTTGTTTCGGTGAACACGCCCACCAAAACCTATGGCCGAGGAGCTGGAAAGGCCGCCGATCTCAAATACGTCGAGCTGTGCGCCCGCCGCATTGCCCAGGTGGCAAACGGTGACAAGATTGTGGTTGAGAAATCCACTCTCCCAGTGCGCACGGCCGAGTCCCTGAAGCGGGTGCTGGAATCGAACAGCAACCGACACCGGTTCGAGATATTGTCCAACCCCGAATTCCTCGCCGAAGGCACGGCCGTGCGGGATCTGGAGGAGCCGGACCGGGTCTTGATTGGCGGCGACCCCACGCCGTCAGGCCATGCCGCTGTGAAAGCACTCGCCGATATCTACGCCCACTGGGTGCCGCGGGAGCGTATTCTGACAGTGAACCTCTGGTCTTCCGAGCTGAGCAAGTTGGTGGCTAACGCGATGCTCGCCCAAAGAATCTCGTCGATCAACTCCATCAGCGCTCTCTGCGAGGTCACCGGCGCCAACATCGATGAAGTCGCCTACGCGGTTGGCAAGGATTCACGGATCGGCTCGAAATTTCTGAAAGCGTCGGTTGGGTTTGGTGGGTCATGCTTCCAAAAAGACATCCTGAACCTCGTTTATCTTTGCGAGCACTACGGCCTGCGCGAAGTGGCTTCTTATTGGGAGCAGGTCGTCCATATGAACGACTACCAAAAGACGCGGTTTGTTCAAAGCATAACCAAAACTTTATTCAACACTGTCGCTGGTAAAAAAATTGCTATCTTTGGTTTTGCGTTCAAGAAGGACACCAACGACACGCGTGAATCCGCCGCGATTTATGTTTGTCGCGACCTTCTGGCTGAGCAGGCGGAGCTTGCGATTTATGATCCCCAGGTCAATTCGGAGACGATCCTCGCCGAGCTCCGCAAAGCCACTGGCCTTGGCGCGGACGCCTTGGCCGCGCGTGTCACATGCTTGAGCGATCCTTACGCCGCCGCCGACTCCGCGCACGCGATCATTGTGCTCACCGAGTGGGACGAGTTCAAAACCTATGACTACGCCCGGCTTCATAGCACCATGCGCAAGCCCGCGAGCCTCTTCGACGGACGGAACCTCCTGGACCACGTCGCGCTAAGATCGATCGGCTTCGAGGTTCACGGAGTCGGCAGGTGAACCTGGCTCCCCATGGCGGGGTGTGAGCCCGCATCGCGCGAGCATGGCATCGATCTCCTGGTGTGTGGCGCGAACCTTCGGCGCGGCGGCGTAGAGATCCTCTAGATTGACGGGATACCAGTTGCGACGAGTGCTGTCAGCAAGTCCCGCGACGTTGATGGGTCGGATGGTGTCTTGAATTAAATGGAGGAGATGTTTCCGCGCTGGATCGCGTGCCTCCCGAGGCTTTGCGAGATCGCGCGCGAGCGCGCAGCATTCCGCAATGCGCGGCCCATGGACGGGATGGTCATGGAGCAAAAACCCGCCCGCTAATTCAGGCCGCCCAAGACGTCGCACGGTCTCGCTGAAACTCGCCGCGGCAAAATAGAGAAGGCTGAGGTTCGTGAACAATTCGAAGTCATCGAATGCGGTGTAGAGAGATGCGATCAGGTTTTCCGCCGCGAGAAGTTCGCACCGCGTGATCCGGGCGTGTTGTTCCAGGGATTCAGAGAAATTGCGCCTTCCGAACTGGTCCCGAACAATCCCGGCGACGCGCAGGATCCCGAGCAATGCGAGGGGAAACCCCGTCGAAAGCAGGGGGTCCACAAACCCTCCAGCAGAAGGCAGCATGGCCCAATGATCACCGGAAAGGGTCTCGCACTGAAACGACAATGAGGCCATGTGCCCAAAGGGGCGTATCGGCTCCGCATGCTCGAACTGCCTCTGAATCGAGGGGTATTCGCTCAACACCCTCCGCCAGGCCGATGCGCCCGAATTGAAGTTGAAGCGCTGCGCCTCCGCTCCACAGGCCGCAACCCCCGCGCTGACGGTTCCATCGAGGAATCTGAGAACCCAGATCCATCCTCCGTCGATGAGGTGGTGCAGCGCAGCGTCATCGACCGGAAAGGGTGCTCGTTCGGCCGATGGATGGAGATCACCCCATAGTGGGACGTTCTTGAAGTGCGAGAAAAGAGCTGCTGTTGCGGGAAGCCGAGGCATTCGGATCTCTTTCAGGCCAAACGCTCGGAACAAAAAGCCGCGGGGCCCGGTGGCGTCGAAAAGCGCCCCAGCGGTCCAACCACACTTCACGTGGTCTCGTTGTCCCACCAATCGCCAGTGCGCTGCCGTGCGCACCGGGGTCTCCAATTCGATGCGGTCCACATAGGACACTCCGACGGCACGGGCTTGATCACAAAGAAAGGCATCGAAATCTTCGCGAAACCAGTGTGTGTCGGCGATTTGATCGGAGGGGCTTGCGGCCACCCGGAGCTCGTTGCGACGTGAAGGCATCGGCGCGAAAGGTTTTCCTCGCGAGTGCTGGAAGAAGGAGAACCCTCGTTTGAGCCCGCAGCGGATAAAGGGATAGGTGCGGCGCCAAGTTCCCCATTTTGAGAAGGCGGCAATCTGAGGCAGGTCGTACTGAGACGCCAGTTCTTCGAGCAACAGATTGGCCAACGGTGTTGAGGACTCGCCGATGGCGAAGCGCGGATGCTGTCCTCGTTCGAGCAGCAAGACACGGAGGCCGAGCTGACGGCAAGCCAATGCGAGCAGGGAGCCCGCAAACCCCGACCCAATGATCGCGATGTCATGATGAGGCAGAGTCATGTCCACATCGATGGCAAAGAACCGTAGGCAACATGGTTTGGAGCCGGTTCATCTCGCTGAGCCTGTGCAACCTTCCAACAAAACACAAAGGACATTTCGAGAATGTTTCGAGACCCCACAAGTCCACGAACACACGACCGGCAGCCCCGGCCAAAGCCCCGTCAAAAGCCCTCTCGATGGTGTCGAGGGAGGGCGGTTCAAAGTGTCCTTGTGTCGCGAGCTTTTCCAGAGCACCGCTGCCGAACCGCGTGGGGATGAGCGAAACAATCGAGGCGCCCTTTTCAAACGCGAATTCGACCCCTTTGCGAGTCCATTCGACCACTTCCTCTTCCGCCATGAAAGGAGGCCGGATTAGGAGAAAGGAACGGACGTCGATGTCTTGTTCCCTCAAAGCGGCGGCGGCGCGGGCGTAATGCTCAAGCGTCATCCGCTTGTTGAGGCGCGGAAGGACGTCTGGATGCACGGTTTCAAGTCCCATGGCCACTTCAAGCTTGGGGCCCAACGCTCGCTTGAACCGCCAGCATCGCTCTCCCACGAACGCGGGATGCGACTCCACAATCACGCGGTCAAAGTGTTCAAGCTGACGCGCTATCAAGGCGTCGTCGCCGGGAGGAATGGCCTTTGGATCGAAGAAGCTTCCGCTGTTGTAAAGTTTGATTTGCGCGAAAGGTTCACCGGAAGGCGCTTGAGTCAAAGCAACCTCGATTTGTCGCGGGATCGCTCCTTCGGGCACGGTTTCGAGGGTCGTATATTTCCAGAGGTCACACTCAAGGCATTTCCATGGGCACTCGCGGTTGACCAGAAACACAACCAGCGAGCGGCGCGGTTGCAGGCACGCGTCAGGTTCCTCCTCCGCCAGCACGGAGTGAGGGCGGTACCAATCATGATCGCGGTTGACTTGCGGTCGGACTGAAACGATCCACGAATCCTGGGAGCCATCCAGCCTCATACTCGAGAGAGTTCACAACGGATCATGATGGCTTAGCGTTTCGTCTGCCAGTTCCTGCGTCAGCTCGGGGACGACTGACATCGTGATTACAACAACGAACGCATGAGGTCACGAAGTTTCTTGGAGCCGGTGATTCCCTGGCCCAATTGGGCGTGGCATCATTTCCCCATCAGGGATCTTTTTCAGTCGCCGACCGTCGGCTCCAAAACACATAAACAGGGAGTCCTGCCGCAAGGATTCCCAGTCCAATAAGGCTGTCCCGCGGATATTTTGCGACCGTGGTGGCCACCACAATCCAACAGGAAACCATAAAAAATAAGGTGGTGAACGGGTGTCCTGGAACTGGAAAGGAGGAAGGACGACCTGACGAGGCATCCCGCTTTCGAAAGATAAAGACACACGCGGCAGCCAGTCCGTAGAAAATGAAGTCCACGGACACAACGTAATTGAGGATGGTCGCGTAACTTCCAGACATCGCGATCACCGAGGCGCACAATCCCTGGAGCACCACCGCCATGGTGGGGACCTGGGTGCGCGGGTCGATCCTGGCGACACTTTTGAAAAACAACCCGTGTTGCGCCATGCTGAAATAAACACGAGGTGCCGTGAGCATCCCCTGGCTGAGGAACCCCAAAGTGGAAATCGTGATGCCCAACGCAATAAGCGAAGCCCCTTTTTCACCCAGCGCCAACCGCATAACCTCGGAGGCCGGGGTTTTGGTTTGAGCCAGTTTTTCGGGACCCAGGGCGTACAAGCAGACAAGGTTGACGGAAAGGTAGAGCGCCACTACACCCAGCACTCCCAGGATCAACCCTCGGGGTAGATTTTTCTCCGGCTCACGCACCTCGCCCGCTATGAAACAGGCGGTTTGCCAACCTCCGTAGGCAAACAAAACAGGAACCAGCGAAGCACCAAACGCCCCCAGTAATCCCCCCGAAAAAGGCCGGTCCAACAGAGGGGTCCAAACAATCGAAGGTCTGTCGATCCAGACAAAGCCCGCAAACACGAGCAGGCAGATGGCGGCCATTTTCAGCACGGTCATGGCGCTCTGAAAATTGCTTCCAGCCCGCACCCCTAAACAGTTCAGCGTCGTCAGAAGAAAGAGGGCGATGAGGGCCACCGCACCTTCGGAGAGGCCCACATGCGTAAGCGACACGAAGTAATGAGCAAAAGTCATCGCCACTGCGGCCATGCCCCCGGTCTGTATAACGAGCAGCAGAGCCCATCCATACAAAAATGCGATCGCAGGATGGAAGGCCTCGCGGAAATAAGCGTATTGACCGCCCACGCTCGGGCGTCGCGCCGAAAGTTCCGCATAGACAAAGCCTCCCGACAAGGCCACTAACCCACCAAACACCCAGGCGCCGAGGATCAATGCCGCAGAATGCACCTCGCGCGCCACGACGTAAGGGTTCATGAAAATGCCGGCGCCCACGATGCCGCCGATCACCAGCATCGTGGCATCGAATAAGCCGAGTTTTCGCGCTAGTTCCGGCTGGGATGAGGGAGGCATTCTAGAAGGCATCCGGTTCAGGATTGGTGCAAAAACAATTCAGAAATGGAGTGACGGAGCGCTGCGCCGTCCTGCCTTCGCCAAGGCTACGGCAGGCAGGCCGCACCGCGTTCAGCCGTGCGATGCCACCTCCCATGCGGGGATGCCATAAGCGAACTGTCGGATTGACCGAAAAACTGGTGGCTTCGAATAGGTCACCGCGCTTTTGAGCAGCGACCAGTGAGGCCGCCACGGGCAGACCCAACGGCGCACGACAAGCACGGCGCGCGAAGACGCACCTTGAAACAACCTGGTTGGAGAACACAATGGGACGCTAACGATCCAGTTCGCAAAAATCCAGCTTCGCTTTCGCTCACAGCAATCGGGCGGGCGCTTCGAACTCCCACCAAGCCAGTCTCTCACGCGTATTGCTTTATCCAACGCCGATCAATCCAATCTTTGAGCCACCATACCCATCTCCCTTCGAAAGCCAACTTGCCACGAGAGCCGACAGCATGGCGGTCTCCAGTGCCGATCAGACTGAGGAACCGCATCTGAAGCTTGAGCGGGACCAAGGCTTCTCCTTGGAGAGCCCGTCTTAGGTTCAGAGCCAGGAGCGGGCCCTGGCGAACCGCGAAAACCCCTGACTTGGGACGGGGGTTATGGATCGCCGAAGCCACATCCCCCGCCGCAAAAACGAAGGCGTGCGACAGCGACTGGTAACACTCGTTCACCCCGAGGAATCCTTGGGCGTCAGCACGCAGTCCTGATTCCTGGATCCAACCTGGAGCCGACGCGGTGGTCGCCCAAAATAAGGCGTCAAAAGGCACTTCAACCCCGGAGTCGCATCTCACGGATCGCGAAGTCACCTCCACCACACGTTGGCTCAGGAGGGACCGGATGCGTCGTTCGCGGAGGATGCGGTTCAGTTTTGCCTGCACCCATCTGTTATGCATTGGAACAAGAACTTCAGAAGCGCTCACCAGAGTGACCTGGATGACATCGGCTCTGACATCGCGCTCTGAGACGAGAGAAACCAGGCGGTGCTGCACGGCGAGTGCGAGCTCCACACCGCCAGCCCCTCCCCCCACCACAACCACTCGCATAGGTGCGGCAGGATCGCGGGTCACGCGGTCCATGAGCCTTTCCCAACCTTTCAAGAATTGGCTGATGGGCTTCACCGGAATCCCGTGCTCACTCACACCGGCCAAGCCCCCGTCGCCCGGAGTCGAACCTGTGTTCACCGAAACCAGATCGAATCGAATGGGCGCATGCCCCCCCGACACCCGAGCCTCCTTATTTGCGAGATCAAGACCCGTGACCCTCGTCTGCTCGAACGAGGCATCCGCCCGCTCGCAAAGACGTGGAAGGTCAATATGCGACTCCTCAACCTGATAATGTCCCGCTATCAAACCGGGAACCATCCCTGAATACGGCGCCATGCGGTGCTGGGATAGGAGCGTGAGGCAAACTTGGGGGAGCGGATGATCCGCGAAAGCCTTCACGACCGCGACGTGCGCGTGGCCCCCACCGATCAGCAACAGGTTTCGTCTCGTTTCCAAGGGAGCCGACAGCATCCCAACCCATCCCCCGATTCGGCAAGATCAAAACCAAACAATCCGGTCGTCCGAAATAGCCGTTGAGCTCAAGGCGTGGCGAAGTCTCTGAACTCAGTAAAACGACCCTGTTTAGCCTGATGCTCGAGCAACTCCAATTCCCTGCTCGTAATCGTAATCGTGCTCCACTCCTCTGTTTCAAGGGCAACACCCGAGGATTACGATTACGAAAAATGGAGGCATTGGGGTGGCGCATTCAGATCACGATTTCAACCGCTTTTACTGAGTTCTGAGCCTGCCCGCCCGCGTGCCGCTGCGTGTGGGCCGAAGATCTAAATGAGATTATTGCGTTTTGCAAGCCGGGCGACACACTCCCTTCATGCGTGTTGAGTTCGACCATTTTCCTGAGGGGTCTTTGCGATCAAGTTACATTGCGCAACGCTTCCCGCAATACATCCGAGGCAAGGTTCTGGATGTGGGGTGTGACAACGCCTTGCTGAAGCGTCTCGTTCCAGGCATTGACTACCTGGGTGTCGATGTTGAAGGAACTCCGGATCTCATCCTGAACCTCGATGAAATCGATGAGCTGCCCTTCGCCACCTCGCAATTTGACTGCGTGGTTTGCGCCGATGTTCTGGAGCATCTGGACAATCTCCATTTTGTTTTTGGAGAACTGGTGAGAGTCTGCGGAGGGCATCTCATCCTATCGCTGCCGAACAACTGGTCCAATGCGCGCCGGGCGATCGAACGCGGCTACGGAACGATCGGACATTATGGTCTACAGATCCAAACACCAGTGGACCGACACAAATGGTTCTTCAACCTCCATGAAGCCATCCAGTTCATAGAAGGGCAGCCCCAAAAATTCCCGGTGAAGGTTGTTGAGTCGTATGCGATGGAACGGCCAAGACCTGCGTTGCTTCGCTGGCTGCGGTATGCTTTGGCTGCGGGGAACAAGATGCGCTATCTGAATCGATTCGCTCATACCCTGTGGACCGTGCTCAAGAAAACGGCGTGACGGAAGCGCTTCGGAACCTTGAATCCTCCATCTCAGCCTTTCAACTTTCTGCCTTTGGACGGTTCCCACTCTCAAACCAAAGATACGTCCCCCGGCCACGCCACCGCTTGAAAGGCACGGTCAGGTTGCGATTCAATTGGCGGGGAAGGTTCCACATTTGACCGGCCCCAAGCCATGTCAGAAATGGCTGGCGAAACTCCCGGAGGCCAGCCCCGGAAGCCAGCGTGCGCAACGAGTCGGGCGTGAACAAATTCACGTGCATAAGAGGGAGCAGGGCATCCAGAGTTCCCGCCTCCAGCACACGGTTGTCATCATGACCGGAGGCTCTCAGCTTGATCGGCAGTGCCGGGTTGTGCGGCGTGCTCAACTTGATCAAACCGCCGGGCTTCAAGCACCCCGCCAAAGCCCGCGTGATCTCAAGAGGTGCGCTCAGATGCTCGACAACTTGATCGACGTTGATGAAATCGAAACGGAGAGAGCGCGCCTCCTCCAAGGAAACCATCTGAATCCCTCGCCCAGCACAGAATCGTGCGGCGTCATGATTCACGTCCACCCCGTAAACCTCGCAGCCGTGCGCTAGCGCCATGCTCGCCCACTTCCCCAAATTGCAGCCAAAGTCCAGGACCCGGGGTGTCCTCGCGCCGCAGACCTGTCTCAATACCAAAATCTCCTCCGTCTGATGGGCAAACCAGTGCAGCTTCTGCGATCCAATTTCTTGCATGAACGAGTCGTCATCCCGCGGCGGTGAGTACCAGTGCTCCAACTCGTCATCCGACATCACCCAGGTCTGAAAGTGCAATTCGCACGCCGTGCAGGCACGCACCTCGTAGTCGCAACCGTCGAGCTTCCCCCCAAGCCCCGAAGCCGCGATCATGGCGCCCAGTTCAGGCAGCGCGTAGGGTCGAGCAAAAATAGGGATTGCAGCGTGGTTGCAGATCGGACATTGGTGTCGTTGAATCATCGAAACTCCCCGGAACCTAACCGCCACCCCGGGAAATGAACAGCCGCATTCCAAAAGCTGAAATCCGAAAAAAGCAGTGAGGTTTATTCATGTGTTTCCAATGTCCAATTGATTTCCATCTTCCACCTTCCACGTTCAACTCTCTGCTTTCAATTTTTTAGCTTGCACCACCTTTTGCTCGAGCCTGCCCAGGATCCCACTAGCCACAGCCACTCCCGCCGCTGTAAACGCAAGGACCGACCAACCCGCCGCGTCATGCGCCGTCTCCACGGCGGCTATCCCTCCGTAACTCGCCGTGGTGCTCAAGAACAGCGAGCGAATGATATTCCCGAGAATCGCCAGCCCAAGTCCCGTTACAAACAACACACCCCTGAATCCAAGGGATACCAGTCCCAATCGCCCGATGAACAGCGTCGCCATCACCGTCGCTTGCAAACTCCGGATCCCGCTGCATGCCTCATCCACTCCCACCGTGCCCGAGGGCAGTTGAATCAGGCTGCCGACCCGGCTCGCCGGCACGCCCATCAGGTTCAGAACCTCGACGTTCAGCGTCGCAATAAAGCCCTGCAACGAGGAGATCAACGGCCCTTGGATCGCCGACGGCAAAGGCATCGCGACCAACAAAAAGGCGAAGCCAAAACTGAAACACCTCAAGCCATCACCACCAAACAGGTAGAGCAGGTTTGCCGTAATACAGACTTGGCAAGCGAGCGCCAGGGCGCACATCGAAGCCGCATTCAAGCCGAATGCCGCTTGATACACTTGGATCACTAGGAGAAGACTCAGACCCAAACAAGCCAGACCCGCCGACACCGGACTCCATCGCAACTGCAACACAGGCCTCGCTTCCCAGTCTTCCCACGTCACAAAGGCGCACAGAAGAACTAATACCCAGCCAAATTGCAGATCCGCGCGATGCCCCCAAAACCACGATGCCTTTGAGATTGTCCACGCGAGGGCCACCCAGGTCGGCAGCAGTAGCAGGGCCGTCGCAAAATGGCTGGGTCGTGACATCGGCATGAGTTGCTTATTGTCTGCTCACGTTCTTGCCAGTCGAGAAATCGGACTCCTCCAACCACTGCGGAAGGAATGACCGCAGCAGCGCGTCGCTCAAGGCGATGTCTTCACCGCGCTTGAGAGGGGTGGAGATCCTGATAAACTGTTTCGGACCGAGAAGCTGCCGGCGACTCCAAAACGATTCCCACACTCTCTTCCAGAATCGTTGATCCGAAGCCCTCAGCGTCGCTCCCGAATGATCCGCAGCCGCTTTCAATTGGTGTCGCATGCCAACGGAAAGGTTGTGATCCAATCGATACGGCAACGATTGCCCTCCCACGAGCCCGCCAAAGAGGACCAACTCGCGATCCCCCGATCCTCTGTTGAAAATCCGACGCTCCAGAATCATCCGCATCGAATGGATCGGCACCTCCACTGAGTCAGGTGCCTGCTGTTCCAACTTCCACCCGGTCTCGGTCCAGCACCGATCCGGCGTGTGGACAAACAGCCCGATCTCGTTCTTCTTCTCACGGATGCGTTTCGCCGAGAACACTCGAACCAGCTCGCCGTTCCCATTGGTAAATTCCCCGCTGACCAACTCATCCGCCACCAGGATGGCTTCGGCGGATTTCGCGACGGGGACCTTGGTGTAGTGCCACCCTGGAACCACAGCCTTCTCCAGGAACCAACGACGACCTTGCCTCGTATCACTGTGGCTGTACCACCAATCAGGAAACACCCAGCAAACGCCGAGCAAAGCAGAAAATAGCAGCGTGGACAAAGCCCCTGGTTTCTTAAGCACGCAACTCATCCTAGCCGAACCGTAGCCGATGCGGAGAAAGCTGAAAGCAGAAAATTGAAGGTTGAGCCGATGCACGAATTTCCCAATTTCAACTTTCAGCTTCTTGCTCCAAGAGCTTCCTCATTGTCTCCACGGTTGTCTTCGGATCACGCACCCCGACTGCCACGAGGGGCGAGCCGGCATAAACCGTCCACGGTTTCAAAGTGCGATGCACCACCGACCCCGCAGCGACGACCGCGCCTTCCCCGATGCACACATCCGGCAACACCACACTGTTCGTAAACACCAACGCATAAGCCCCCACCTCGACACGCCCACGCCGCACCGAACGCAGAGCTGCCGGGATCGTCGGGTTGGTTAATCCCCCGCCGTGCGGATCCTCCGATCCGGAGATAAGACGCACCCCGGCCCCGATCCCGGCATAATCACCCACCCTCACCCTGCCACCGCCCGAGATCGATGATTGAAATGCGAGATGCGCGTGAACACCGATCACCACACTCTCGCCCGCGAAAATAAAAACCCCCTCATCGATCTGACAATACGCCCCCAGCTCAACCTGTTCCGGGAGATGGATTCGGCACCCACGAAAAACCTTCACCCCCGGACCGCACCGCTTGAAATGACGTCGTAAAGCCTCTTCCGAAAAGCAAACTCCTGGAGCAAACTCGACCGGCATGGGATGTTCTTGATTCATTCAGTCGTCGAAAGGCAAAAAAGTGGGCTTGACCTCAGCTTTCAAAGCATTCCGCCATCAATCACAACCTCGGTTCCCGTCACAAAAGCGGCCGCATCCGATAACAAAAAGCAGACCGCTCCCACGATATCCGACGCCGCTCCAAGTCGTTTCAACGATGACCTGGCCGCGATTCGATCCCGCGCGGGCTTGGTCAACCCATGGGTCATTTCCGTGTCCAGGAAACCAGGCAAAACACAATTCGATCGAATTCCCACCGGCCCGTATTCCCTGGCAAGCGCCTTCGAAAATCCGCACAACCCGGCCTTCGTCGCGCTATAAACCGTCAATCCGCTGACACCCGTGCGCGCGGCAACCGACGACACAAACACCAGACTGCCTTGTTTCCGGCGGAACATCCCTTTGATCACTTCGCGAGCGAGCAGCATTGACGATATCAAGTTCACCTCCACGCACGCGCGCATCGATTCCTCCGGCGACAACGTCAGCATTCCATCAAGACCCAGTGCGGCGTTCGCCACGAACCCATCCAATCCATCCAGCAGGTCAAACTCGCGAACCAATCGTGCCACCGTCCCTCGCATCGCCAAATCGACCTCCAGGAAGCGGACCCGTGGGCCGAACTCAGCCGCCAGGGCATCGACGCCTTCGCTCCTCCGTCGAGCACATGTGAGGACCTGTGCGCCCGACTCGAGCAAAGCCCTGACCACACACAAACCCAACCCTCTGGATCCTCCCGTAACAAGATATCGTTTCATCCAAACAACCCCTTTTGGTGCGCGGCGGCAACAGTCATGAAATCCGAAAACAGAAAGCGGCGATCAAACCCATTTCCGCTCTCTGCTTCTCCTCACCGTCGCACCCGTTTTCCGTTCACCCCCAAACCGATTACTCCCACCTCCCACACCCTTGGCCATCCCGGCTTCGGAAGTCTCGACCAGAAGCACCGCTCAACCTGCGGTCTCAATGCCACCCAATCCAATCCCGGCTCCGGCTCCACTCGCAATCCAATAACCTCGCCCACGACCGCATTTCGCTCCGCCCACGCCACCGCCCGCGCCACGCCAGGCACACTTTCCGCCACCGAGACCACCCAGTCCAAACTCACCTTGGTCCCACCCACGTTGGCCACCGCGTCACACCTCCCCACCAGCCTGATGCATTCCTCCCCCGATGACTCGGCCACCCACTCCGCCACATCGCCCGTGCGCCTCCACTCCCCATCCAAAAGCAATTCCAACGCTCCGCTCTTCTCGGAAGTCGCAAGCCCCTCTGTGGTCAACCGCCATCCCTGAAATCGCAGGTCCAATCCCTTCACCTCATAGAGTCCGTCCATGCGACGCGTCCTAAAAATCAACCCTAGCTCGCTCGACGCATAAACCACCTGAATTCGCGCCCCGAAGAATTGGGCTCGAATGCGTTGCCCCACGACCGATCGCAATACTTCCCCTCCCAAAGTTAACTGCCGCGGACACCAGCGCTGCGCACGACGGCTTGAGCTCAAAAGCAAATCGACGAAGGTGGGGGTCGCCGAGATGGCATCAACTGATTCCTGCTCCAACAACCTCCAGGTGGACCGCCCCACCTCTTTCATAAAATGAACCTTTCCTCGCTCCAACCAAGCCTGCGCCGCCACTTGAGCGCCCGCATAGGAATCGGGGCGAAACCCTGTCGCCCACGCCCAACCCATCCTCGACGAAGACACGGCGATGCTCTCCTTGAACTCTCTCCACGCCCGCCACACCCGGATCGGATGCCCCGTGGTCCCCGAAGTGCTAACACCCACCCAAGGCCCGATTCCGCTCACACCCGAGGGAGGCGTTGCATCCCCGCTCAAAGCGACCGAACGCCCTCGTTCGAGCTCTCTAAACAGGGCGCACAACGTCTCAAACGGCTCTGCTTCCTCCATAAACCCACAAGTTTAACACCGCCTTGACGAGGCCTCCGTTGGGCCTCTTAACGGATGTTCAACACCACCAACTTGATCACATCCTGCCACACCCGAGGCGGCTCGGCCGCTTCAAAAGGTGACACCCCAAATCGACGTTCCACCTCCGCCATGATCTCGGCTAAATCAAGGGAATCGAGCCCAAACTCTGGACCCAACAACTCCGTGTCGAAATCCAACGACGTCCGTGTTCCGCCGTTGCGTCGATGCACCGTCAGCACCAGGCGCTCCAAGTCCGTTCGCGGGCGGTTCATAGGCATGGGACAGTCCTCCTAGGTTCTGTTACTGGGACAGTCCGCCCAAGCCCGCCAATGAACCAACCATTCTGGAGTGCGGCGGGGATCAAAGTGTGGACGCTGGTTCTCCCCGCCATGGCCCACTGCCGTTTATCCTTAATCCGGTCGTTCATTTAACCTCAAAAATACCAGCAAACACATGGGTAAAGAGTCGCGAACACTGGTGACGTTGAATACCTCCGCAAAACCCATACCGACGAATTATCATGCCGCTTGCAGAATTCCGCAAGTTCTTCTCGTTGCGCCCCACCGATTCTCATAGGAGCGTCCCATCGGGTTTGTCTCAGGTCGTGCTCCGCAACCGACAACTGCGGGATGCGCCCTCTGCAATTGGTGCGATCAGTTCAATTGCCGGTTTCAAGTGGTGGGCATGGTTCTGCTTCTGTTCATGGATTTTCGGGGCCTTCCTTTTGGATTGTTTCCCTCGTGGCTGAAGCCTGTGTTGCGGAGCTCGGCGGGAGATCACGTGCTCGCAGCCAGAGGAAGATGACAGGGGTGACGATGAGGATGTGGAGGAGGCTGGAAATCATGCCGCCGATGACGGGCGTGGCCAGCGGCTTCATCACTTCAGCGCCCTGCCTGTCACTCCACATGATGGGCAGCAGGCTCGCCACAATCGTCGCGACGGTCATCACCTTCGGACGAAGGCGAAGGCGGGCGCCGTCCTTCACGGCTTGAACGAGGTCGGCGTGGTTGAAGTCGCTGCCGCGTTCGATCATGCGTTTCTTCACCATTTCTTCGAGGTAGACCACCATCACAATGCCTGTTTGCACCGCGGTTCCAAAAAGGGCGATGTAACCCACCCATACCGCGCCATTGAAATTGTAGCCGAGCAGCTTTTGCAGGAAGACGCCACCGCTCAGGGCGAACGGCACGGCGAGCATGACGTGGGCGGCCTCGAGCGCGCTGTGATAGACCATGTAGAGCATCACGAAGATGATCAGGAGCACGGCTGGGAAGACGAGTTGCATGGTCTTCACGAAACGCCGCTGGTTCTCATATTCGCCCGTCATCTGATAGGTCATATTGCCCCAATCGAGCTTCAGCAACTCCTGTTCAATCTCGTTGACGAATCCGCCTAGATCGCGGTCCTGGACGTTCGATTGCACATAGGAGCGGAGGCGCCCGTTCTCGCTGGCGATTTCGTTCGCGCCCACTTCGCGCGAAATTTTGGCGACCATCGCAAGCGGGATGTAGGTGAGCAACTGGTTGTCGCTGGCAGCACTCACGCCCATAGAGGTGCGGCGAGCCGAACCGCCCATGCCACCTCCCGTCGGTCCTCGCGACGCAATGAGGATGCTGCCAATCTTCTCAATGTCGTCTCGCTCGCCGCGCTCGAGACGGACTTGGATGGGGAATCGCTCGCGCCCCTCGATGGTGACGCTGACATTCTTGCCCCCGATGGCCACCTCCACGGCGTCGAGCACGTCCCGGACGCTCAGGTTATAGCGCGCGAGTGCTTTCCTATCCACCTTCACGTTCAGGTAGGGCTTTCCCTGGACACGTGAAGGGGAGACGCCAACCGCGCCGCGTATCCGCTTCACCACACTCTCGACTTCGTAAGCTTTCTGCTGAATGGCGTCCAGGTTATCGCCGTAAATCTTCACTCCCACCTGCGCGCGGATGCCGGTGTAGAGCATGAGAATCCGGTTCTCAATGGGTTGGAGAAACGCGGGCACGTAGCCGGGCACGAGCTTCATCATCTCCGTCAGCTCAGCCTTGAGCTTCTCGACCGTCATGCCCTCGCGCCATGCCGGGTTGCGGACCACTCGCGGAATCTTGATGAAGCCGAGCACGACGCGGTGCGCCGGAATCCACTCCGGTTTGAGCGTGATGGTCGTTTCCAACATCTCGGTGGGCGCGGGATCCGTGGGCGTCTCGAAACGGCCCAACTTGCCCGCGACGGTTTCGATCTCCGACACGGCGCTTAACACTTTGTCCTGCCAGGACATGACGCGCTGGATTTCTTTGAGACCAGTTTTTGGGAGCATGACGGGCATGTAGAGCAAGCTGCCTTCGTTGAGCGGCGGCATGAACTCTTTGCCGAACCCTTGGGTGAGGCTGGCGGTGCGCTCCCATCCGTGGTCGAGCATTTGCTTCACCCAGGCCCGCGGCAGTCCGAATGCCGTCACCAGCGCCGCCGCCAGCAGCATCCCCGCCGCGCCCATCACCGTCTTGCGATGGTTCAAAGCCCAGTTGAGCGCTGGGTCGTAGATCCTCAGCAGCCAGCGCATCACGATGTTGTGGCTTTCTCCGTGAAACGGCCCGCGCACCAACAGGCTGCACAACACCGGGACCAGCGTCACCGCGAGCAGCGTCGAGCCGGCCATGGCGAATGTTTTTGTCCACGCGAGCGGATGGAACAACTTGCCCTCCTGCCCCGTGAGGGCGAACACCGGCACGAAAGCGAGAATAATGATGCCCATCGCGAAGAAGATGGGCCGCCCCACCTGCTGGCATGCGGTCAACGTTTCGTGCCATGTCTCCGCTGCCGTGAGCCTTCCACCTTTCGTTTCCTCCGCGCGTTCGCAGTGGCGGAGAACGTTCTCCGTGACGACGATGGCCGCGTCCACCAGAACGCCAATGGCAATGGCGATGCCTGTCAGCGACATGATGTTGCTGGTGATGTTGAATTGCCTCATCAGCAGGAAGGATATGAGGATGGAAATGGGCAACGGCAGGGTCACGATCAGGATGCTTCGGAAGTGCCAAAGAAAAATGATGTGCGCCAGGGTGACGAGAACGATCTCCTCGAGGAGCGCGTGCTTGAGCGTTTCGATGGTGCGGTCAATCAATTGACTGCGGTCGTAGAACGGCTTGATGGAAATCCCGGGCGGCAGGCTCTTGGAAATCTGCGCAATCTTCGCCTTCACTCGCTCGATGACGGCCTTGGCGTTCTCGCCCGTCCGCATGACCACCGTCCCCCCAACCGCCTCGCGCCCTCCGATGTCGAGCGCCCCGCGCCTGAAGTCACCGCCGATTTGCACCGTGGCAATATCCTTCACATAAATGGGCGTGCCATCCATCGCCTTGATGGGAATGAGCTCGAGGTCCTCGGTGCTTTCGACCAGGCCGATGCCCCGCAATACGAACTCAGCGCCGTTTTCCTCAATCACCTTGCCGCCAACGTTGAGGTTGGCGTTTTGCACCGCCGTCACCACCTCCATGATGGTGACGTTGGCCGCCCGCATCCTCGCCGTGGAGAGTTCGATTTGATACTGCTTCACGAAGCCGCCGATGCTCGCGACCTCCGCCACACCCTGCACGCTCGCGAGTTGGTAGCGGATGTGCCAGTCCTGCACGGCGCGAAGCTTGCCGAGATCGTAGCCGCCATCGGGCGATACCGACGGATCGACATCGAGATAGTACTGATAGACCCAGCCGAGCCCGGTGGCGTCCGGTCCGAGTTGCGGCTTCACGCCTTCGGGCATCGCGCCTTGCAGATAATTGAGCCGCTCCAAAACGCGCGTCCGCGCGAAATAGGTGTCGATGTTATCTTCGAAAATAATTGTGAGCAGCGAGAAGCCGAACATCGAGACGGCCCGGACGTCCTTCACGCCCGCGAGCCCCTGCAAGCCGGTGGACAGCGGATAAGTCACTTGGTCCTCCACCTCCTGAGGGCTGCGGCCCATCCAGTCAGCATAGACAAGCACCTGGTTTTCCGTGAGGTCCGGGATGGCGTCCACAGGTGTCTTGAACACCGCTCTCACGCCCAGTGCGATGATCAGGAGCACGCCGCAGAAAACCAGAAACCGGTTTCTCAAACTCCATTCGATGACGCGTTGGATCATAGGCCGTGGGACAAAAGTGATCTTGTCATCATGATCTTCACTTGACCTCCGTTCCGCAGTCGATCATCCGAGTGCCCATGTAGGGGTTTCTGATGCCAGGCTGAAGCTGCATCCAATGCGCCGATGCCGGGGCGTCTGGAAAAACACTTTTCGTCATAGGACAGCGGAACACTTTCAGGGAAGTGAATTCCTTTTCGGTGCGCCTCAAAGCCTGCGCCAGCGCGACGACGGCGTTGCTAAACGGATAGAATTCCTTGCGCGCCATTTTCAGATCCGCCACCTGATTCAAATGGCCGGCGGTCTCGAAGGATTTCAAAAGGCCGCGCCACGCGCTGCCTTCGGGAAACGTCGCCAGCAGAGCGGGCGTGGCAGCGTGCGTTTTTGCCGCCTCCGTGTTGAAGTGGCCGAGGTCATCTGCCGCCAGCGAGAACGTGATGGCGTCGGCTAATGCGAAAAATAATGTGACCGCTTCGCGTTCGTTCCCTGTCAGCGCTGGCATCAGGGCGGCCGTCGCAGGCGGGGCGGCAGGCTCGGCGAAAGTGCGATTCATCTCGGCCTGTCCATCGATGAGCAGATTGCCGTTCACGACCACCTTGTCTCCCTCGCTCAGGCCCTGCGCTACTTCAACCATCACGTCACCGCGACGGCCGAGCTTGAGCACGCGTCGCGAATAAGCGCCGCCGCCCTGATCCACATACGCGACCGCTTCAGGGCCGGTTTCAATGATCGCGGTGCGCGGCACCGTAAGAACCCGCGGTGCCTCCAGATGCACACGGCCATCCGCATACAGACGGTGCAGCATACGATGGCCGGATTCCGCAGTCGGATTCTCCAGTTCGACACGCACTTTGGTCGAGCGCGTGATGGGATCGAAGTTCGGTTCTATGAAGGAAATATTTCCAGTGAAAATCACACCCGGATGAGAAGGCGTCGTGACATCCACTTTGAGACCGGGCTTGATCCAAGGCAGATCTTGCTCGTAGGCACGGAACTGAAACCACATCGTCGAGAAGTCGGCGATTTCAAACAGCTTCTCACCCTCCTGCAAGTATTGGCCCTCATACACATTTTGCTCGACGACCGTTCCCCCGAGAGGCGCGAGGATCTGCGAAGTCAGCTTGTCGGCAGGCTTTTGCGGAAGCGCCTCGATTTGCGCGGCGGTCAATCCCATTTGCAGCAGTCGGAGCGCGGTGGCGGCGCGCAGCTCGCCGGTCAGGGTTCGATAATCTCGCTCGGCTTGCAGGAGCGTCGGGCTGTAGTATTCGGCAAGAGGTTGCCCCTTCTCAACCTCCGCGCCCATAAAGTTCACATACAGCTTCTGGATCCGGCCCGGGATGTAGGCCGCGAGCACGCGATGCCTTGTGGCATCGTCTTCAATCAGGCCAGCAACCGTGAGGGTCTTCTGGAGTGGCCGCACTTGGGCCTCGGCGGTTTGGACGTGCATCACCTGGATCATCGTCTGGGTGAGCGGCACAACATCGCCGCCGCCCGCCGCAACGAAACCGGAGCCGCCTTCATACACGGGCGTCAGCTCCATGCCGCAAATGGTGCAACGCCCCGGCTTGGGCGACTTGACCCATGGGTGCATCGCGCTTTGATAATAGATCGGCTTGCGCCCGTCGATCGCGGGCGACTGGCCTGGATTCGCGGCGGAACTTGTGCCGTTGGGGTGCAGCTTTCGTGCCGCAAACCAAGTCGCCGGAACGGCCACAGCGAGGGTCAAGAGAATGGCTGGGAGTGTTTTCATTGTGAAAGTGTCAGGGTTTACCCGCAGGCGGAACGATGGAGCGGAGCGTTTCAAGCGCAGCCCCATGCGCGGCAACAAACCGTCGCTCCTCCAGCCGGGCGTTTAGCAACGCACGCTGGGATTCAAGGACCTCCAGCAGGCTGGCCTTCGAGCTAATCCAAGCGTTCTGTGTGGACTCGGCAGCTTTTCGCGCTCGCGGGATGACTTCCTTGGAGAACGTGACGGCCTGGTGCGCCGCGTTCTCGGACTCCGTGTGCGCGGCCACGGCTCCGCCGCGAAGCGTGCGTCCGAGCGCCTCAACTTCACGTTCCGCTGCGACCCGTTGCTGGCGTGCGCGCTCGGTGTTGGCCCGATAAACTGAGTTGTTGAACCACGGCAACGTCATCTTCGCGCCGAGGGTCGCCTCCCGAAAATCGCCGCCTGAATACACCCGGGAATCCACGCCAACCGAGAAGGTCGGACTGCGCTCGCGCCGCGCCACATCGATGTCCAAGCTCGCCGCGTTGGCGGTGCTCACCATGGACTTGAGCATGGGGTTTGTCAGGTAGAGCCGACCCAACTCCTCTTCCAGCGTGGGTGTGATCGACACGGATTCCGGCAACCGAAGCACCGGCCACGGCTCATGCCCTGACCTTCCCAGAAGGATGTCGAGTTGCTGCGTCAACCGCGCGCGCTGCCTCCGAGTGGAATCGAGCTTCTGCCGTTCCTGCGCCACTTCGCTCTCCATGCGCAACGGTTCCGAGGCGTTCGCCATGGGGTCCTTGAGCTTCTCAGACGCGTTGACCGCCATGCTGACGAGCCAGGCCAACTGGTTCGTCTGGATGGCGATCATCTCATCCGCCAGCGCAAGCTCGAGGCCGGTTTGTGCGACAAGCGTTTCAAGCGCCAGCGCGGCAGATCGCGTCGCGGCTTCCAATATCGATCGCTCGGCGGTTGCCCGGGCCTTGCGCGCCTCGTAGAGCTTGCGCCGCGGCAACGTCTGCTCCACGCCAAACACCAGGTCGCCGTCATCCTGGCGCATCCCGCGCTCGGCAGCCATGATGCCGAATCCGGCCATGGGATCTTCCCACAACCGCACCGCGCGCACTCCTGCTTCCGTGGCCTCCACGCGCGCCTTCGCGGCGGCGACGGACGGGTGATTGGTGCGCACCTCGGCGCGTAAAGCGTCCAGATAGGCGGCATCCAGCAGGCGAGGCCCTTGCGCAAATGCCGTTAAAGCGAGCGTCCCTGGCAGGAGAAAGGCCAAGACGGCCCAAAGGAATTGCCTCGTCGAGTTCATATCTATTGGCTTGAGTTTTAGTTTAATGTTTTCAGCTATCGAACATGGGACTTAACATGGGACTTCCGTGACAAGAGGGCACGGAATGATGAAGGAATTTGATTTCCAATGCGCGCGAGCGCACGCTGGAATCAATTTAGGCGACGAGAGGAGGAGCGAGGCTGCGGAACGCTGGACCGAGGCAGACTAAAGGCGTGAAGACCCAATCGCGGGGCCGAGCTTGGCGTGAGAACGCTGCTTCCGCCTGCGTTTCAGTCACGTTTAGCGTGGGGAAAACCGCACCCAGAATATAAAGCGAGGTGAGGGGTTGCGCGACGAGCGTTCCCGCGTCATCGGTGATCAGCATCGTTTTCAAGGCCGAGCACGCCGGGGTGGTTGCGGGAGCGGTGGGCGCCGGCTGATCCTGGACATCGCGCGAAGCCGTCGTGCGTGACGAAGCATGGCAGGACGGTTGGGCCTGGTCCTCACGGCCGCCGCCGAAGTGGCAGTGCGCGAAACACATCGCCTGGGCCGCGACGAACACCACGAGCGCCACGGCCGCGACAAAGCGGAACAGGGCACTCAAAGTTGTACGACCCAAACTCATGTCTCCACCTTACCCAGCTTTCGTTCCCACCGCAAGTCAGTATTTGATGGCGCCAGCAATTCTCATTATGGCCGGCGAAGTGAGGCAGACCTCTACTGAAGTCTGAGGTTACCAACGAGGCGCGGCGCGGGCTTCGTGAAGGCGATCCAGCGACTCTCGTGCGACCACGCGGCGTCAGCGCATGAACGCCAGAGCTCGGTGTCAGATTTCGAGTGCGACTCCTCCGAAGCGCTCGTTCCATGCTTCAGCACAACTCGTCCAGCGACGTCATAACACGCAAGCCCGGGACATGGTGGAAATGATTGTCGAGGGTGAAAACCGCAGCATCGAGCTGTCGTGCGCAGGTGGCGATGATCAAGTCCTGCGCGGGAAGGATAATTCCTTTGCGGTCGAGTTCAGAAGCCAGGCGTGCTACAGCATCCCAAGTTCGGAATTCGGTGGAAGCGTAGAGCATCACCGACATGAAGCGGAGAAGCTTTTGGCCGACCTTTGAGTTCCGAACTCCACGGAGCACTTCTACTTGGACCATGCCGCAGGTAGCCAGGTCCATCCGCTTGGCACGTGCGCTGAGTTCTGTGTTCGGATCGATCCCTTGGCGCAGCAAATGGATAAACACGCTGCTGTCCACCAACACCGTGCTTGCTTCAGCCGCCATGGCGCTTGAGCTTGATCCCACGACTTGCGAGAATGTCGTAGCCCGGCACGACGGCGTCCTTGAGCTCAGCGGCTGTGAAATCCTTGCCGGTCTTCGCAAAGGCTCTCAACTTGGTGCGCCGATCCATTTCGTGCAGCGCTGCGTTGATCGCCTGTGTCTTGCTCTCAAAACCATAGCCTTTCCTAACAGAATCAAGGAGTGCCTCGTCTATGCGGATGGTCATCTTCATACCATACTGAGTAAGGCTTCGGTTTTAGAGTGTCAATTCCAAAGAAACCGCGCGATGCCCTGGCGGCGCATCTCAGATTTTTCGTGCTCCCGTTTCCTCCTACTCCTACTCCTACTCCTACTCCTACTCGTAATCGTAATCGTAATCGTAATCGTAATCGTAATCGTAATCGTAATCCCTATCGCTGTTCTCAAAGATCACACTCGAAGATTAGGATTAGGAAAAACGGACGAATTGAGGTGGCTCGCCCCGAGCGCCAACGGAACGCGCGTTTCGAATATTCATCGCTTTTCGGACGCCCAACTCACACTGTTTGAAAGGATGCGCTTGTAGGCGGGATGATCGTGGGACATGCCATCGTGGCCGAGTGTAATGCCCACGATCCGTGCCTTAGGATGCTTCACGACAAAAATCACCGGCCAGGTTTTTCCCGTCCCCTTTTCATAACCGGTCGCGAGAACCTGGACGGGGGTCCCCTGGGGATCGATTTCCTGCCGGTATAATTCATCGCGGAGACTGAATTTCGCGGGCACACCGGTCATGATCGGATGCCCCGGCTCGGTCACAGTGACCTCGAACTCACCGTATTTGTCATGGCTTCGAGATCCGCCGCCCGCGAGAATTCGGTTGTATTCCGGCCAATCCTTCCAGCTATACCAAAGTCCGGGATGCACAAGCAGGAGGCCCTTGCCTGAATCAGCGAAGGCCTCGATGCCTTCACGCAACGACTTGTCGTCCATGTTTTGGTTGCTGCTCCAGATAAGCACATCGCTTGAGGACAACAAGGGTCGCACGAATCCGAGCGTCTCGGTGTAAAGCGCTTCCACCTTGCCCGTCGCATTCAGCGTGGCCACATCCGCCAGGTTGAACCAGCGACCGAAATCATGAGAGGTTCCGCCGCCGACCAGCAGACTTCGAATCTTTCCTTGGGATTGGAACTTTGGCGGAGTCGTCACAACGATCGCAGCCGGGGCATCGGATCCGGGCCGATCTTGGCCGATTTGCAAGGTCAAGGCGACGAACGTCGGCGCCACCGTGTTGTTGAAACTTTCCAGTGTGATCCTCTCCACCACCGCGCGTCCTTTGATGGCTTTGCTGAAGGTCCGAACCTGTCCGCGCACGAGGAGATCGGGCACTTCCTTAGAGCCGGGCACATCAAATTTCCCTATGTAATCCGCAACCTCAACGCCGTTCTTGAGAATCATTTCCTCCGAAGTTCCGCCCGCGAAATGCACCGTCACTTTGGCCACGGGTTTGTCCTTTGATTCCTCCCCGCCATAAGGCCAGGCCCATCCGCCGACCCCTCCAAGAAAATGGAGCCGTGTCGCTACAAAACCAGCCTTCACGTCCACCGTCTGAGCAAAGCTCTTCGCCAGACCTGATCCGCCGCGCAATACGAGGACATTATTACCAGTCGGACTCTTCGCGGGACTGATGATGTCGAACGGGACATCGCCCACCTTGATTGTTCCAAACTTCTTGAACCGAAGGGTCTCATCCTTCGACTCCTCAGAGACGTAGATCCCCTTCGATGTGTTGGCTGTAAACACTGAGGTCATGTCCAGGATTCGGAAACCCGCTTCATCCACGCAAATATACTCCAACAAGTCTCGCATCCCTTCGGCGCCCAGAGCCTCAAAACCCTCTGGCATCAGGGATCGACCGGTGCTCCGTCGGCTCTTGATGTTATCTTTTCGAATCGTGAAGTCGGCGGTGGCATTGCGCAAAACAACTTCCGCGTTGTTCTCCCGCGCGATCACGCCGTCGTAGGTCAAATCATCCTTGGTCTCCACGGTGGTGCTCACAAAGTTCGGCTCCACAACCTTGTTCGGATCCACCACATGGACCAGGAGGTCGGCCGCTCCGTGAGCTCCCATTCCGGTGAGGTTCGGGGCTAGATCGCGCCCTTCGTTTTTAAAGATATGACACCCGGCGCAGTTTGCGGTGTAGAGCTTCCGGCCGTTCTCGAGATTGCCTCCGGCCTTTTCCACAAGGGGTTTCCAGAGGGTGATGAGCTCTTCCTTCTGTTTTTGCTCAGGCCCGCGCAAGGCATCGATCACCTCGTTCGCCCGAGCGGCAACGCGCTTGTCGCCATGGGTCCGAAGCCTGTGAAGGTTGGACGCCCCGACCAGGAGCGCATCCACATTCTTGTCCGCCATGGACTGCAAGAGCGCCATCGCCGATTCAGCGCGCTTTATCAACTGTCCAAACACCACCTCCCGCAGATCGTTTGGCACTTGCCCATACGACCGGATCAACTCAGCGGTGGCGGCTTCCGTCCCGGTGGAGCCCAAGCCCTCGATCACGCGCTTTTGGAGCGCCGGGGACGCGCTCGCTGCCAGCAGCTTTCCCACCGTCGGGATGATCGCGGCATCGATGCGATGCACACCGAGCAGGTTGATGGCGACTTGGGCACGTTGGTCATCAGGCAGACTTGGGTCCTGCAGTTTGGCGTTCAAGCTGGTGACGGCGGGTTTCAGGTCCTCGGCAAGAGCGCCCTTGGAATCCCATCGAGCAATCAACGGCAGCGTTGCCCCGGGCAAGCCGGGCCGGTCGGAACGGAGCAACATCTTAAACGCTCCCTCCAGATCGGCAGTCCAACTGGGCACCGTCGCAGCAGGCAGGGAGGCGGCGAGAGTCTCCAAGACAGCCTGTTTCAAGCCGTCCGTTTTTGTTCCTTGTCGGGCGCTCAACACCACCATCCGAGCAGCCATGTCCGCATCTCTTTTGTTCGCCACAAGACGGGCCACGTGACTCACGAAATCCGCGAGGAACGCGGGATCTGGCGCTTGAAACGATGCCTGGAGGAACATCAAAGGATCTTTGACCGCCACCCCGAGCGCCGCCGATTGGATATGTTTATCCAGCATCTTGGGCCACTCCGCAACCACCCCTGCCGCCACCTCGGGGTTCAAAGCGAAGGTCGCCAGCGCGATCAATGTGTTCAACCTTACTCGCGCATCCGGATCGTTGAGCAAGGCCCTGACGTCGTCCACTTCGGGTGTGATCTCAGAATTATCGTGCTCCGAGGCGATCTTCAAAGCGTTGCGGCGCACGACTGGATTCTTGTCCTTGATCGCTGTGAGCAGGAGGTCGTTATCAAGGTCGCCCCTCGCATCCATGGTGTAGAGGGCCGCGATTCTGGCAGGTCCGGACTTCGAGGAATCCTTCACCACATCGGCGAGCTCGGTCACATCCGAGCCGGATTCACGGAGCAACCTGGCGGCGGTGTCGCGGGCCCAGCCGTTCGGCGTGGATCCAAGTATTCTCATGAGCGCCAAAGCGTTTTTGATCGGCATCGGTTTGGTGTCGAGAACCTTGGCCTGCTTGTGTTGAACCCTCCAAACCCGGGTGAAATGGTGATCGCGATCCGGGCGCGTGGCCGCATTGCGGGCGCCGTGAGCCGGGCCGCGCGTGTCATTGTGAATCGCGGCTTGGTTATAAAAATCCACCACGTAGAGGGCGCCGTCAGGGCCGATTCGGCTATGAATGGGACGAAACCAGAGATCCGAACCGGCGATGAATTCGGTCTCCTCCCGGCCCGATTCCTTGGTTGCCGTGAAGGTGACCCCGCTGGGCTTCAACACTTCGTTGTGCACCAAACTCATGGTGGTCTCGGAAAGGAATTGCATGCCGTTGAACTTTTCAGGCCAGGCACCGCCGTTATAGATGCAACAGCCGGCCGCGGCGGTAAACATGCCGACCCAGTCGATCTGCACGTACGCGGGACGGGTATGATGCACGGCGGGGAAGATTTTCTGATGATCCGGGATCACTGCGGAGGCGCGAATGCCCCCCACGCTCGCCCGGGCCAAGGCCTTTTCCGGCATCACGATGTGCAACAGGTGTTCACCACAGGTCGCAGTGGTATAAAAGGCTTCACCTTCAGGTGAGAAATCGAATCCCCAGGTGTTGCATGAGCCCGACGCGTATTGCTCGACCGCCGATCCGTCCGGTTTGAAACGGAACACGCCTGCGGTGATCCGGCCAAAATCCCGGGATCCATCCCCGGATTTGGGCTGTCCCGCGCTGTAACCCACCGCACCGTAGACCCAGCCATCCAAGCCCCACCGGAAGTTGTTCATCACGGCGTGGGTGTCGAACGTTCCGAAGCCCGTGTAGAGCTTGATTACCTTGTCAGCCTTCCCGTCGCCATCCGTGTCGCGAGCCCAGAGAATATCGGGGGCTTGGGCAATGATGACCCCGTCTTTGTGGAACACGAACGAGGTGGCCAGCTCGAGCCCATCCACAAACACATGTTTCTTGTCCATGCGCCCATCGCCATCCGTGTCTTCCAGCCAGGAAACGCGGTCCCGCGCGGGCCTATCCTCCTTGTCGCCGGCTTTGATCCCGTCAAGGTTGTTGACATTCCAAAGCGCGATCGGTTTGTCATTCTTGTTGAGGGTGCGTCCGTTGGGGTACTCTGGCGTCTCCACAACCCAGAGCCTTCCCGCCGGATCCCAATCCACAGACATGACTTTCTCGACCAGTGGTTCCGCCGTTACCAACTGAATGTTGAACTCGGGATGCACCGCCATTTTGGATGCAGCATTCTCAGGCTTCATCGGGCCCCCATCAGGATACTTCAACGAAGCCAGTTCATCGGGTTTGCAAAACTCATCCGCGTCCGCACGTTTGCCCGCCCAGGCGATCCCGCGGAGCAGCAGAGCGCGATAATGCGGCGTTTGAAAGGACGTGTGCTCGTGGCCAGGCAAGCTGACGAACGCGCGGTAGGGCGTGGACCCGCCTTCCCACGTTTTCTCGTAAGTCCACATCTGGGGCGCTATCACAAAAACACTGTGGAAACTCGTCGCCAAAACAGTCACGTCGGGCGCCATGTCGAGGTCGTAGTAGATCTCGTCCTTCCAGTCGAAGTTCGAGGCACCCTTGGAGATGGGATGATTTGGGTTCACGAAATACACTCCCACATCGCCCTCGTACCATTTGGTGCGGCGGTTCTCCCAAACCCACGAACCTCCTTGAACCTTCTTGGCCCAATCATTTTGGTCGCCGCTCACCACGCCGTCGTGGATCACCACGAGTCCGCCTCCCCGGCGTAGGAATTTCTCGAATTGAAGCCTTTGCTCACCCACAATTTTCATCCCGTCCGCCGCAAACACCACCAACACATCCGTGTTTTCCAACTGGCTGGCGCCCGGAAAGTCCATCCCTCCTTCGACCTTGAGGCCACGCTCCCCAAGCAGCTTCGTGTATTCCCCGAGAAAACGAGGGTGATCGTGCTGGCCCGGACCATGGGTCTTGGCCCCCGCGCGCAGGAACACCCTGAGCGGGCCGTCTGCGGCATGCATCAGGGTGCCGCCAATTACCAGCAAAAGACCGAATAGAATTCGTATTTTCATAAAGCACTCCAAAGACTGCGTGAATGTCATCAGCTTAGATCCAGGGCCAACAATGCCAACCCTTCTTTTTGCGCACCCTCCGAGCGGTTCATGGGCACGATTCACATCCCACATTCGGACCTCAGAAAAATGAGCCTGTTCCGCCTGATTCCCTACCCCGGATGCAGATTCATCGCCAGGATTGATGACTCAAGGATTTCGTGGATTTCCTTCATCTGACCGTCCTCATGAACCCAGCGCACCCAAGGCGGAGTTTCATTTTTTCTGAGCTTTTTGAAAAGTTCCGGATGCAATCGCTTGCTCACCCTCGGCTCGGTCAACCCTTGCGCTTCGCATCCCAAAATCAAGGCATGCGGTTTGTAGAGGCGCGCCCGACCGATGAGTCGAGTCATGCCACCTAATCTCTGGATGTTGTCGCGTCGATCCAACACGAGGAAGCTGACTGGCAGACTTCGCAGATCGATGCCCATGAATGTGGCAAACTTCGCCCAATCGGAGTCCGTAAACACCTCCGCTGGAGGCCATGCAAAATGATGACACCAATGAGGCGCGTTATTCTTTTCGAGCATCGGGCACGCGGCTTGGTGACAGCAGGGGGCCACCACTTGGAAATCCCCTCGAAGCGCCTCCCGAAAGTGGATCAAACGTCTGCTTGCGCCATAAGTCCCAGGCTCGACGCACACCACGGCCTCGGCACGCCTCGAAAGGGCCACCAGTTCCTCCGTTTGAACCTCATCGAGCTCCGTCAACACGTGGCTCAGCAATAAAGTGAATGGTTCTGAGGGAGGGATTCCCGCCTCGACCAGGAGGCCGGGGAACCGCTCCGACGCGCGCCGCTCCGCAAACCGGATCGCCAGCGAGGAGCGATCCCAAACCGACAGTGTTGAAAATGTGGTTCCGGCAAAACGCTCCGAGAAAACGCGCCCCGCAACCCCGCTGCCGCAGCCCCAATCCAGCACGCGAATCGGAGGCGGCTCCCAACCTATCAGCGCCAGTTCTTCCAAGACATGCATCCATTTCCAGGCGATACGCTGACCGAACGTGAGATCGTAACTATCGAGATCCGATTCCTGTGACCAATAGTCTGAGATCCCTGCGGATTCATCGAGGAACCGGGCCCGAAGACCCGACAGCGCCCGCCAGTCCACACGGGACCAAGGGGAAGGAGAAGGGGATAAAGGGCGGCTGTTCATACGCGGCAAGGAGATTAATCCAAGCCTGATGCGAGCAATTGCTCCAGCACGGCATAGACCGTGGCCCTTTGATCCGCGAAGAAACAAACCAACAGCCGCTGGCCCTCCTCCGATCTGGGTTCGTAAATGACGCGCAACCGATCCACTCGCAATCGCCAAAACGGCGCGAGTTTCCCCTCCAGTTGTTTGACGTCGCCTTCCTCCCGGGCCAGTCCCTTGAGACCCCACCAAAGCTTCCGGCGCGGCACCGAAGCGAGTGTTTCCAGAAAATCCTTCACCCGTTGGCCGACGAGCACCTTGGCTTTCATGCGGACATCTCGGCGTCGAGTTCCTCCACCTTGTAAAGCTTTGCTTTGCCGGTCTTATGTTCCTTCAACGCCTTGTTGAAATCCGGCTTCGCCAGCAACTCGATGCTTTCGACCACCGCCTCCATCCGGTCCTTGGACACGAACACGCCGACCACTTTGCCGTGGCGGGCAATGGCAAAGCAGTCCTGCCGGATCAACTTGGGCAAATTCGCCTGAGCTTCGCTGACAGTAACTGTAGAATGGCTTGTCATCTTACAGCCATTCCATACAACTCCTGGACGCGCAAGCGCAATTCGTAAGACCCTTTCTCCGCCATGCCTCAGGCAAAACATATTGCTGGCCGGTGGGTTTGGTGGATTAATGGGCGTTTCCTTATGGCTACAATTGCTGTCCTAGGCACGCTCGATACCAAGGGCGATGAACATGCGTTCGTCGCTGGCCTCATCCGAAGCCGCGGCCACAGAACGCTTGTCATCGACGTTGGGATACTGGAGCCCGCGCGCTTTGATCCGGACATTTCACGAGATGATGTGGCCTCGGCAGCGGGCGTCGTGCTCTCTGAAATTGTTGCCCGACGTGACCGCGGAGAGGCCGTCAAAGTGATGGCTGCAGGAGCTCTGGTCGTGGTTCAGGAACTCCTGCGGCAGGGCAGGATCGACGGCATCATCTCGCTCGGGGGCGGCGGGGGCACTGCGATCGGAACGGCTGCCATGAGATCTCTCCCGATTGGTTTCCCAAAGGTGATGGTCTCGACCCTCGCCAGTGGGAACACGGCTCAATACGTCGGCTCCAAGGACATCGTCATGTTCCCAAGCATTGTGGATGTGGCGGGTTTGAATCGCATCTCGAGGGAGATCCTGACACGAGCGGCCGGTGCTGTCTGTGGGATGGTCGAGATTGGGTCTGCGCCAGAGTGTGGAGCGGACAACCCGGTGATTGTCGCCAGCATGTTTGGCAACACGACGGATTGTGTCCAGGTTGCACGAGCGGTCTTGGAGGCCGCCGGGTACGAGGTTCTGGTGTTCCACGCAACGGGCGTTGGCGGGCGCACGATGGAATCGTTGGTGGAAACGGGCATGGTGGCCGGCGTGCTGGATGTGACCACCACGGAGTGGGCTGATGAGCTTGTGGGCGGGGTTCTGTCGGCCGGCCCCACCCGGCTCGAATCGGCGGCTCGGAACGGAGTGCCCGCGATCGTGGCTCCAGGCTGTCTGGACATGGTGAATTTCATGGGGCCAGAAACAATCCCGGATAAGTTCCAGGCCCGAACGTTCTACGCCCACAATCCTCAGGTGACGCTCATGCGGACAAGCCCTTCCGAATGCGCCGAACTGGGAAGAGTGATCGCGTCGAAGCTCAACTTGTCGATCGGGCCCGTGACGGTCCTGCTGCCACTTCGGGGAATCAGCGTTGTCAGCGCGGCGGGCCAGCCCTTCTACGATCCCGAAGCCGACCATGCCTTGTTTCAATCTCTGAAGTCCGCGTTGAGACCGGGCATTGAGGTCAAAGAATTCGACTGTGGCATCAACGATCCTGTGTTCGCTGAAGCGTGCGCCGCCGCGTTATTGGCGAATATTGCCTCCGGCAAGGCAGGAGGCTCAAGGAAGGGCTCACATCCATGGCAGACCTGAAGGGAGGCCTCAAGGACGCGGTATCCAAGGCGACCCAGGCACCCGTCTGTTGAACTCGACAGCATCCTCGTAGCGCACACCTTCTCCTCCAAAAATATCGAGCGCCGAACCGATCGTGAGATCGACCCGATTGCCGCTAGCCTCGGTCACGCGCTTCAGATCCCCCAGAGCTTGCGCGCCCCCTGCGTAGGTGCTCGGCAGGGGCGAGTCCTCGGCGAGCCTTTGAACCAACGTTTCATCGATGCCCTGGCATAAGCCTTCGACGTCGACCCCGTGGACGAGGAATTCGTCACAAAAGTGACACAACAACTCGAGGGTTTCCTTGTTGACCTTCAGGTCGGTGAAGGTTTGCCAACGGTCCATGACGACGAAATAATCCGGGCCTTTGCGTCGGCAGCTCAAGTCCAGCACCAAGCGGTTTTTGCCGACTGTTGCCACCATTTCGCTGAGCCGTGGAAGATCGAGGCTGCCTTCTCGAAAGATCCACGAGGTGACGATCACGTGGGAAGCCCCGGCGTCGAGGAAGGAACCGGCGTTGGAAGGGGTGATACCGCCCCCGACTTGGAGACCTCCTGGGTAGGCGCGCAACGCTTCCATTGCGGATACCGTATTTCCAGGGCCCAACAGGATGACGTGCCCACCTCGAAGTCCATCTTTTTTGTAAAGCTCGGCGTAATAGGAGCTGGGTTGCTCGGAAATAAAATGGGTCCGCATGCCGTTGGAATCACTTCCCAACGTGCCGCCGACTATCTGTTTCACCCGGCCCTCGTGAAGATCAATGCAAGGTCTGAACACGACTTTATTGTGGAGCACGGTCCTTCAATTAGCGAACCGTTTTGATGTCGTGAGACCCTCCTCACATCCTCTGCATGACGAATGGCTGAAAGAACGTCGCTTCCACGCCTAACATTTCGGAGGCTCGTTCGAGATGGGTCATGGAATTGGGTGGGTCTGGAACGTTGCGCGAGTGACCAACCGGCCCGTGGCACGCTCCAGGCGGGTGATGGCTACAGAGTAGTCGCGTGTTGCCTGCACATAAATGGTGCGTGCCTCGGTCAAAGAGGTTTGCGCGCTGAGGACGTCCAGTTGAGTGGCCGCGCCCGCCTCGGCTCTTGAATTCGCCAGCCGGAGGGCTTCTCCGGCGGTTTGCGTGACGCGTTCTTGTGATGCCAGTAACTCTTTGGTTTCCGTGAAGCTGGAGTATGCGGTTCTCACCTCCAGTTCTACCCGGCGCACGACCTGGTCGAGCGCGATGGCCGCCTGGTCGCGTTTTGCTTGTGCCTCCTGGATCCTGCCTCGTGTCAGACCGCCATCCCATAAATCCCACGAAACCTGCGCGCCAGTCTGCCATCCGGCTAGGCCCGCACCAAGGTCTCTGTCAAACTGCGGGCTTCGCGCCCCATAACCTCCAAAGACCTCAACCCGCGGACGGGACCCCGCCCTGGCGGTGTTCAATTCCTCGCCCCGAAGGCCTTGTGCGATTCGCGAGGCGGCCAGTTCGCTTCGATTCGCCATCGCCTCGAGGAGGGATGAGCTCAACTCGACGGTCACGGCAAGAACGTCCAGATTACCTGAGAGTTCCAGCGGGATCTCTTCCCCGACAGCGCCCGGGATGTGTTGTCCCAGAAGATTTATGAGGTTTTGCTTGGCAGTGCGTGAAGCGTTTCTGGCGCGGATCAACCGCGGTCGGGCATTGCCGAGTTCGGTTTCGGCGCGCAGCACGTTGAACTGAGGGACCGTTCCTGCTTCGAACCGGCGTCGGGCATCTTCCAATTCTTTCCCCAAAAGATTGAGTGAAGCCTCCTGCACTCCGATTTGTTCCCGCGCCAGCAGGGCATCCGCATAGGCGATTCGAACATCCTGAATTGTGTCCGCCAGGACGGTCTCGAAATGTCTGAGCGCGAGCTCGCGGATCAATTTTGAAGAGCGCAAGGCAGCTCTGACGCGTCCCCCTTCATAGATGGGTTGAACAACCTGAATGCCGGCATTCCAGCTTTGTTCGTTGGGTTTAGGGAAGCCAGGCACGA
Source organism: Akkermansia muciniphila (assembly GCA_945865375.1). GTDB lineage: Bacteria > Verrucomicrobiota > Verrucomicrobiia > Limisphaerales > F1-80-MAGS106 > F1-80-MAGS106. The sequence continues at coordinate 7,042 of CAMBEJ010000009.1, read as the reverse complement.
AAGACTCCTGGGCAGCGCGGTCCGAGGTCTGATATCCGCTAGAGCCTTTGACCCGTGGAAGCGCGACGACCTTTGTCTGCACTGCGACTCCGTTCTGGGCCTCCACCTCCTTGCGCGCGTGAAGCACAGCCCCGTTGCGCAACTCGGCGATGCTGAGGGCGTCCACCAGAGCGAGTGGCTTCGAAAAGAGGTTGGCGTCGATGGCCGGTGAGAACATTGAAGGCGAGTCCGCCGGAGACCCGGCGGCTTGCGCCCCGTCGACGAGGGTCAACGCAACACCCGAACTCACAAAGACAACGACCGCAAAAGAGACTATTTTTCGCATAGAAGCAAAGGTGCGTTGAAAACGACGTCCCGCGATCCTTTCACACGACAGGCGCAAGCGCAATGTTCCGGACACAAATGCAGCAGTTCCATTTTTCAAAATGTGGGGGCAGGGTCTCCGGCATGCCGGAGACCCTGCCTTCAGTCATTTTTCAAAATCTGAACTCAGTAAAACGACCCTGTTTAGCCTGATGCTCGAGCAACTCCAATTCCCTGCTCCTGCTCCTAATCGTAATCGTAATCGTAATCGTAATCGTAATCCACCCCTCTGTTTCAAGGGCAACACCCGAGGATTACGATTACGATTACGATTACGAAAAATGGAGGAATTGGGGTTGCGCGCCCAGATCACGATTTCAACCGGTTTTACTGAGGTCTGAAAATGAGAACTGCTGCTCGCCCTCTTCCTCCGCTTGACCGGGTGGCGCGACAAATCGTAATGTCACCGCCAATGAACACAGTCTGGATTGTACGACACCACAACGCATGACCCTCGCCCAGCGACTCGACAGGGTTCCCGGCTTTCATCACCTGATCCGCCTCCTTCGCGTCCGGCAGGCCGTTGGGTTTTTTCTCAAGCTTGTTCCACTCGTCAAAACCTTGCCAGGGAGCGGGGTGAAATATCGGCGGCGTTATCTCGAGACATTCTTTCTTGCGGACGAGTTTTTCACGCGCAACGCCTACAGCAAAGTAATCGATCCCAGGGCTATGCAAACCTTTGCGGACCTCGGCTGTAACGCTGGCCTTTTCGCCGCCTTGCTGGCCCATGAAACTGGCAAGCGGGACTTGAAGGGCTTGATGATCGACGCCAATCCGGAAATGGTCGAGGAATCCGCGTGGCTTCTGAAAGCAAACCGGCTGTCGGGAATCAAAGTGCTTCACGGCCTTGTTGGCGCGAGTAATATGGGGACGGACAAAGCCGAGTTTTTTATCCTGCCGTCCAACCTCGGCTCTTCGCAATTTCCTGTTTATGAACCGGGGAAGCCTCCCAAAGGGGACTGGACCAAAGTCACGGTGTCGAACATCGACTTGGAACGAGCGTGGGTGGCGCACGTTGGCGATGTCCGTTGCGGTCTTCTCAAGGTGGATATCGAGGGGTCGGAGAAGCATCTATTTCGGAACGAGGCGGCGTTTATGCGCCGGGTGGACCGCGTGGTGGTGGAGTGGCACAAGTGGATTGTGTCACGGGACGAGGTTGACCGGGATCTTCGCGCAGCGGGCTTTCAGCTTGCCGAGGTTCTGCAGGAGGAAGAAACTAGCGGCATTGCGTGGTATCGGCGGCAGGGGTGAGCGGGTGAGGATGGAACTGGGGGCGGTGATGCGCAAGCAGTCATCAGTCAGCAGTCATTGCGCGTTGCCTAGTTTTTTCCGTGCCTGGAAAGCCACTGTTTCGCCTCGGCTGTGGCTGTGCTTTCCCATATGAAATCCACGATCGGCGTGGAGTCATCGAGGCCGTGTGGATGATGTTTCACTCCTGGTTTTGCGATGAGGGTGATGGAGCCGCCCAGCTCTTTGTAGCGTTTGGCCAAAAGGCCCGTATTTTCCTCCCAAGGCACGACTTCATCAGCATCCCCATAAACGTGGAGGAGAGGCACTTTGGCCGCGGCCAGGAGTTTCAGATTGTCGACCGGATTTTTCGCGTAGCTCTTCGCTTCGGATTCGTCCTTGAACCCGTATCGCTGAAGGACCAGGTTCCAATCGCGGTCGCTCCGCTTGCCTGCGCCGTATCCGCCTGGCCAGCTTTTGAAATCGCAGACGGGCGCATCGCCATAGATGCAGGCGACATTCTCCGGATTGGCAGCCGCCCAGTTGTAAACGTAGAGTCCTCCCCGGCTCAGCCCCACGAGCGCGGGCTTTTTGGAGAAGTCGTAGGCCTGGGTCAGCTCGCGAAACAAGGTGTCCCAGAACTGCACCGCTCCGGGGCTTCCCAGCATGTCGGGCACGCTGAGGTAAACCACGTGAAAACCCTTGCCAAGCAGTCCCAGATCGGGGTTTGGTTTGTGGCCAAAGAATTCACCGTGCCAGGCCCAGGGACGTCCAGGAGCCGCTTCTTTGGGGGCGACCACCAGGACGGACTTGCCGCCGACATCGAAATCGAACCGCTCAAACCCAAACCACCGCGAGCGTTTGCCTGGGAACTGGGGATCGACGAGCCCCTGCATCTGTGTGGTGAGCGCAGCGGCCTCGCGCATCGCCTCCTCCAGGGGTTTGCCTTTCGACATTCCAGGGCGCACGTGGACAGTGTGGGTGAGCCAGGCGTCCTTGAGGCTTCGCTGGCGCTGCTGGACCAGCTTCAAGACCCCCGCTCCTCGAGGGAATGATTTCACGAGCACATCGGAAGAATCGGCAGAAACAATTTCCGCAGGGGCACCGAGGGCTCTGAGAAACTCTCGGGCGATGAGCCAATGTCCCTGTGTGTTGGCGTGGACTCCGTCGCCGGCGAGTTGGAATGTTGGATTATCACGCCGGCGTTCTGCGAGGAACCTGTTCATGGGACCATGAGCATCGATGACGTCCCAGCCGAGCGAGCGCTGGGAGACGAGCCATTCCGAATAGCGATCCAGGACGTCATTGTAACCTTCGTAGGGGGAACGATATTCGGCAAGGCCGGCAGGCAATGTTCGGCCTTTGATCGGCACCGGGTCAAACGTAGGCGGTGTGATATGAATCACCCAGGCACCGGCTGCGGCGGCTCGTTCGCGGAGGCGGAGCACGCCGTCCTTGAATTTCTGAAATCGATCTTCTGCAAAGGGGTAGTACATCCCGTCGTTCATCCCGTAGCACGCCACCACCACGTCCGGACGTGCCTTTTCAAGAACGCGGCCCAGGCGTTCATGCACGTCAGGGCGGGGAAAGGAGCCACCGGCGTGCCCCGGTTCGGAGAGCCCCGAGAGCGTCTCGCTAGGAAGACCGAGGTCAATGAAATCGAGCGGCGCGCCCGGATGATGGAGGCGGAGATACGTTTCCACGAACTCCACCCATTCTCCGCCGTAGGTAATGCTGTCTCCGAGGAACACCACGCGGCGCGCCCTGGTCAGGGTTTTGGCCAGGGCCGATGTGTTTTCGGGAGGCGCGACCGGGACGATCCGGATCTGTCGGATATCCATCACAGCGCCTGCCTGCTTGCGCTGCGGTTTGATGGCCAGGGAATAAGCGCCAGGATAAGGGAGGAAGATCCGGCCTAGGGCACGGGGTAGGAAATTTTGGAAATGCCCGGTCTCCTCCACCACGAAATCGACGCGCTGTCCCGCGATTTCGACGGAGACGTCGCTTCCTCCCTGCCCTTTCCCACATCCTTGCCAGACCTCCAGCTCAAAAGCGCCGGGTTGTGTCACTTGAAAATCCCAATCGGCCCAGTCATCGACGTTGGCCCAGTAGCCCAGGCAATTCTTTATGGTGGCGGGTTCATATCGCATCAACACGCTGTGCGTGCGCGCATCACGGGCCTGCAAGGTCACGGAATGATCAGCGGCTTGGGCGATGGATTCCCCTTCGGGAGCGGCCCGGAGGGTGATGGCTTTAAGATTCATCGCCGCCGCTCCTTTCAGCACTGAACAGGCGGCGCGCAGGGTGAAGGGTTCCGATTTTTCCAAGTAAACCCGGCCTGCCCTAAGGGTGGTGTAGCGGTACCAACTGCCGGTGGAGGGTCGCGTAACCTTGAGCGTTTTCCCCGCAATTTCTAGAACCACCTCCGTGCCTTCACCGCCATTGGCGGAGAATGTGATATCCACATCGTACATCCCCCATCGCGTGGGCTTGTAATACCAGCTCACAGAGTCCGTCGCATCGGTCCAAAAACCAATGCGATGGTTTCCGGGGTGGGATTCCAGTTTTGCCTTGGCACCGCTTACTTTGGAGTCGAGGGCTGAAAACGTGATACGGCCATCGGAAAACTGGGCGGTGTTTTCGGCAGTCTCCAGAAGCACGGTGACTGTCCCTTTCTCAAGGGCATCAACCGGCATTTCGAGCTGCAGGGCGGTGGCGTCGGCGTTAAAAACCCAGTTCAGCGGGCGTGCCCACCGGTCTTTGGCCAACCGTGCGGAGGTGATGTGCGGAAAGGGGGTGGGAAGGGCGAGCTTGCCGCTCATCGGCCAGGAACGGACTTCGAGTTGGAGGACTCCGGTCCCGTTCGTCGCAGCAGTGATGGTTCCCCAGGAGGGTTGCGTTGCGACGACCGGGTCGGTGTCAGCGGCGCGACCCGTCTGGATCTGAAAACACCCAGTGAGGAGGATCACGGGGAACGCGCGGATCTGATCCCAGACGGCGCGAAAGGGTCGAGGATTTCGGGGAATGAGTTCTGTTGGATGGCAGAAGGGAGTGTCCATTTTTGTGCGGGTTTTATTGACCGAATTGTGCTGGGACAGATGCGCTCACGCAAGGTCCGTTTGACACAGCCAAAAGTGCTGGTGAATTCAAAAATTGTCGGTTGCTGAACAGGGTGCGCCGGGTGAGGTTACCCGGCCTTAGGAGGGTATTCACAATAATATGAACACGTATGGCGCAGGAGTTCAAATCCGCAATGAATTTCTCATGTTTTCCGAAACAGTCAAGACTGCACGGACACAACACAAACCCCTATGAACAGGGCACTTTCATCGCACGCCCACTGAAGATTTCACTGAAGGCGGCCCTTCTCAACGAGGGCACATTCGCGACCGGTTACTGAAGGTTTTACTGAAGAATTCACTGAAGGTTTTTGCACGCAGAAAACCGCCTTACACCCACTCTGCACACAGCAATTCCGCCTGCATGAGCACGGTCTTCACGGCCTCTTCCTGTAGGTCCGGCGGGTAGCCATATTTGTTCAGGATGCGCTTCACCATGACTTTGATTTTGGCCCGTGCGCTCTCTCGCAACGTCCAGTCGATGGTCACACTTTGGCGCACTTTTGTGATGAGTTCGGCGGCGATGACCTTGAGTTTCGCGTCTCCCATCGCTTGCTTGGCGCTTCCGTTGGCCGCCAGAGCGTCGTAAAACGCCCACTCGTCCGGGGTGAGGCCGCTGCGATTGCCGGACTCCTGCACTTCCTTCGCAAGTTTGATGAGTTCTTCAATGACCTCCATCGTGGAGATCGCCCGGTTGTGATAGGCGTTCAGGGTCTTCTTGAGTTTCTCGGAAAATAGCTGTGTCTGCACAAAATTTCGTTTCGAGCGGAGTTTGATCTCGTCCCTGAGCAACTTCTCCAGCAACTCGGCGGCGACATTTTTGTGCTTCAGGCCGCGAACCTCCGCGAGAAAACGGTCGTCGAGAATTCCGATGTCGGGCTGCTTCAAACCTGCGGCTGTGAAAACGTCAATCACCTGGCCCTCGGTCGTGATGGCTTTGGACACGAGTTGGCGAATGGCGGCATCGATTTGCTCGGGACTCTCTCGGTTGTTGGTGCTCTCCTTGTTCAACGCGGACTGAAGGGCTTGGAAAAAACTGACATCATCGCGGATCTCCGTCGCTTCATCATTTGCGGCCCAGAGGGCGAAGGCACGGCAAAGTTCGGTCACCACTTGAACAAAGCGTTTCTTGCCGTCCTCTTGTTCGAGAATGATCTCCTGTCCGGCGGGTATCAGAGCGAGACGTTCAGTGGGCTGGCCGCTCGTCCACTTATCCCAGTTGAAGCCGTGGAGCAAATCGCAAGCGATGCCGTGCTTCTCCAGCATCAAGGCAATCGCTTGGTGCGTATCGCAGGTTGGATTGCCTTGACCGCCGCTTTCGGTGTAAATGGCGAGAGCGCGCTTGAGCTGATCGGCAAGGCCGAGGTAATCGACCACCAGCCCACCGGGCTTGTCGCGGAAAACACGGTTCACTCGGGCGATGGCCTGCATCAGTCCGTGGCCTTGCATCGGTTTGTCGGCATACATCGTATGCAGGCAGGGCGCATCAAATCCGGTCAGCCACATGTCGCGCACAATCACGATGCGAAACGGGTCTTTCGAGTCCTTAAAGCGGTTCGCTAATTTACGGCGCTTGTCCTTGCTGCGGATGTGCGGCTGCCAGTCGGGGCCGTCATCAGCACTGCCAGTCATCACGACTTTCACCTAGCATTCTTTGCCCTTCTCAGTTTCAGACTCGTCGTATTCAGCGCTGGCCCATTCGGGACGCAGTGCGATAAGCGCGTTGAAAATCTCCACACAGATGCGACGACTCATGCAGACAATCATGGCCTTGCCGTCCATCGCTTCCACGCGCTTCTCGAAATGCGCCACAAGATTGGCGGCGATGAGCGCTATGCGTTTGGGATCACCCACCAAGGCTTCCAGCCCAGCCCATTTGGTTTTGAGTTTCTCCTTCTTCGTCAGTTCCTCGCCTTCGGTGATTTCCTCAAATTCCTTGTCAAGCTTTGGCAGCGCGGCGGCGTTGAGACTCAATTTGGAAATGCGGCTTTCATAGTAGATCGGCACCGTGGCTTTGTCCGCGACCGCTCGCTGAATGTCGTAGATGCTAATGTAATCCCCGAAGATCGCCCGCGTGTTCGCATCTGTCTTTTCAATGGGCGTGCCGGTGAATCCGATGAAGGATGCCTGCGGCAGCGCGTCGCGCAGATGCCGGGCTACCCCTGCGCTTGCCCCACAAAAAAATACGTAACTTTTGTTTGGCAACCGTGTAACTCTTGGTGATGTTACCAGCATCGTCGATTAAGCAACGCCTGTCGGAGCCTGAAAACATGAAGATAGTGATCGGGCTACTCGGTAGCGATCCGGCCCCCAGTCGCCGGGGACTGGCCAAG
>CAMBEJ010000008.1 GCA_945865375.1 Akkermansia muciniphila | reverse complement strand
CACGGATGACACGGATAACACGGATGAGGAAAGGGAGCTGAGAGGGGTACTTTATCCGTGCTATCCGTGTTATCCGTGGTTAACTCTTCCCATTCTGCGGTAGGTATTGTCCTCCGAACGACACCTCCCGGAAACGGTGAGTTGCACCCTACTATCTCATGCCCCAGCTTCCACAGCAGAATCCAGGTTTGCCAATCGATTCGCCGGACCGCCGCCGCCTCCCGCCGCTCCTGCGCCGTGCTTGGTACAGCCTCAACCGGACTTTTCGACGCCGCATCGCACACACCGGCGTCACACCAGACCAGTTCACGGCTTTGCGTTGCCTCACCGAGTCAGGACCCGATGGCATGACCCAAAGTGAGCTGAGCGCAAAGATGACGAGTGATCCGAACACCATCGCATCCATGCTGGAGCGGATGGAGCAAAGCAGCCTGCTCATCAAGCTCCCTCACAACCATGACCGCCGAGCTCACCACATCCAGATCACACCCGTTGGAGAGGTCAAATACTCCCAGGTCCGCCAACTCGCCATCGAGCTGCAGAAAGACATTTTAAAGGTGCTCCCCGAAACCGAACGCGAGCACTTTCTGGAGCAATTGGGGAGGGTCGCCGACGTGTGCAATGAGTTGGCAAAGAAAACCGCGCGAAAGTCGCGTGGCCCAAAAATGGAACCGGAAAAGTGAGCTTTCAGCAACTCGTTACAATCATTGCATTGCCTGCTAGGCGCGTGAATACTAGCCTTATGGACAGTATCCAGGACAGGATTCAGAATTCAGGATTCAGAATGCGGGATATCGAAGTGGGATGAAGTCGGTGCCGGGCGCAAATGGCAGTTGTCATCAAAACTGCGGAGCACCACGGCGCGATTGGGTTTGCACTTCGCCCACGCACCTTCCGCCCATCTCTGCATTCTCCATTCTGCCTTTTAAAAATGCGCGTCATTGTTCACATGGATGCCGATTGTTTCTTCGCCGCCGTCGAGCAGGCGTCGGATCCGAAGCTGCGCGGCAAACCGGTGGCTGTGGGGGGTGAAAAGCGTGGCATCATTGCCAGCGCGTCCTACGAAGCACGCCAGTTTGGCATCCGCACCCCCATGCCCACCGCCCAGGCTCGCAGGCTCTGCCCCAAACTCATTGTGTTGCCAGGAGATTTCGAACGCTACGAACAGTTCAGCCAATGGATGTTCAGCTACTGCTACGATTTCACTCCGGACGTGGAGCAAACCTCGATCGACGAAGGCTATTACGAGCTGACCGCCACGCGGAAACCGGCGGTGGAAGTGGCTCGAACCATCCAGCGCGCCGTGCGGCAGAAACTCAAAATCACGATCAGCGAAGGAATTGGCTCCAACAAACTCGTCAGCGCCATTGCGTCGAAGCTCAAAAAGCCGGCATCGTTCGATGAGGTTCCGGCGGGCCGCGAGGCGGAGTTTCTGGCACCGCTGCCCAACCACTGGCTCCCGGGCGTGGGGCCCAAGCTGTCCGCGCGCCTGAAAGCCGCCGGCCTTTCCGAAATCCGCCAGATCGCCGCCACTCCCGTTGACCTGTTGGAGCTCGTGCTAGGCAATCAGGCGATGTCGCTCAACCGGTTCGCACGCGGCCTAGACGACCGCCCGGTCATCCCGTTGAGCGAACCTGCAAAGTCGTTCAGCCAACAGGAAACCTTTCCTCAAGACCTCACCGACGAGGATCGTCTTGAGGCGGTGTTGCGGCGGATGGCGGATGATCTGTTCGCCAAGATCCGCGCCGATGGCCGCAGCATCCGCACTCTCACGGTCAAGGTGCGTTACAACGACATGGCCGAGGATCAGGTGAGCGAAAGCCTGGTCGAACCCACCGATCTCGAGACCGATATTTACAGCCGGCTGCGTCTCATGCTCCGCCGGGCGTGGAAACGTCGCGTGAGCCTGCGGTTGGTATCGCTCAAGTTGTCGAATCTCTACGACGGCCGGTTTGGACATGAATTGCCTCTCACGCGCCAGGCACAAAAACGCGATGCTCACGAGAAACTGGCCCGAGTGGTGGATGCATTGCGGCATCTCAAGGGCCGCTCGGTGATCCAACGCGGGCACGACCTCCTGCTGGATCGTCCGCCAACCCCGGCAGCTCCCTATCCGGCACCCACGTCGGAATCTCAGCAACTCGTCCTGCGGGAAACCCTCGCCACACCAAATCCTTCCGGTGGTGTGAACCTCGTCGTCTCACTTCAGAACCGGCTAAAGCCGGGGCTCCGAACGGCTTCGGATGGCAGTTTACAGGGTTCGGAGTCCCGCCTTCAGGGGGTCGGAAGCCAGGATGAGAACTGCTGGAGCCAGCGTTCAGCCGATGTGTTTGCGCGCCATGCCACAGCGCGATTACCGTTCGTTCCTTTGCGCGTGCGCAGCTACTACTCGTTCCTCGACTCCACTCTCTCGCCAGAGGACATCGTGGAGCTGGCGGTTCGACACGAATGCCCTGCGATCGCCATGATGGATTTCGGCAATTTGCACGGAGCGGTGCGGTTTGTTCAGGCGGCGCAAACCGCCGGGATCAAACCCCTCATCGGCGCCGAACTGCGTTGCGACAAATCGCCCCTGCTGCTCATCGTCGAATCCGCGCCGGGCTATCGTCAGCTTTGCCGTTTGCTCTCCCGCTCCCGCTCCCATTCCGGGCACGTTCCGCACGCGGCGAACCAGGATCTGTCGGTGGCGGAACTGGAGCAACAGCCCATCCGGCGCGAGGAACTGGAGGGGGGCACCGAAGGATTGATTGCCATTTCAAACGACGGCTCACTGGCACCGCTGTTTCCGGGACGTTTTTATCGGCTCGCCACACGCCATGCGCGCGGCGGCACAGGGCCTCAGGCGGCCTGTCCTCCGGTCCACTTCGCCACCCCGCAGGATCGCCGCAAGTTCGATATTCTACAATCCATTCGCACTCTCACATTGCTTGATCAGGAACATCCCGGGAAACGCCCGGGAAAACGCTGGTTCTTCCGGTCTTCAGCCGAACTGGCCGCCGGGTGCCGGGACCATCCGGAATGGATCACGCACACCCGTGAGATTGCGGACCGGTGCGGCTTCGATTTTCCATTCGGGAAACCCCAGTTCCCCGCCTACCGATCACCGGAAGGGTGCCCTGCGCACGACGCGCTTCGAACCCGGGTTTACGACGGTCTCCGTCGGCGTTATCAAGGCCGCATGCCGCGCGATGACAGGGGCATTGCAGTGCCTCTTGACCAGGTGTGCGCCCAGGTGGAAACCGAGCTCACCATCATCGCTGAAGTGGGGTATGAGGACCTGTTTCTCATCACCTGGGATCTGCTCCAGGACTGTCGAGCGCAGGGCATCGAGTGGATCACGCGCGGCAGCGCGGCGGACTCGCTGGTGTGCTATTGCCTCGGCATTTCCGATGTCTGCCCGATCCGATACGGCCTCTACTTCCGGCGTTTCCTCAACAAAGAACGGATGGCTTTGCACAAGCTTCCGGACATCGACGTCGATTTCCCCCATGACCGCAAGGACGACGTGGTGCGTTTGTTGTTTGCGAAGTATGGCCCGGACCACTGCGCGGTCGTGGGCGGGTTTTCGACCTTTCAAGCCCGGTCCGCCGTGGGCGACGTGGCGAAAGTGCTTGGGGTTTCGGAGCAACAAATCCGCCGGTTCACCGAACATTTTCCATGGAGTTTTGGCGCAGGCCTGGCACCGGAAGGGCCTCAGCAATCGAAGGGCGATCAACTGCTGGAACTGCTCCGGGCCAGCCCCGAGTGCCGCGACCTCCTTCTCGACGAGGAACCGTTCAAGACGGCAGTGGAAATGGCGGCATTCCTTGATGGTTTCCCGCGCCACCCCAAGATGCATCCGTGCGGTGTGGTGCTCTCGCGACAGCCCATCCACGAACTGACCCCCACGTTTGTGTCGAACAAAGGCTGGGCCACAACACATTTCGACATGGAGGCGGTGGAAGCGGTGGGTCTGGTGAAGATGGACATCCTGGCGCAAGGGGGCCTCGCGGTGATGCGGGACACAAAAGAAAAGGTTGAAGGAGGAAGGAAGAAGGAAGAAGCCGCAATACGGTCCCAAGCTCCTGAAACACCTGATACTCCAGGCGGCTCCGTCGGCATCTGCTCTCCGCCAACCACCTTCGACGATCCTTCCGTTTGGGAAATGATCACATCCGGCAACGCGCGCGCGGTGCATCACATCGAAAGCCCGGCCATGACGTCGCTCAGTCGCATGGCCCAGATCAATGAGATCGATGGACTGATTGCGTTGGTGAGCGTGATCCGGCCCGGCGCTGCCAACGAACAAAAGAAACTGAAATTCACGCGCCGTTATCAAGGCATGGAACCTCCGGAATTCCCCCATCCATCGCTGGAACCGTGCCTGCGCAGCACGTTCGGTCTCGTGGTGTATGAGGAGCACATCCTCCAGATCTGCGAAGCTTTCGCGGGAATAAGCCCGGGACGCGGCGATGTGCTGCGCCGCGCCCTGGTGAAGCAGAAGTGGAAAACAATCGACGAAATCGCCAAGGAATTTGAGACTGCGGCACGCGCGCAGGGACATGAACCGGCGAAGATTCAAGAAGTGTGGGAATTGGTGACAGGGTTCAATGGATACGCTTTTTGCAAGGCGCACTCCACCGCGTATGGCGTCGAGGCGTATCAGGCGGCGTGGTTGAAACGGTATCACCCCGCCGAGTTCCTGTCCTCCGTGCTGAGCCACGGCAAAGGCTTTTACGCGCCCATTGTGTATGTGCTCGAGTGCCATCGTCTGGGCATCCCCCTCCTGCCGCCCACCATCAATGCGCCGGGCCCCGGGTATGAGGTCGAAGTCGATGTGGCTCAACAAGAGCCTCCTCCCGGCGGCGCGGAAACGGGCGGGGCGAAGCCTGCGCTCCGACAGCGAATTCGTGTTCCGCTCACGAGCGCCAAAGGATTGACCGAGCACACATGCAAACGCCTCTTAAGCGAACGGCGGCGGGCTCGCTTCGATTCGTTATCCGACTTTTACCGGCGTGTGACACCGCTTTGCGAAGACATGGAATTGATGATCCGGTTGGGGGCGTTTGATGAATTTGAAAAATCGCGCACCGCGCAATACTGGGAATTCCAGCAACTGCACCGAACCTTTGGCCAGTCTGTTTCCGGCCAGGGCTGGCTGCTGCCGCCGCCGGGACTCGATTCGTTGCCTGCAGTGGGACTGTCCGAACCGGATCGTTACCAGCGTCTGCTGTGGGAAGCCGAGGCCTACGGGTTTCCTTCGAGCACGCATCCGTTGGGACTGCATCCGGACATCGCCTGGGAAACCTACTGTCCAGTTTCGCAACTCGGCGAACACATCGGCCACGAAGTGGTCGCTTGCGGACTCGTGGTGCAGCAGCGCGTCCATCACCAGATTACGGGCGAGCCCATGAAATTTCTGTCGCTTGCGGACTGGACGGGGATTGTCGAAACCGAACTTTTCGCCGCCACCTACAAAACCTACGGCCTGGCGACCGTGCGTTATCCGGTCCTTGAAATCACGGCAAAAGTCGAACCCTTCGAAAACGGCAAGGGATTTTCCCTGCGCGCCCTGCGCGCGGGAAAACCAAGATGCCGGTGACGTTGAGATCACGCAAAGCCTCTATCAGGCTCATCACGTGACCATTGTGTGGTAGAGCTTGTGATTGTCCCTGGATTTTTGGAGACTCCCCGCACTCGTGAAGCAAATCGCGCAATATCAGGACGGACGGCTGGAACTTCAGGAGGTTCCATGCCCGGTTCCTCCTCCGGGAGGCGTTCTCGTCCGCACATCCCACACCGTCATCAGTGTCGGGACTGAGAAGATGAAAGTCGAGCAAGCCCGGATGAACCTGCTCCAAAAGGCAAGGGCGCGTCCCGATCAGGTGCGCAAAGTGCTCGAAACAGCCCGAAACTTGGGCTGGCGCAGCGCCCTCGAAAAAGTGAGGAACCGCCTCGAAACACCCACGCCGCTCGGCTACAGTGCCTGCGGAGTCGTCGTGGAAACGCACCCCGAGAACACCCGATTCCGGGTCGGTGACAGGGTCGCGTGCGCGGGTGCCGAATGCGCGTTTCACGCCGAGTTTCTCGCGGTCCCGGATTTGCTGGCCGCGAAGGTTCCTGATGGCGTCGCGAGCTCGGACGCCGCGTATTCCACGCTCTGCGCCATTGCTCTTCAGGCGGTCCGGCAGGTGGAGCCTCGGATCGGCGACCGTGTTCTCGTGATGGGGCAGGGGTTGGTGGGACTCCTGGTGACGCAGGTTCTGACGGCCAGCGGATGTCGCGTCATGGCAGTGGATCTGGCCGACGCCCGCCGTCCCTTCTCTGAAGCCATGGGGGCCGAGGAAGTTGTCATTCTCGGAAAAAACGATCTCGCTTCAGCCGTGCGCCATTGGACAGAAGGATTTGGCGTCGATGCCGCTGTGATCTGCACGGCCACGCAAAGCAATGCCCCGATCGAGCAGGCCGCTCAGGCGCTCCGTGACCGGGGAAGGATGGTGGATGTCGGGATCACCAGAATCGAGCTGCCCTGGAAAATGTTTTATGAAAAGGAGCTGGATGTCCGGTTTTCACGATCCTACGGCCCTGGACGTTATGATCCCGCCTATGAATGGGGAGGCCAGGATTATCCCATCGGCTATGTTCGCTGGACGGAGCAGCGGAATATGGATGCATGCATCCACCTGATGCGCGTGGGTCGGCTGACCCCAGGGCGGCTGACGACAAGATTGACACCGTTCCTGGAGGCAATCCAGGTGTATCAGGATTTGACCGCGGAGGGGTCCATGGATGTGGGTGTCGTGTTGGATTACCAAAGCTCCTCGGACGCCCAGGCGATGGGGCATGTTGAGCAGACTGCCCGACCTGCGGCGGCCACCGGGTTGGTTTCCCGAGAACAGCGGGTGAGCGCGCCGGTTGAGGGGTTGGATGTGATCGGCGCCGGGAACTTTGCCAGAACCATGCTGCTTCCCCATTTGAAGGGAGATCTCCGAATGGGAACGGTCGTGAACCAAACCTCCCTGAGCGCTCAGCACGTGAAATCGAAGTTCGGTTTCAGCGACGCCTCGACCGATCATCATGTTCTCTGGAAAGAGCCTGAGAGGCGAGCGGTTCTGATCGCGACGAGGCATCATCTGCACGCGCCACGGGTTGTCGACGCCCTCCGGGCTCACCGTCATGTGTTCGTCGAAAAACCGCTCTGCCTAACTCTGGAGGAGCTGAAGTCCATCGATGAGGCCCTTGAGGCCAGCCAGGGCAGTGTTCAGGTCGGTTTCAATCGGCGGTTCGCTCCCGCGAGTGTGCGGCTCAAGCAGGTTCTTTCCAGTGTTGCAGGGCCCAAGACGGTCGTTTATCGAGTGCAACCGGGGCTGCTTGATCCTCAACACTGGTATTCCAACCACGCTGAAAGCGGCGGCCGCATCCTGGGAGAAGCTTGTCATTTCCTGGATTTCTTCCGATTTCTATTGGGTGTAGAACCCGTGGAACTGATGGCTCATCCGGTGGGGCGACTGAGTGGGAAACTGCCGTTCCCGGATAGTGTGGCGGCTCAAATGTGGTTCGAGGGCGGCTCAGTCGCTCAGTTGCTCTACACGGCCGAGGGTGATTCCTCCTACCCTAAGGAGAGTGTCGTCGCGTCGGGTTCGGGTTTTGTTGCCGAGATCACAAACTTCCAGACCCTCACCGTGCATCAAGGCGGACGGGCGCGGACTACGCGATACACCTCGAAAGGGCATGCTGAGCAGATGGCGGCCTGGGTTGCATTTCTAAAAGGCGCGCGCAGCCATCCATTGCCCTACTTGGAGTCGAAACGCAGTATGATCCTGACCTTCGCGGTCCTTGAAGCCCTTCGCAAAGGGGGTGTTGTCCAGATTGAGCGCCCCTGCTGACGGTTCTCTGCTATGGACATTCATTCTCTTTACCAACTGTTTCTACCTCACTTCAGGTCCAGGCGTTTCCGTCGTTTTTTTGAGTTGATGGCTCCGCGTTCGGAGACTGTGCTCCTGGATGTCGGCGGGTATCCCTGGGTCTGGGCCGGTCGTGGTTTTCCTGGATGCGTCATCCAGTCCAATCTGGCTTTCCCGGAGGGCATCCGGACCGGTTTTCCCAAGGACGTGCTGGTCGTGGCGGACGGGTTGAAGCTCCCCTTCGCGGATCAGTCCGTGGACATCGGGTTTTCGAACTCCGTAATCGAGCACCTGCACAGCTTGGAAAACCAGCGGTTGTTCGCGGCGGAAATTCGGCGTGTCGCGCGCACGCTGTGGGTGCAGACGCCTGCGAGGTGGTTTTGGATCGAGCCCCATCTCATGACCCCATTCATTCATTTTTTTCCCAAGACAATGCAGCGTCGGATGTTGCGCTATTTTTCCGTGTGGGGCTTGGTGAAGAAACCCAGCCCCCAGGAAGTGGAGGCTTTTTTGAGCGAAGTTCGCCTGCTCACGTTGGACGATATGCAGGCGCTCTTTCCTGATTGCCAGATCCACAAAGAACGTGTTCTGGGTCTGACGAAGTCGTTTATCGCCATCAGGCGTGACAAGCCCCAGTCGTCCCGGACGATCGGCTGAAAACACTATGGTCTGGGTCGAGAAGTGGTTGTGGCGATGGCATCGGGTCCGTGTCATGGAGGGATCTGAAGTCTTCGGGCATCTGCGGCGTCGGTGGTGGCAGTTGAACGATCGTCACGCGTTCAAGAGCCGGTTGCGCACGGCTTCGAATGTCGGATGGGAGCCCTCGCGGATTTCAATCCCCCTGCCATCTCCTTCCGAAGCCCCGGATGAACTCAAGGAGGCGATCCAGTTGGAGGCTCGTCGGCTGGAGTCTGGAGAGTGGCGTGCGTTTGGGCATATCCCCATTCATGTCGATGACCCTCCTCGCTGGCAAAAGGACTATGTTGTAGGAGTGGATCTCCAAACGGACGATCCCGCTCGCGGCTTGAATCATCGAGCCCTGCCCCAAGGCGCCGACATCAAGCTCATCTGGGAGCTCAGCCGATGGAGCCAGCTTATGTCCCTCGCTCAAGCCGCTTTTTTAAACCATGATCTGAAAGCGGCCCGGACGTGTGTGCGGTGGCTTGCCGACTGGGATCGAAGGAATCCCGCCTTCTCGGGTTGGAATTGGACTAGCGCGCTCGAGTCCGGGATCAGGCTCATCCAGTTTGTAGGGATCGACGAACTGCTCTCGGCACGATCTTCCAGTGGCAGCCACGGATCCGGTGAAGGCGCGGAACTGGCCGCAGATCTTCGGCGTCTGAGGGAGAGCCTCCTTCCGCGGCATGCCTGGATGGTTTGGCGACACCGTTCTTTTGGCTCATCGGCGAACAATCATCTTTTGGGCGAGCTTTCAGGCCTTCTGTTGGCCGTCGTTCGATGGCCCGGCCTCGCCCGATTTTCAGCCCCGCTTGAGGAACTTCATCGCCTGTGGGAACTCGAAGTGCTGAAGCAGTTCGCCCCGGACGGGGGAAACCGGGAGCAGGCGTTGAATTATCAGTTGTTCGCATGGGAGCTTTGCTGGCTTGCCCTCCACGCGCTTTCACAAGCTGGCGTGGTTGTTTCGGACGCGGTGACGCAACGTCTGGAACGGGCTGCCGGTTTTTTTGCCGCTGTTTGGCAACCAGGAGGGTGGGACTACGGGGACTCAGACAGCGCCTGGGTGGTTCCCTTTTTTCTCCCTGGCGCGGACGCCGCCGAAGCCTGGTGTCGTTGGTTCCGGCACCCCGAGCATTCACCCGCCATCCATTATTGGTGGAGCTCCGCGCCCTCCACGACTCCAAGGGTGTTCAATCTCAAAGCCAATGCTTCGAAACCCCTTTGCGAAGGAAGTGGTTGGCGGTTCTTCGAGGATTCCGGGATCGCGTATAACCAGGTGGGTAACTGGTTCTTGAGATGGGATTTGAGTTCACTGGGATACCTGCGCACTGCGGCACATGGGCATCTCGACGCACTCCATCTCTCTGTCTGGTTGGAGGGAAGGCCTGTTGTGATCGACCCAGGCACCGGGGCGTACTATGGGGACCCTCGCCTGAGAGCCCATCTCGCGTCCTGGCAGGCTCACAATGGGCCGGCTCCATCGTCCGCCCCACCGCCGCACCGGTTGGGACCGTTCCTGTGGGCCCAGCACCATCCGACTCCTCGGCTCGTCGAAAAGACCCTGGAGCGCATCCAGGCTGAGCTCCATCATCCGCACGGAGTCACTCGCCGCTCGGTTCGTGTTTTCGAAAACCGTATCGTTGTGAGAGATGCCTACGACATGATAACTTCGGGGGGGGACGCGGGGTTTTGTGTGCATTGGCAATTTCCACCCCAATCCTTGCTGGATCAGACCTCTGCCCGGCGGTTCCGTCTTCGCATTGGTCGGTGGGAGATGTTCATCGAAGTTTCACAAGGATGGAGTCGGATTTCCTCCATCAACCCTTCGCGTTCGTCCCCTGAACACCCTGCTGAGGGAGATCTCAAGGGGGTGTGCTCGAGTCGATTCCGGGAGGCCCGGTTCGGTCCTTATCTGGAGTTGATTGCGGAAGGTCATAAGTCTTGCCTTTTTGAAACCTCGTTCCTAGTCTCACCCGCTTTGCCGACCGGACCCGTCTGATTCACCGTATCCAATCGACTGCGTGAAAAAGCCTTGCGTCCTTATCATAGTAGAAAACCTGCCCGTTCCTTTGGATCGCCGGGTCTGGCAGCAGAGCCTTGCTCTTCGGGACGCAGGTTACGAAGTGGTTGTGGTCTGTCCCAAGATGCGAGGGTATACCGCCGAATCAGAGATTCTTGAGGGGATCCAGATATACCGGCATTGGATTAGCGACGAAGCCTGCGGACTTTGGGGTTTTCTGGCGGAATACACCTCGGCCTTGATCGGGGAGTGGTGCCTGGCCTGGAGAGTCTGGTTTCGGCATCGTTTCAGGGTATTGCATCTCTGCAATCCACCCGACATCCTGTTCTTAGTCGCCTGGCCCTTCAAGGCAATGGGCGTCAAGGTTGTCTATGACGTCCATGACCTCTGGCCTGAAATGTTCGAGGCGAAATTTAACAAACGCGGGGTTTTATATTGGGCCATCAGAATTGCAGAGCGCCTGACTTACGCGTGCGCGGATGTGGTGTTGGCGACTAACCAATCCGTCCGCGAAGTAGCCATTTCCCGCGGCTCCATCCAGGAGCAGGACGTGTTCGAGGTCCGGACCGCTCCCAAAGTCGCTCCCGCAAGCTTCGCTCACGATCCCACACTTCGCCGAGGGCGACGATACCTCGTGGGTTACGTGGGCGTTATGGGGAATGCGGACGGTGTCGATTTATTGTTGGAAGCTGTCCACCATATTAAGACGGCACGCGGACGCCTCGATATCCAGTTCCTGCTAATGGGAACCGGGCCAGAGTATGAAAAACTGCTCGGGTTGCGCCAAGCGTGGCATCTGGAGGATATGGTGGAGATGCCCGGCAGAGTTTCGAACGAGTTTTTGTTCAACGCCCTCAAAACCATGGACCTTGGGGTGTCCTGCGACCCCATCAACCCTTACAACCATCATTGCACGATGAATAAGGTGTTGGAATATATGGCGTTCGAGAAAGCCCAGGTCTTGTACGACCTCAAGGAAGGCAGAGCTTCAGCAGGGGATGCCGCCTATTACGTGGCCGAAAATAGCCCTCGAGCCCTCGGTGATGCCATTCTGACCATGATTGATGACCCTGCGAAGAGGCGGAAGATGGGCGAACTCGGTTGGCAACGACTTTCCGGCCAACTCTCATGGGAGCGATCTGTCATGAACCTGACGGCAGCCTACCGGCGGGCGCTCGGCCCTGAATCATCTCCTGATGCTATCGTTCGAGTGGACACCGTGGCAGCCACGGGATAGGGTGGAGGACGCGATCCGCATGACGTGATATGAATCCATCAAGCCCCGAACCCGAGACACCCCGGCCCAAAACCGCAGGCTTGGTTGACGAGATTTTTCAAACTTTACAGCAGATCCCGAACAAGGGCTCCTTCCTGCTCCTGCTGCTCCCGTGGGTCGCTTTGTTTCAGTTCCTGGGGAACTCGACTTTCGGCTACATGGACACTCCCTCGTTGTTCGGCTGGATGTGGGGGGCCTACAACGTCCCAAATTCCGAAGATGGTCACGGCAACTTGATCCCGTTTGTTGTCCTGGTGTTGCTCTGGCTGAAAAAAGACAAACTCAAAGAGGTCCCTTGCTTTCACTGGCCTCCTGCCATGGTCCTGGTGGGGTTGGCCGTCACCCTGCATGGGATCGGTTACATCATCCAACAGCCGAGGCTTTCGATTGTCGCTTTCTTTTTAGGGCTTTATGGGTTGGTTGGGCAGGTTTGGGGCCGGGAGTTGATGAAGCACATCCTGTTTCCCTTTGTACTCTTCGCTTTCAGTGTGCCTCTTGGTTCCTTGGCTGACACGGTCACGATTCCGTTGAGGATTGTTGTTTCCAAACTCGCTGTGGGCTTCAGTCACTTGGTTTTGGGGATTGATGTGATCAGGGAAGGGTCGCTGATCTTCGACTCCCATCACACCTTTCGCTATGATGTGGCTCCCGCTTGCAGCGGCATCCGCAGCCTGATCTCCCTGTTGGTCCTGTCCACGATTTATGGCACGCTGACTTTCCAGATCGTCTGGAAACGGTGGCTCATCGTCGGGTTGGCGATCCCATTCGCCGTCACCGGCAATGTTCTCCGCATTGTAGGGGTGATTGTCGCGGCTGAGGCCTTCGGCCAGAATGCCGGTCAGATCGTCGAGCAAAAACTCGGTTTTCTGACCTTCGCCGTGGCCATCGCGCTCATGCTCCTTGCCAGCCGGCTTCTTCGCGACCCTGCTCCGAACCCGACTCGTTCCGCCAGGAGGAAGCCCCGAGGGCCTGAGGAACGAGATCAGGGGGCCGCGTGATTGCCACATCCACCAACCCCATCGCCGAGTCCTGGTTATGAACTCAATGCCGCTCAAACTAGTCGTCGCGAACTTCGTTTTGATATCGGTGGCTTCTGCCTTCCTCATGTACCTGAAGACCAGCCAAAAGCTGGGTGCTCCGGGTGTGAAAGCGACCCAGAATTCTGGATCGGCTCGTATGGACATACAACTTCCATCGAACGTTTTGAACTACCGCACGGAACCTCAGAAACCGTTCCCCGAAGAGCTCGGCGTCCTGCCCAAAGACACCTCCATCGCCCGGAGTCGGTACTCCAACACCAACAACTATATCGATCTCGCCGTTGTTTTAATGGGCACAGACCGCACCAGCATCCATCAACCGCAGTTCTGTCTGACAGGCCAGGGTTGGCACATTGACCAAACGGAAACTGTGAAGGTGCCCGTCAAACTTCCCTCCGGCGAAGAAATGCCGGTCATGAAGCTCACCACGACCAAGCAGGTGACCGATCCTGCCGGCAAACAGATCACCGTGCGTGGTATTTTTGTTTACTGGTTTGTTGCCAAGGGGATGCAAACTCCACTGCACGGCCAACGAATGTGGTGGATGGCGAAGGGATTGCTCCAGAATAGAGAGCTACAGCGGTGGGCTTACGTCACGTGTTTCAGCCCCTGTTTTCCAGGACAGGAAGAGATCACCTTCGATCGAGTGAAGCAATTTCTGGTCGCCGCCGCTCCTCAATTCCAGACGTTCTGAATGGGGCTCAAAGAAAGTTGGAGCTTCCCGCCGTGTCTCATTTCCTGTAGGCCATCAACCAATGCTTCGCCGACAGGAACATATCCGGACACAGGTCCACAAAGTGATCGACGCAGGACTCTTCGCGTTGAGTCTCTGGGCGGCGCACCAATTGCGTTCCTGGTCGGGTCTCGAAGTCCTCGGCGGATCCCGCACCATCCCCCCTTTCGACCAATACCTCTGGCTGTTCGGCGTTGTGTTTTTTCTCAGCCCACCCGTTCTCGAAAGCCAGGGCTTCTATTCCAGGCCGTTCAGGGCTGAAGCCCGGCAGGCGTTGATGCCTCTGTTCCGCGGGTGCATGCTGGTCACGCTGAGCCTCGTCGTGATGTTGTTCCTGTTTCGTGAACAAGCTCATGCACGATCGGTTATTATATTTTTCCCGTTCATCAGTTTTGGCTCGGTTTATGCTAAAGAATTCTTTATCCTTTATTGGTTCCGAACGACAAAAGGGCTAGCCACGTTCAGGAAGCGGTTGATTCTCGCGGGGACTGAAGAGGATATACGCGGTTTCCGCAGTGAAATTAATACGAAATTTTCAAAGAGCGCTGAGATTCTCACGGAGGTGGATCTGAATCACTCTTCGATAGACCGGTTGGTGGAGCTTTTGCACCTGCACTCCGCCAATGGTGTGGTGATCGGCGCCAAGAACACTTACTTCGGGCAGATCGAGAAGGCGATCCAGGCATGCGAGCTTGAGGGGGTGGAGGTCTGGCTGATGGCGGACTTCTTCAAGACCCAGTTTTCACGAACCAGTTTGGACGACTTCAATGGCCGGCCCATGCTTGTTTTTCGCTCCGCACCGGAGGCATCCTGGCAAGGGGTCGCCAAGCACGCAATCGATCTGGTGGGGTCCCTCTTCCTGTTGATGCTCGTTCTTCCCTTGCTGCTGTTGGTGGCGGTCGCCGTCAAGTTCGGCTCCTCTGGCCCTGTTTTTTTTAAGCAGCAACGCAGCGGGCTCAATGGAAAACCCTTCACGATGCTGAAGTTCCGGACCATGGTGACCAATGCGGAGCAGTTGAAGGCCGAGTTGATGGCGCTCAACGAGATGGACGGGCCCGTTTTTAAAGTCACCAACGACCCTCGGATCACTCGCATCGGCCGGTTTTTGCGCCAGTACAGCCTCGACGAGTTCCCGCAACTGCTCAACGTGCTGCACGGGGAAATGAGCCTGGTGGGTCCCCGGCCTCTACCGGTGGATGAGGTTCAGCGTTTCGACGATCTCGCGCACCGGCGTCGTTTGAGCGTCAAACCCGGTTTGACCTGCCTCTGGCAGATCAGTGGCCGTAACGAGGTTAGAAACTTTCAGGAATGGGTGAAACTCGATCTTGAATACATCGACAATTGGTCCTTTTGGCTGGATATCAAAATTCTCCTAAAAACTGTGCCCGTGGTGTTGAGGGGCACCGGAGCCAGATAACTGAGTCCCTTGTTGACATGAGTTACTTGCTTTACACCTCTTTCAGTCAGGCTGTCCCCAGTCTTGTTTTCAACCATCCAGAACTTCAGGAGCCGTGTTGGGTCCGATCACGCCAAGGCAGAATCCTCGCACAAGCCGTCTCGAATTGACCGAAAAAGCGGTTAAAGTTTTTTTTCTGTTTGACCATGCACACGTTTTTCAGTAACCACCACAGCGACTTTCTAGATTTGCTTGTTTCTTGCTCCGGCGCGTGCTGAAGGAGAGGTTGAGCTTTCTTCGGGAACATTGTTAAATGCTTAAGGCGAAGACATTTTTAAGCCTCGATCTGGGGGCCGGTACCCTGAAGGTGGCCGAGTTTGCGCAAACCAGCGCTGGCGTGCTGGTGCTGCAAAAGTTTGGGGTCAAGTCCCTGGGGCTGCAGGGATCCCAGGATGCGTCTCGGGAGAGGGTCCTCATCAAGGCTCTGCAGGAACTGGTTGCTGAAAGGGGCTTTTCCGCCAAACAGATGAATGTCTGCGCCCCTGGATTTCATGTTTTTTCGAAGTTTGTCAAGCTGCCCCCTGTCGATTCGTCGAAGGTCACTCAAATCATCCAATACGAGGCGCAGCAAAATGTGCCTTTCCCTTTGGAAGAGGTGGTTTGGGATTATCAAATCCTAGGAAGCAATGCTTCGGGAGAGCTGGAAGTCTTGCTCGTCGCGGTCAAAGCAGACGTGGTCGAAGGCATGTTCCGCGTGGCGCAGAGTTCCGGTTCGCGAATTGGATTGGTGGACGTGTCACCCGCGTCTATCTGCAACGCGTTTCGCTATAACTATAGCGACGTGGACGGTTGCTCGATGATGTTGGATATCGGCGCTAAGACGAGCAACGTTTATTTCTTCGAGAAGGGCAAGTTTTACGCCCGGGGTATCAACATCGGTGCCAATTCCATCACCCAGGATTTTGCGACTGAGGCCAAACTGCCTTTTGCGGAAGCTGAGAAATTCAAAATTGCCGAAGGCTTCGTCAGCTTGGGTGGAGCTTACGAAGAGCCCGAGAATCCCAGGCAAGCCACGGTCTCAAAAATTGCGCGCCAGGTTCTCACCCGCCTTCATATCCAGGTGAACCAGACGGTCCAGTTCTATCGCGGTCAGCAAGGCGGTTCCGCCCCTCAAAGGATTTACCTTGCTGGAGGAGCCTCCATCATGGCTTACACCACGCAGTTTTTCACGGAGAAATTTAATATTCCGATCGAGTATTTTAACCCTTTCAGAAACGTTGAGATCGATCCTTCTGTCAACTTGGAGGAGCTGGCGGTGGTGGCTCATTCCTTCGGTGAGGTCGTCGGCTTGGGCCTTCGCAGCGTCGCCCAATGTCCGGTGGAGATGAACCTCATTCCTAAAAACCTTCTCAAAAAGCAGCAGCTTAGCCAGAAAAAGCCCTATTTTATTGCGAGTGTTTTCAGCCTCATCGCCGTGGTTTTTGCCTACGGATGGTTCTACGGCGATGTCGCTGCCGTCACCCAAAGCGCTTTGGACGGCATCAATACGAAGGTCCAGCCGCTCCAGGCGACGGAACAGCGGTTGCAGGCGGAGGAGCAAAGCGTGGGCAAGGCGAAAAAGGAGATGGAGCAGCTTGCTACGTGGCTTCAGGACCGCTTCTACTGGCAGGAGACACTGACGGAGCTGCGCGCCATTCTCTTGGTGACTGAGGCAGGTGCTAAACAAAAATGGGGGAGGGATGCGGGGGTTTGGCTCGAGCGATTTGGGACTGAGGCAGAGGAGCCTGCGGCAGCGGCTGCGGAAGATGGAGCCACTCCTGGTGTCTTCAGGATGGACATGGCCATGATGAGGCGCTATGGCCTCATGCCAAGAGGCCCTGCCCCTGGAGCGGAAGGGGAGGCGGCACCTGGCGCGGAATCCCCTCCTGGTGCTATGCCCGGTGCTGAGCCTGCGGCTCCGAAAGTGAAAAAAATTGACGAAGGGACGATGAAGTTGACCTGCCGCGGCATCAATCTGACTTCCCGGAACCCGGCTGCGAACACCGAGCTCGCATTTGCTCTGGAAAAAGAGCTCAAACAAAGTCCGCTGTTCGACGAAAAGGAGACCAAGCTCTCCGGCCAGCTCGAAGCGGTCGATGCCGCTGCGGACACTTTCACTTTCCAGGTCACCCTCAAACTCAAACGGGTGATCAAGTTGTAAAATGAAATGGCTTAAACAAAATCTCCTGCTGGTGGTTGGCGGGCTTGGTGCTCTCGGTTTGCTGGGGTTTGCCGGCTACTTTCTTTACGACAAGATCCAACAGAAAACTGCGGTGACTGACCAACTCAGCGCGGGTACTGCCGAATTGGAGCGCTTGCTCAAACGCGAGGTTTTTCCGAGCGAAGAAAATATTAAAGCGGCCCAGGTCGAACAAAAAAGGCTTCTAGCCTCGCTCCAAACGGTAAAAAATTACTTTCCGCCTGTTTCCAAGGACACCAATTCCTTGGAAGGGGCCAGCTTCAAAGCTTTCTTGGAGACCAGCATCCACAATTTTACTATCGACGCGGAACGGTTGGGTGTGAGCCTCCCCCCGAAGCCTTATCATTTCTCATTCGCCGCGCAGCGGCCGCTTGTTAATTTTGCCAGCGGTAGCATCGACCCGCTTACAGACCAAGTGACGGATATCAAAGCCATCCTAGGCTGCTTATATAAAGCGAAAATACACTCTTTAGTAGGGTTGCGCAGGGCGAGCGTCTCCAGCGATGACCCTGCTGGTTCTTTGGATTATCTCACGAAAAAGATCTCGACGAACGCTTTGACGGGCGCTGTGATCGCCCCCTACGAGGTCACGTTTCAGTGCTTTAGCGTGGAATTGGCCGCAGCGCTGTCTCTGCTCGCCACTGCGCCCGAGACGATGGTGATCACCAATATTAACGTGTCCCTCAGCTCAGCTTCAACAACGGCCGACGGGAGCGCCGAGACTCCTGCTTATTCGATGCCCATGGCAGGAGCCCGAATGGGGGGAATGGATCCGGCCATAGCGGCGCGTTATGGAATGGGCCGAGGCATGAATCAAGCGATGATGAGCCGTTATGGACTGAATTCTGGAGGGGCTGCCGCTGCGCCGACCGAGGGGCAGCCCACGTCCAATTCGACGCCGGCACCCAAAACCGGGACACAAACCGTGGTGGATGAAAAGTCCCTCAAGGTCACGCTCATGATCCATTCGATACGGCTGAATCTCCCGAGCGTGGATAAAGTTGAAAAAAAGGCGCCTAAGCCCAGTCCCGGCCAGGACGCTGAGGCGGCCCCGGCGACTCAGTAGCTGTCATGGATTTCCTCAAGAAACATTACGAGAAAGTGCTTCTCAGCGTTGTGCTGCTGGGCCTTGCGGTGGCGGCTGCGCTCCTCCCGATGAAAGTCTCTACAATCAGGGATGAGATTTCAAAGAGCATCCCCAATCCGAAGCCCAAAGCATTCAGTCCCTATGACTTGAGCACCAATCAGATGGTTCTCGACAGGCTGCGGAAGCCGCCTTCATTCACGCTCTCCGGCGCGCACAACGTGTTTAACCCTGTTCGTTGGCTCAAGCGGCCCGATGGGGAACTGCTGAAGGCGCAGCTTGGAAAGGAAGCGGGACCGACCGCTTTGGAAATCTTAAAGATCACACCCTTGAAAACGGTGCTCACCTACGATGGGACAAGCGGAGTTGGAGATGCCCTTCGTTACCGCGTGGGGATGACAAGAGAAGCCGATAAGGTCCCGGCCAACCGCCCTAAAAAAACGTTGCCCCTCACTCTTGGAAATCGTTCTTTGGGGGTTGGCCTGAAGGAGATCAAAGGAAGTAAAGACGCCCCTTCCGAGGTGGTGTTGGAGATTGAGGGCGGAGAGCAGGTGAAAATCAGCGCCGAAAAATCATTCAGCAAAACCATGGGCTACATGGTTGATTTGAGATATGCACCGGAGAATAATAGAATCCTCAAAAACATGCGCGTCGAACAAACTTTTAGTCTTGGCGGAGAAACCTATAATATCGTTGCCATTTCTGAGGGGGAAATAGTAGTGTCTGCCAAATCATCATCCAAACGCACGACGGTGAAGTTCAACTCCGCGCCTTGACGCTTCAATATGTCTTTTTTTCTAAAAGAAAGCAGTTTCATGTTCAAAGCAGCCACCACCACACTTGGTTTTATTCTACTTCTAGCGCCAGTTGCCGCTATAGCCGCTGATTCCGGCGTGGCGAAAATTGTCGAGGAGGAGGGCGTTCGCAGGCAAGAGGCGAGCATCCTCCTTCGAAAAACTTTGGCAACAGCCCAGGACTTTCAAAAGAAGAAGGACCTTCCTGGGGCCGCCAAATCCTACGAGGACGCCTACGGCCTGGTCCAGCGAATTGGGTCCGGCATCGATGCTGAACGATCGCAGACCATCGCCGGTTTGGTTGACGTGCGCACTCAACTTGCGACCATCGCAGTCAAACAGGCCAATTACAAGGAAGCCGATGCGCAAATCGTCAGAGTCTTGAGAGTGGACCCGGAGAACGCCAGAGCAAAGGACTTCAAGAAACAAAACGATAAGGAGTTGGACAAGCTCCGGGGAATGACTCCAAGCGATGAAGTGAGAGCCCTTGTTCCCGAAATGGCCGAAAGCCGGATTAAAACCAGCATCCTCGTACAGGATGGGAGGCTGCTTTTCGAGATGGGGAAGTTAGAAGAAGCCAACGTCAAGTTTACCGCGGCGACGAAGGCAGATCCCGAGAACCGAGCTGCATTCTACTACCTCAGTCTTATAAAAGAGACAAAGTACGCCCAAGAGGCCAGAAAGCGCGAAGTCACAGCAAAAGACATGTTGGTTGAAGTGAGCAAAGCCTGGATTCCACCGACGCAACGGGAGTTACTCCCCTCGCCAAATATTTACGCCAGAACGAACCGAATCTATACTGGCACCGGAAGACAGCAAATCCATTACAAGCTGGATAGGATTGTTTTGAACGAGGTTTTCTTCGATGGCTTGCCACTCAGCGAAGTGGTTAAATTCTTGGACGAGGAAGCCCGCAAACGGGACCCAGACAAACAGGGAGTCAACTTCGTCATCAATTCTCAGATCGATTCCAGCTCTGGTGCGCAAGGGGTTCCCACTGTGGATCCGGTGACGGGGCAGTTTACGGTTCAACCGCAACAGCAAGAGCCTGTGGATCTGAATACAGTGACCATCAAGATCAATCCGCCCCTGCGAAATCTTCGTATTGCAGACGTGTTGGATGCTGTGTCGAAAGCGGCTGACAAGCCTCTCAAAGTGTCCATCGAAGATTATGCTGTCGTTTTCTCACAGAAAACTCCCGAGCCGCTACAGCTTTACACCCGTACATTCCGGGTCGATCCGAACACCTTTCTTCAGGGACTTGAAGCCGTCGTCGGAATCCCATTCGGTGACCAAATTGGCGGCGGTGGGGGTGGCGGGGCAGGGGGTGGCGGCGGGGGCGGCGGGGGCGGCGGGGCTGCGGGTGGCGGACAGGGAGGCTCGCAAAATGGCTACCCGGGAGTTCAGCCTGCCACGATCACAGGTGGCCAAGGCGGGGGTGGTGCAGCCGGGGGCGGGGGCGGGGGCGGCGGAGCTGCTGGTGGGGGTGCCGCCGGCGGCGGCACGGTGGGAAGCTTTCAGCAAACTGGAAGCAGCGGGACGATCAAATATGTCACGCAGAAATATCCTTTGGCTGAAATTCAAGTTCTGGTCCGGGAATTCTTCTTGTCAGCTGGGATTTACTTCCCTCCCACACTGACTGTGGGTGGTGGCGGAGCCGGTGGTGGCGGGGGTGGGGCTGGCGGCGGTGGAGGCGGATTTGGTGGGGCAGCAGGCGGCGGTGGATTTGGTGGGGGTGGTTTGGGTGGCGGCTTGGGTGGACCACAAGCAGATCCCGGGGCTGGTGTGAAGTCCCTCTTTTTCAATGATCGGACGGGGATTCTGTTTGTCCGTGCAACGATGCAGGATCTCGACATCATAGATCAAGCCATACAGGTGCTCAACACGGCACCACCTCAAGTGACAATCGAAGCTAAATTCGCGGAGATTAGCCAAAAAGATAACAAGGCAATCGGATTCGATTGGCTGCTTGGCAATACGCTCGCAAAAGGCGGTGCGATTGGCATGCAAGGCGGCACGGCCCCTTCATACACTGGATCCCCGTCCCCGGCCAACCCTTCCGGGATCTTTCCCAGTACCGGAGGAATTCCCTCCGTGTTCCCGAATGCTGGAACCGATGGGATTCTCAGCTCCGGCCTTCGCAATCAAGACGCGACTCAAGCGGCTATTCCCGCAGTCGGCACGATCACCGGCATCTTGACCGATCCTCAATTTCGACTTGTGATCAGGGCTTTGGAGCAAAGGGAAGGCGTCGATCTGTTGTCCTCACCTCGTTTGACGACATTGAGCGGCAGGCAGGCACAGGTCTCTGTGGTTGATTACAGAAGCATTGTTTCCGGACTCAATCAGGGCGGCAATGTAGGCGGTGGAGGCGGTTTGGGTGGTGGTGGAGGCGGTGCCGCGGTCGGGACCCAGACCTATACGACAATAACGATTCCCGCAGGGACCACATTGGACGTGATTCCTTCGGTGTCTGCGGATGGCTACACGATCCAGATGACTTTGATTCCTACAATTACCGAGTTCGTGGGCTATGACACCAGCCCGTTCGTCTCGCAGATCCAAGTGGTTGGAACTGTGGGCGCGGCGCCGCTACAGGCTTCACAACCGTTGCCACGGCTCCGTGTTCGTCAGGTGACGACTAGCGCGATCGTTTGGGACGGTCAAACAGTGGTTCTCGGTGGTTTGATGTCTGAGAATATCAAGAAAACTAAGGACAAAGTTCCTGTCCTAGGTGACATTCCATTGCTTGGTCGGCTGTTCAGGAGCGAGTCTTCATCCAATGAGAAGAAGCATCTCGTGATTTTCGTCACCCCGACGATCATCGACCCCGCTGGCAACCGTGTGCATTCACCTGATAACCTTCCTTATGATCCGAACAGCACACCCGTGTTGACGGGACGTGTTCAATAATGAAGGTTTGGCTTACTGTCTTCACTTTCAGGGAATGCAAGTTGGCAGGGTTACTGCTCAGAAAATAATAGAAACCATGGCGAAACATATCATCCTTCTGGTTTCATGATTTTGATCCCTATGTCATTCATTTCGCGGGCGACAGGTTCTGCGGCAATCTGGGCCGCTGTTTTGGGTGTCCAGTGGGGCGCTCATTGTCAGGAGCTTTTCAGTCCTCAAGGAGGGGAGTTTGGGGTTGCTGGCGCTCTCCGTGGGGATCAGACAAAAGCAAGGGTCTCGGTGAAAAAGGATGGTTCTTACCTCGTCTGGCAGGACAACGCGACAGATGGGGATGGCCTGGGGGTCAGTGCTAGGCGTTTGGATGCCAATTTTAACCCAACCTTTAGCCCATTTCGGGTAAACGAAATGGGCGCGGGCGACCAGGAGCTTCCTCAAGTCACCCAACTCAAGGAGGGTGGAGCTGCTTTTGTTTGGCAAAGTGCCCCTTTTGGAGTCAAGCGGATTGTGGCGCGCTTTTTGGATGCCCAGGGGAAGTTTCTCACTGGCGACGTGCCCGTCAGCCCGGAAAACGGCCAGTCGGCAGCCGTCGCGAGCACAGAGGATGGGGGCGTGGTCGTGAGTTGGTCAAACTTAGGTTCAGACGGAAGCTTGTTTGGAGTTTATGCTCAGAAACTTTCTGGTGCAGGGCAAAAGCTGGGTGATCCGATCCTTGTCAACCAAACCACTAAATCCAGCCAAAAATCCTCGACAGTCATCGCCTTGCCGGATGGCAGGATCCTGGTTGCCTGGGTCTCTGAGCAGCAGCGATCCGAGGGGTCTTCAGACATTTTTATGCGGCTGCTCAACGCCGATTTAAGCCCTGTAACGGGGGAATTGAGGGTCAACAGAAGCACCGACATTTGCTCCAATCCCACGTTGCTTGTCAGTTCCACTGGCGGTGTGGTGGTGGCTTGGAGCCAACGAGATACGGAAAAATCAAGTGCTGGGTGGGACGTTAGCGCAAGAGGCGTCGACCCGAACACTTTGGCTTTGGGTGAGGAAAACAAGTGTAATACAACTGTGGTCGGGGACCAATATGCGCCCCAGCTCTCAGTGGTCGGGTCCGAGGTATTCGTTTGTTGGACCAGTTTTGGTCAAGACGGGTCTAGGGAGGGGATTTATGGCAGATTTATCTCAGCCGCTGGCCTGACGGCGGGTGCGGGTGTCGAGTTTTTGGTGAACACAACCACCCGGAACCAGCAACTCCATCCGAGCGTCGGTTCGGATGCCACGGGGAAACTTCTCGTTGTTTGGAGCAGCTTCTCCGGAGTGAGTTCTGGATTCGATCTCGTGGCTCAAAGGTATTCGCGAAATAGCTTACCCCTTGAGGCTCCGGGAGCGCCCATTGTCAATGCGGTGAGCTCAAGCAGAGTGAGCGTCACATGGCCAGAAGTGGTGGGCTTGGGTTCAGTGATGTATGAGATCTATGTGGACAACGGCTCAGTTCCGATCGATGTGAAAGAGAACTTTTTCTTAAGTGCCCCCCTTGCCCCCAGATCATCCATCAGCTTCAAGCTGGCTTATCGGCTTGCGGATGGCCGTCATTCGCCCCCGTCAGGTGCCGGTCGGGGTGTCACATGGGGTGAAGATGCTAACAGCGACGGATTGCCGGACGATTGGCAGGAGAGTCATTTCGGAAGAGACTCTGCGAATTGGCCCGGGAGTTTAGAGGATTCCGACGGAGATGGCGCTTCAAACATTCGGGAATTCCTGGCTGGTACCGACCCAATCGTGAAGGGCAGTGTTCTGAGAACTCGAATTGAAAAAACACCTCAGGGTCCCCGCCTTGTTTGGAATACTCAGGCAGGATTGGTTTATCAGGTCCAAACAAGCAAGATGCTTGGGCATTGGGAAAATATGAGTGGCGCGAGATTTGCCGCCGAAAAGAGCGATTCAGTCCCCATGCCCGGCGGTGCCGCTCAAGGCTATTTCAGGGTGATCCGGTTGAAGTAAGAATTGGTTTTATGCCACGATTCATTTCAAGACTGCTGACAGTGGTTTGTTTGCTCGCGGCCTCATCGGTTGGGCAGGCGTTTTCATTGGGTGGACCTTTTGCCACATGGATGAGGCAAGAAATTGGTTACCAGATTGGCGCCGACCTCGCGGGTCCAATGAATCTGGGAGAGGAGTATCGGTGGAATCAGCGAACCGTGACTTATGCCTACGACACTTCCTTCTTGAACTATTTTGGCTCAAACGGCGTGTTCGCGATCGAGGCTGCAATGAAGATATTGAATGACCTCCCGTCGACCGATGCGCTGAGTGTCGAGCTCAACGAGTTTCCGATGGACACACGACGAGTCAACTACACAGCCCAAGCTCTCGGACTACTCGATCTGAAGTCATTGGCGCTGTCGATGATGTTGGAACAACTCGGAGTGGCAGTCCCCGAGCGGTGGGTGTTCACGCTGCGTGAGAGGGTTCCAATTGGAGCGATCTTCTTTTACACGGTGATTCGTCGGAACTTTGATCCGGTGAGCTTAGTTCCGACCAGCTACGTGAACGGGTCACTCTACACTTACAGCATCCAGCAGACCTACGCGAATCCAGATATATTCGAGGCTGTCGAAATCGCTGTGGATCCTAATCAACCCTCCGTCACCTCGGTCGCTTCTTTGGCAGACTCTTTGAATGGAACTTACGATGTGGCGGCCGCCTCGGCTTCGCAGAATTCTGGGACATTCTATTCGGGTCTCACACGGGACGATGTGGCCGCTTTGCGTTATCTGTACCGGAGACAGAACTACAATGTGGAAACTTTGGGCGGAACGCCGATCATTGCTTCCGGAACCGGAGTTCTGGGTGGTGGCACTGCTGGAGTCGGGGGCGGCGGCGGTCCGTGGGAGTCCCCATTCGGCGGCGGTGGCGGTGCAGGGGGGGATCCTTGGGCACCTGCGATTGGAGCCATCACAAACGCAGCAGCCGGAGGCGGTGGTGGGGCGGCAGGCGGGGGGGGGCTTGCCATAACAAACTTCACACGACCTCTGATTGACACTGCTTTGAGGCCTGGTGTCGAGAAGTTGAGCTTTGTCAGAGTGAATTACGATTCCATATTAGGCGTGGTCTTGAACATCAGGAATCGATTTGCTGATACTTACATTACAAACGGGGCTGCGATCACGCAGTTTGTCGAACTGAGCACGACGCAGCCAGATATCGTGTTCAGCGCAAACGATCTGGGCTTGGCTCAATTTGTGCCAATAACGTATGGGCGCAACATCAATTTCGTGGACCAGGACGCCATCAACGGCACTGAGACGCTCAGTGGTCCTGGGAATATTCGTGGTCCTGTTGTGTTTACCTTTAGTGACATCGGCGCGTGGATAGTCAACCGGAACGTGGGCTCCGGTGAGGATAGCGCATTCATTATAGGCCCTACTTGGGGGTTCTTTGATGCGTCGACAAACGCCCCATTAGTCTTCCCGACAGGCACTTCCATTAACGACTTGGAAAGAATCGTAGTGGGTCGCTAAACGCCATGTTTCAAGACGATTTCAACGCAGCTATGAAAAAGGTTATTGGAGTGGGGACTTTTGCTCTGGCGTTCCTCTGCAACGTCGTGTCTGCCCCGAGTCCTCGCTATGAGAACTTCAGCATACTCACGAACGTCCCACAGATCGATGCCGTCATCTTTGGCAATTTCGGTGACTTCTCCGTTGGCACATCGCTGCCTTACACAACCCAGAACACGCTCTATTATACAAATCGGGGTCAGATGTTTGGATCGCCTGGTTTTCTCTTCCAAAACATTTCAGACAGCGGAAAGCGTTCGTGGTCTTCGTCCTTTTTTAACGGCACAGGCGCGTCCGTCCAAGCAGGAAGCCTTTCTTTTTTGCCGCCTTCCGTCGAAGTGAAAGCGACCAATATTATTAACCGAGGTCTCATTTCAAGCGATCCGGGCGGCCTGATAAGAATTGAAGGTGCGAACGTTGATCTGTCCCGAGGTGGGCTTTTGATAAGTGCTATCAATGGGTCTTCAGAGTTTCAGACGGAAACGAACTTTTTTCCTGAGACCGGAGTGTCTGATATTTATTGGGGAATAGGGTCGATGCCTGATCCGGTGAATCAGAACCCAGCATTTTTCTTACCACCCCTTCTGAGTGTGCAGGGCAAATCATTTCTGGTTGATTCGGGCTCCCATGCTGTAACCAATGCGGCACAGCGGAGGCTCAACCGCAGGATCCAGTTGACAGCCCCTGCGAGTTACGTCTACACAAACGCGGCGGGGGTCGGCATTTTCGTCGTCACGAATACAATTCCAGGCACGACGAACACCACCACCACCAACTACATGATTGCCACGAATATCGCTATTCAAGCTGTATTCGTGACAACCCGAGATACGAATTTGACAACCAGCGTGACGTTCTACAACAGCACGATACCCACCAACGTCTTCAAAACCGTGGTGGTGCAATTGGCGTCTGTTGAGACCAACGTCGTCACGGGCGGTAATGATTTTGCGACGATCTATCTAGCGGATCGACTGGCTTCGGAGACCAACTACAACACCCTCACGAACCTGAGCACGGGCAGCACGTACATCCCCGCGAATTTTGAAGTCGCCAGAGTGGATCCGGTGGCTTTCTTCAGCATTCGGCCGCTGCCTACAGCCGTCACAAATGCCATCATTCGTCCAGACCTGTTTTATCATTCGAGCTTCACGAACAACGTGACGACGAACACGTATTCGTCCTACGGCTTCTTTTTCACAAACCAGCTTGCTGACCTTCCCAGTGTCGGGAACGCGTCCATCACCAACCTTCCTGGCAAAGTGGTGATCCTAGCCGACACACTCAATTTAGAACGAACGCGCATTAGAGGCGAAGGTCTGGTGAGCATCAGCACGAAGCATTTGGAAAGCACGAAATCAACGGCCATCGACGTCCAGAATATTTATTACGATCTGTCTTCCACCAATGAGCTGCTGAGCGTTCAAAATCTGTCGAAGGCACAGATCCAACGGATGTCCGGCAACGTTTTCGCGTTCAGCGCTATTTGGACTAATCAAACCGGGTTTGCGCTCACCAACACGCTTCCAGACCCAGCCGATACCAATGGGATTGCGACGATTCAAGAGATTTTCACCAACACAATCGACATCGTTTTCCATGTGCTGATGGTGGATGCCCGGACTGTGAGCACACGGCAGCCAACTTATGTCACAGGGTTCCACGCGGAAAGCAGAGATGTGGTTGTAGGGGATACCCTCCGGATCGTGGAATCGGTGAGCGTGGAAGCTCAAAGCTTAACGATGCTGACGAACAGCGCACTTCTTCTAGGTGCCAACATAAGCGATTGGACAGATCGATTTTTCCCAGGTTTGATGAGCCTGACCAACCACGGGTTGATTTCAGTGCCTGGGACTGCATTTCTGGGCACGGATAGGCAGACGCCTTATTTAAACGTTGTTAATTCGGGGACAAATGTGGCGATTGGTCATCTCGTTCGCTGCGATTATTTTGAGAACAGTGGTATTTTCTTGGCGGGACAATACGTCGAACAGGGACAGCAGGTCTTCATGGCGACGGGCCCAGGTGGTATCTCTCTTAAGGCTCGATCAGTGAAGCTAGATGGGGGTCGTTTCGACGCGGGTGGGGACATCCGAATAGAAGCGGAGGAACTCAAGATGCGCCGCTATACAAACAACACATCTTCAACGCTGGTTCTCGCAGTCACAGAGAATTTGTCCGATAGCGGTGGCACTGCTCAAAACCTCATCACGGCAACTCGTGGCGTCCACCTTGTTGTGAAACCCAAACGGGGTGATCTGTTAGGAACTACTCTGAAGCTGACCGCGGCTAGGTTTGAAGCCATCTCACACACTTGGGCGGGTGAGGATAGGGGTGCCAAGGCAGTTGGATTTGTGGACAACGCCGCGATTGGCAAGATGGTCTTGGATGGGGGATTGGATAGTTTACAAGAATTCTCTGGCATCGGACCTTCCAGCGCGATTTATGTGGACTACCTCGAGATCGGTCCGAGTTATCTGGCAAACCTTAGTGATTTCGTCAAAATTAATCCCAATTTCAAAATATATTTTGCCGATTCCAACGTCCCAGCGGAGGAGCTTAATGGAGCACTGGGTGGGAAACTTTCGTGGGTGAGCGAGTTTGCCGGACCCAACAGCTCAGTCGATGTCGCCCTGGGCACGGGAAAAACCATCAAGATGAACAGGCAGTTTATCCAGAGTCGATCCATCGATTCGGACGGGGACGGCATTGCCAACGGTTTTGATCTGACTCCCTTTGGCGGTGTCAAGATCGGCGCGAACGTTGTTTCAGGGAAAACGCTGTTGACCTGGGATGCCGCAGCGGGCAGGACTTATGTGATTGAGTATAGCGTGGATCTATTGAATGGAGCTTGGCAGTTGCTTCAAAATTACACTCACACGTCCGAAGCCAACAGTTCTGTCAGTATTCAGGACACACTGTCCGAAGGATCCAGTCAGCGTTACTATCGAATTCGGTATAACCTTTAGATTGAACAGAAGAGTGTAAAGTGCTTCAGGGTATGTCTATTCATCGTTTAGTGTCTCTGGTTCTGAGCGTCGGCCTTTGTCTGTCTGCCGTGGCTGGCAACGAGGAACTCGTGACCGTTGGCAAGCACAAGGCGCATGCCACCCGGATCCTGGCCAAATACAAGGATGACGCGTCCGTTCAAAAAAGTCATGTGACTTTGCAATCCCTTGGACTGCGTGTCGCAAGGACTTACCGGCTGGTTCCCGGGCTAGTGTTGTTGAATGGGGATGGACCCGCTTCGGCGAAAGCCGGCATCGGGGAAGCGGAGCGGGCACAGGAGCTTATTCGCAAAATCGCGTCCCTGCGCGACTCGGGAAACTTTGCCTACGTCGATCCTGACTACGCTCACTATCCCACGATCGAACCGACCGACAGCAAGTATGTGGACGGCACTCTTTGGGGGTTGAACAACAATGGACAGAGCGGTGGGGTCCAGGGTGCTGATATCAATGTTTCACACGCCGGGCTCGATGGTACCAACGCATGGGATATCACGGTGGGGTCCACTAACGTGGTGGTCGCTGTGATTGACACGGGCATTCGTTACACACACAAGGATCTTGCGTCTCAAATGTGGGTGAACCCGGGCGAGATTCCCGGAAACGGAACCGATGACGATGGCGATGGGTACGTCGATAACGTTTATGGCATCAACTCGATTTTGGATAGCGGCGATCCTTTTGACGACGACGATCACGGGACTCATGTTTCCGGCACGATTGGGGCCACCGCTAACGATGAGAATGGGCACGTGGGCGTCGCTTGGAAGGTGCGTCTCATGGCGTTGAAGTTTATTCGAGGTGCTTCTCAAGGTGGCTTCGGATTAACGAGCGACGCGATTCAGTGTTTGGATTTTGCCGTTGCCAAGGGTGTGAAAGTTTCCAACCACAGTTGGGGTGGAGGTCCGTTTGAACAGACCATGTTCGATGCTTTAAAACGCGCCCGCGACCAGGGTCACCTATTTGTTGCCGCTGCGGGCAATGCCTCAAACGATAACGATTTAGACCCTTTTTTCCCCTGCAGCTACGACTTGGACAGCGTGATTTCGGTCGCCGCTTTGGATAACAAAGATAAACTCGCCTCCTTTTCAAATTTTGGCAGGAATAGCGTCCATCTTGGAGCCCCCGGAGTGGGTATTTACTCGAGCACATCAGGGTCCGATACGGATTACCAGGTGTTCAACGGAACCAGCATGGCGGCTCCCCATGTGACCGGAGTGGCGGCGTTGTGTCTTGCCCTGTTCCCCAAGGCTTCCGTGGTTGAGTTGCGGGAGCGG
Organism: Akkermansia muciniphila; assembly: GCA_945865375.1. Taxonomy (GTDB): domain Bacteria; phylum Verrucomicrobiota; class Verrucomicrobiia; order Limisphaerales; family F1-80-MAGS106; genus F1-80-MAGS106. Next base: position 38,121 of record CAMBEJ010000008.1, on the reverse strand, counting down.
CTGATTTCCACGACAACGGCCATCAATTCGTTAAAAGACAAAACGACGAGTGGCGGTAGGCTCAATGCATTGGCTGCGCTGAGAGCCACTGCAGATGGTGTTTTGGAGGTGTCCGTGACGCCCGCGCCGGGTTCACTCACTCAGCGCTCAGAGCTTTTAGTGGGTTCGAAAACCCCTTTCTTCGCGAGAGTGACCGATTTGCTTTCGGTGACGAACGCCAGGTTTTCCGGCATTTTGATGAATGGTGTTGTTTCGACTAATCTGGTGCTTGCCAATGACGGGAGGGCCCCCGACATCATTTCCAACGACGCCATTTACAGCGGCTTTATCTTTGTTCCGACCAACATGGGTCCCCTTACACTGGTCTACGACGTCAATGCCACCGGCAAAAAGAAAACAACTATCACAAATGTGTATGTGGTGGTTGCGGGCCCTGCAAACGACATGCTCGCGAACGCTCTAAAGGTTTCCGCGTCGGGTGGGAGTGTGATTGGGAACAACAAATTTGCTACTTTGGAGGCAAGGGAACCGCTTCATGGGGATGCGCCCTCGGGTAATTCCTCGGTGTGGTGGGATTGGTCTCCGAAGGCCACGGGCTCCGTCGTCGTGGACACAACCGGAAGCGGCTTTGACACCGTCATCGGTGTTTATACCGGAGGCTCTGTTTCCACGTTGAAGAAAGTGGCTGGAGCGGACGATGTCGGAACCAGGAAACAAGCGTACCTCACGTTCAACGCCACCAATGGTCTGTCCTACCACATCGCGGTTGCCGGTTTCGATGCGGCTTCCGCAGGTCTGGTGCGGTTGCGAATAGAACCGAACGGGGGTGCCGACACCACGCCACCGAGCGTGGTGATCGTAGGGCCTGCAAGTGGTTCGATTGTGACCACGGCCACAGCACTGATCACGGGAACCGCCGTGGACACAATTCCAAATAGTTCAGGACTTGAAAAGGTCGCCATTCGCGTCAACAACTCGCTCGCAATCGATGCGAACGGGACGACGAATTGGGGTCAAGTGGTGACATTTGCGCGGGGCGCGAACAAAGTGAGCGTGGTGGCTGCTGATCGTGCGGGAAACGTTTCTGAGGCGGCGGTTATTACAGTTAATTATCGCCCGATCGATGTCGTGAATGACTTGTTCGCTCAAGGTTCTGAATTGCCTGGAAACCAAGGCATTGCTGAAAGCAAAACAGACGCGGCAACAAAGGAATTTGGAGAGCCTAACCATGGAGGCAACGATGGGGGTAAGTCGGTCTGGTGGTGGTGGAAAGCTCCAGCGAACGGAGTCTTTGCAATCAGCACGACGAACTCCAGTTTCGACACACTCTTGGGTCTTTATACAGGAGGCCGCGTTGAGAAACTGACTCTGATAGCGTCCAATGACGACGCCATCGAGGGCAGTGGTTACAGCGAGATCAGCCAAGCTGTCGAGGGGGGGCAAACCTATCGCATCGGGGTGGACGGTTTCGCGGGTCGCTTTGGGGTGGTCAAGGTCTCTTATAGTTTTGAATCTGGCGGTATTGTGTCACTGAAGCCCAGCGCGGGGGCGGGTGGTGTTGTCATCCCTGGATCAGGTCTTTATGGATTGAATGCAACGGTTCATTTGGTCGCCTCGCCGGATGCGAATTTTGACTTTGTTCGCTGGGAAGGATCGTTTATGTCCCATGATCCAATCTTGTCCCTTGTGATGCGATCCAACATCATTGTGTCTGCGGTGTTTAGCGCCCGGATTCCGACAGACGACTTCGAGGGTGGGACGCTTGGAAAAGTGGGTTGGAAAACCAGCGGTGATGCGCTTTGGTCAGTGCAATCCCAGTCTGTTTCGCGAGGCAAATTCGCGGCGCGTTCAGGCGTTATTTCGAATGGTCAACAAAGCATTCTTTCTCTTTCGGTGAATTCACGTGGGGGTTCGGGTTCGTTCGATTACCGAGTGAGTTCTGAGGTGGAGTGGGACAAGATGCAGTTTTTTGTGAATGGAGAACTCAAACAAGCTTGGTCTGGAGTGATTGATTGGTCTGCTTACAAATTCGTGCTGCCTGCGGGAACCCTCGATTTGGAGTGGCGTTATTCGAAAGACTTTAACAACAGTGCAGGCGAAGATACTGCCTTCATCGACAACGTGGAGCTACCATTGGTCGTCGGGGTGAACCAAACTACGGCTGCTGTGCTTTCGGCTGACCGGAGGTTTGACGGGAGCGTGACCCTCACTTTGCTGGGCCAGTTCAACCAACTCTATGTCATTGAGGCCTCGGATGATCTGGTTCGATGGGCAGAGATCTCTAGGAGCGTCGCCAGCAACGGTGTGGTTATTGTGAACGATGCGTCCGCAGCAGGTCGGTCCATGCGCTTTTACAGGGCTGTTGTGAGGTGATGGTTTTGCGATTCTGAAGGCTTATTCTCAAGGTTTGGTGAGACGAGGTTCGAATTCCAAACTACCTCAAGACCAAGTCTAAACGCTTCTATCCGGGCGGTGAAGAGGATTGATGTGAGTTCATGAACAGCCTCTTCCGGCAGGAATTATGATTCGCCTCGGCCTCACGGGCGGTGTTGGGATGGGCAAATCAACCGTTGGGACCCTGTTTCAAAATCTGGGAGTACCCGTGGTCGATACCGACGTGATAGCGCGGCAAATCGTGGAGCTTGGTCAACCTTCCCTTACCGAAATCGTGGCCGCATTTGGTCCCTCGATTCTTCTCCCGGATGGCCGTCTGGATCGTTCCGCCTTGGCGAGAGTCGTCTTCTCGGATGCCAAGCGGCGAGAAGCCCTGGAGTCGATTCTGCATCCCCGGATAGCGATGCAGTGGCGGGAGGAGGTAGGTCGATGGAGGGAGAGGCAAGTGCCTGCGGGGGTGGTGATCATTCCGTTGCTGCATGAAACCGATTCCGCGCCTTTTTTCGAACATGTGGTTTGTGTCGGTTGTAGCGTGGAGAGCCAATTCGTGCGGTTGCAAAAACGAGGATGGAGTGAGTCTGATATAGAGGCCCGCATTGCGGCACAATGGTCGGCGGTGAAAAAGGCGGATGTTTCCGACTTTTTGATCTGGACGGATGTTTCGTTGGACTTGGTGGGGCACCAAGTGCGCCGCATTCTGGGGGTTGTTCTTGCCAAGGGACAAGTGGAGCATCACTGAACGGGGGCAACAAATTGTGTGGCAGGTCTCCGACCTCTGGGTGCTGCCTTCTGCGAAGGCGAGCATATTGATAGGGACCTGGGATCCAGAGGTTCTGAACTCAGTAAAACGACTCTGTTTAGCCTGATGCTCGAGCAACTCCAATTCCCTGCTCCTAATCGTAATCCACCCCTCTGTTTCAAGGGCAACACCCGAGGATTACGATTACGATTAGGAAAAATGGAGGAATTGGGGTTGCGCGCCCAGATCACGATTTCAACCGGTTTTGCTGAGGTCTGAGGCTCCTGGAAACGGCAGACCCGGAGGTGCTCCCCACGTAAAAGGGGGTGTCTCCATGTGGTGACGTTCCCCTAGACTGACGACCAGTCGGTTTTTGATTTGAAATGTGCCGCGAACCGATAGTGTGCAACGATGATTTTGAGCCATTCTGAATTGGAGAGCCTGGTGGGGCTTGTTCATCGGTCGCCTCATCAGCTCCTGGGAATGCATCCATTAAGTGGCGGGAAAGGAGTGGCGGTCAGGGTTTTCTGGCCGACGGCAGCCCGGATCGAAGTGCGTCCCACGCACGAGAAGTCGAAGCCCTCTTTTGCCCTGAAAAAGATTCATGAGTCAGGTCTGTTTGAAGGAGTGACACGCGGTTCAAAAGAGGTTTACGCGTGCGATCTAGTCGTCTGGGACGATCGAGGGAATTGCGTCACCACCAGGGATCCTTACTCATTCTTGCCCTCGCTTGAGGAGTCGGAATTATTCCTTTTTGGAGAAGGCAATGAGCGCCGCCTTTACGATAAACTGGGTGCTCAATTTCGGATTATTGACGGAGTTCCCGGCGTTAGTTTTTGTGTTTGGGCACCGAACGCACAGCGGGTCAGTGTGGTGGGAGACTTCAATGCATGGGATGCGCGAAGGCATTCCATGAGATTGCTCGGCGCGTCAGGTATCTGGGAGATTTTCATCCCTGGCGTGGGCGAAGGCCAACGCTATAAATTTGAGGTTCGGGATGCCTCCGGGTGCATCCGATTGAAAGCGGATCCGTTTGCCTTTTACTGCGAGGCTTCGCCGGGCAACGCGTCGGTGGTATGGAACACGGCCAAGCACTCATGGGGCGACGAGGCGTGGATGGCTTCTCGCCGAGCAACGGATCATCTGAGGCGGCCCATCAGTATTTACGAAGTTCATTTGGGATCATGGCGCAAGCGAGATCCCCATCACTCTCATGGCTATCGTGAGGTCGCGGGGTTGCTGGTGGATCATGTTCGGAAAATGGGGTTCACACATGTTGAATTTCTTCCCGTTGCGGAGCACGCGTTTTATCCCTCGTGGGGATATCAAGTCACCGGTTTTTTTGCGCCGACGCAGAGGTATGGGACACCCGACGATTTTCAGTATCTGATGAATGTGCTGCATGACGCGGGGATTGGGGTTCTTGTTGATTGGGTGCCAGCCCATTTTCCACGGGATGACTGGGCTTTGGCCCGGTTCGATGGGACGGCGCTGTTCGAGCATGAGGATCCACGACAAGGAGCGCATCAGGATTGGGGCACGCTGATTTTCAACTACGGCCGCCACGAAGTTCGCAATTTTCTGACTTCGAACGCTCTTTTCTGGTGCGAACGTTATCACATGGACGGTTTGAGGGTCGATGCCGTGGCTTCGATGTTGTATTTGGATTATTCGAGGAAGGAAGGGGAATGGGTGCCGAACCAATATGGTGGTCGAGAGAATCTGGAGGCTGTGGAGTTTTTGAGACACTTCAACCACGTGGTGCATACAGAGCATCCCGGGGTGTTGACCGTGGCGGAGGAATCCACGGCTTGGCCTCAAGTCACGAGGCCTCCGTACTTGGGGGGGCTTGGTTTTTCGCTGAAGTGGAACATGGGTTGGATGCACGATACACTAGGGTATTTAGAGCGCGAACCGATTCATCGAAAGTACCATCAGAACGATCTCACCTTTGCGACGCTCTATCAGAACCATGAGAACTTCGTGCTCCCACTCTCACACGACGAAGTGGTGCATGGGAAGCGCTCCTTGATTGGACGGATGCCTGGCGATGCCTGGCAGGCGTTCGCTAACTTAAGGCTGTTGTTTGGTTACCAATGGACTTTCCCCGGCAAGAAAGTCATTTTCATGGGAGGGGAGATAGGTCAGTTTAAAGAATGGGACGCGAATTCCGAGCTGGATTGGGGGTTGCTCGAATCTTCCAGTCTCAACGAAGGAGTTCGGCGATGGGTGGCGGACCTCAATAAGCTCTACGGATCAACACCCTGCCTCTACGAGTCCGATTTTGAGGAGGGGGGGTTCTCATGGATCGATTGTTCAGATCATGAACGGAGTGTTTTGGCGTTTGTGAGGCGATCCTCAGCGTCCAATGGGGTTGTGGTGGTGGTCCTCAATCTGACGCCCATCGTTCGGTCTGGGTATCGAGTTGGGCTGCCAAATGGGGGTCGTTGGAAAGAAAGCCTGAATAGTGACTCTGGTGTTTATGGAGGCAGCAACGTTGGGAACCTGGGGAGTATCATCGCAGAACCAGTTTGTTTTCATGGGCGACAGAATTCGGCTGAATTAGTTCTGCCTCCTCTTTCTGTGTTGGTATTGGAGCCTGATTGCCTTTGACCCTGGAGGCGCAAGGGGTTAAATCACTGCGGCGGCTAGATTATTTACGATGAAGACATGAAGGGATTAGGCTTCGTGCTCGTCGAGATTCAACATGAACATGGCGATGTGCCAATTTGCGGAGATCCAGTTTCAGTTTATCTGGAAGACTTCGACCCCGGAAGCGAAGGGGATCATTTTTATACTGATGATCTTTTCTGTGTTCGCGTGGTTTGTGATGGCGTATAAGGGGATTCAGATGAGGCGAGCGAAGAAGCTAAACACTTTTTTCGATGTTGAGTTCCAAAATCAGAAAAGCGTTTACGATCTGTATGATCGCGCGATCCAGGTTGAAGGCTGTCCTCTCTACACGGTTTACCAGGCTGGCTGTGGTGAACTGGATGCACGGATGCGGCGTGGCGGGACGACGAGGGCGTCAGCGACATCGCTGAAGTCGATGGAGCATGTGAAGAGGACCTTGGAACGAGTGGTGGCTAAGGAGTCTTTGAGGTTGGAGTCGGGCTTGATTTTGCTGGCTTTGGCCGTGAGCGGGGCTCCATTTTTGGGGCTTTTGGGCACGGTTTGGGGTGTGATGGATGCCTTCGCCTACGTGGCGGCGCGCGGGAAGGCTGATCTGCTCACGATGGCCCCAGGCGTTGCCGCAGCCCTGGTCACCACGGTGGCTGGCTTGATGGTGGCGATTCCTTCCATGTTCGGTTATAATTGGCTTCTCCATAGTCTCCGAGTGTTGACCGTGGAGCTTGATAATTTTGCACAGGAATTGGTCTCCAAGATGGAGACTGAGTTTCTTAAGGACGATGAGCACTGAAGGGCACGATGCGAGCGGCGGAAAATCCGCCGGTTGCCGAGGGCTTTCATGCCCGAGTTGCGACCGGCTCAACCCTCAAGGCTTGAAGCTTTGTGATCGCTGTGGACGGAGTCTCTTTTATTTTTGCGGTGCGTGTGGTGAAGAAAATCAATTAGTTTTTAGCCAGTGCCGGAAGTGTGGGCGGAGGGGGCGGGAAGCTTCGTCCGGCAAGCTCTCCGTTCTTTCCCTGGGTAGCGGGGTTTTGAATCCGGTGACGATCTTGGTCGTCATTTCTGTGGTCGTTCTTGTTTTTGTTCTGACGTGGGCGTTGAGGGGTAATGCGGTTTTAAGACTGTGGTGAACGATCCTATGGAGAGGGTGATGGGCTAAGTTCGAGCGAATTGTTATGCGCAGGTTTTCTCAACGGAATAATCTTGTTACGCTGAGCGACATCAACATCACGCCGCTGTTGGATCTGGCTTTTGTACTGTTAATTATTTTCGTGATCACGACGCCTCTATTGGAGCAGGGGATGGATGTGAAACTTCCGCCTGGGGGCCGTCCGGATGGCAAGCTTGAGAAGGACGATATCCGGCAGGTGGACGTGACCCAGGACGGCCGTTTTTTCCTCGGGGGAAAACCAAAGTTGCTTGATCAGATCGAAGCCGATTTGGTCCGTGACTTCGGCAAAAACCCCAACCTTACAGTTTTCATAAGAGCGGACGAGAACGGGCGGGTTCGGGACGCTTATGCATTGATCGACCGTTGTCAAAAGAATGGCCTATTCCGATTCTCGCTTCGAACGGCGGATAATTCGAAGAAGTGACTCCAATGTGGAACCGATTTGAAACTCACTCTATCCAGTGACCTTATGGAGCGGCTTAAGAATCGATGTTTGGTGGCCTCTTTTTCGGGGCACTTCTTGCTGCTTCTGGCCTTGCTTGTGGGGCCCCTCCTGATCACGAAGAGAGACATCCCGATGGGGATGCCCGTCATCACGTACATTCCAGCGAATGTTCTGGAGGGCATCATCGGGACGGGCGGTCAATCTGGAGGAGGCACAGCTGGGAGTGACAGCCACCCCCCGAAACAGGGCATGCCACCCAAGCCACAACCTCCTCCCCGAAACTCAATCACTCCTCCCCTAGTGGCGGAGATCACCGAGATTCCTCGGACGAGCCCACCCCAGAGGAGTCCGAGCAAGCCCTCCAAACCGAAGAGCGAGCATGAGGCTGAGAAGGAAGCGGAGTTGCGACCTCTGCCAAAGACAGTGATTCCCGATTTGACGCCTCTCCAACAGAAAAAGCGTTTGAGCCAACGGGAGAAGAAAAATGAGCCTCAGCCAAACAAGGAAGCCACGTCTGAAACGGGGTCCAAATCGACGTCGAAATCCTCCGTGCAACCTAATTTAAAGAGGGCAAAAAACCAGATCGACGAAGGTGTTGAAAAGGCCAAACGAGATTTTGAATTGGCGGAGGCCTCGCGTCGCGCGGGAGAGGAGCGGGGTGCCCTTATTAATAGCGTTGCACAGAAAATTGGATCGGGCGTTGGGGTTGGCTTGTCGACCGAGGGTCTTAGCGGGATTGGAATCGGAATTGGGGGGGATGGACACGCGAGTTACGGCCAGGTGGTCATGGGGATCTATCAAAAAGCCTGGATGGAACCTGCGGATGTGGAAGGGACCCAGCATGTGGTCAAGGCGGTGGTGATTGTTGGCAGGGATGGTCGGGTCATCTCGGCTCGAATAGTAGGGAGCTGCCGAAGCGAAACCATGAACCGATCCGTCCAGAGGGCGCTGGATGGAGTGCGATTCATCGCCCCTTTTCCATCGGAGATGAAGGACCTCAGCAAGCTGTTTCCATTGAGTTTTGATCTTCAAGCAAAACGAAATGCGGGTTGATTGTTTATGAAAGGAATTGATATTCGAATGAAGCGATGCATGCCCTTGAGCAGCTTGGCTGCGGTCTGCTCGATCCTTCTGGGAGTCGGCAGCGCTCGTGCGGAGGAACCGGTTGAGCTCAGGATTTCCAAGTGGGCTGATCCCAGCAAACTGATACCCGTTTCAATGTCTGGATTTTCCGGCGAAGTTGATTCTGTGGTGAGATTCGATCTGGGGATTCAAGGCTTTAGTTTCGTTGGCGCAAGCGAGGCGGGTTATCTCATTACTGGAAGTAACAGTGGACGTGTGGAGGGGCATGTTCTGGAGGCGGCGACGAAAGTTCATGTCCTTGACAGAGCGTATTCGAGTGGTTCGATGAGAATCCAGGCTCATGCCTTTGCGGACGATGTGATCCAGGCGGTGACTGGGAAGAAGGGTATATCGTTGACGAGAATAGCGTATAAAGTCGATGCGGGCATCAATAATGAGGTGGTTGTTTCCGATTACGATGGGTTTGCGGCCAATCGGATTACGCAAGACAACGCGTTAGTGTTCGCGCCCGCATGGGCACCGGGTCGGAGAATGCTCTACTATACGTCGTACAAGCTGGGGAATCCAGATATCTACTCGCATGATCTGACGACTGGTGCGAGGCAGATTGTGGCGCGATACACGGGGTTGAACACCGGCGCCGCGATCTCACCCGATGGGCAGCGACTCGCCATGATTTTGAGCAAAGGAGGCAGCCCGGATGTTTATGTGAGCGATGTGCGAGGAGGCAACCTGGTCCAGTTGACACGGACCAAGGAGGACGAGTCCTCACCTTGTTGGTCGCCTGACAACCAGACTCTTTGTTTTGTTTCAAGGTTGCAGGGGCGCCCGTCGCTTTACACAGTTTCCGCTTCTGGAGGCGCGGTGAAACGTTTGATGACGCCGGGTGTGGCGAATGCCACGGAGCCGGACTGGTCACCGGACGGGAAGAGTATCGCATTCACGACACAACGCGGAGGAGCGAACTTTGAGATTTGCGTCGTGTCTCCTTCCAGGGGAGATGTGAAGGAACTGGTTTCGGGTGAGGATCCCTCCTGGGCTCCAAATTCAAGAACCCTCGTTTTTAGCAGACGTTCCAAAGGCTCGCGTGTGCTGTCTTTGCTTGACGTCCCAACCAAACAGGTCAAGGATGTCAAACATATTTTGGGAAGCAGTTCACAGCCCTGTTGGGCTCGCTGAAGCTATTGCTCAAGGCACAAGACATGAAACGGACGCAACTGATATTTTCGTTAGCACTAGGATTACTGACGGCCCTTAGCACGGTCGGATGCAAGAAATCACCTAAGGGACCCACTTACATTCCCGGTGCTCCGACGAGAGCACCTGGCACTGAGCCACCCTTTGGATCGACGACCCCCTCGGGAGGGAAACCCGGTAACGGGGCCGAACGGCCGGATCTGACTGGAGGCCGCCCGAACGTTCAGGATCCCGGGGCTTCAGGGACGCCGATCAACCCGATCAATCCGAACGGTGATCCGCTGGCGCTTTCTGGCTTGGAGATGTTCGAGAATATGATCATGGACCCCGCCGCCTTGGCGTCTTACACCGTCTATTTTGAGTTCGATAAGTCTTCTGTTCGAGCTGGAGAAAATGGGAAGATGGAAGAGGTGGCGAAAGTTCTGCGAACGGGCATGGCTGACAAACTGTTGATCGAGGGCCACTGTGACGAGCGCGGTACTGAAGGCTATAACCTCGCGCTAGGGGAGCGTCGGGCGTTGAGCTTGCGGGAATACCTTGCGAATTTGGGAATCGGCCCGGATAGAATTCGGACGATTTCATATGGTGAGGCTCGTCCTGCCATCCCGGGGAGCACGGAAGAAGCATGGTCAAAGAACCGGCGCGGGCAGTTCATTCTCTTGAAGCCGAAGCCTCTGAAATAAGGGACATGGGCTGGAATTAGCGCGTCGCTTTACAATTTGGATGTCATGATCTAGGGTTCAGAAGTCGCTGTTCGTTTATCCTTTAAAATATATGTTAGGATGGCCAGAAATCGTTGGGATATTAGTCGTGGTTCTGATACTTTTCGGTGCGAAGAAGCTTCCCGAGTTGGCGAGAGGTCTCGGCCAGGGCATCAAGGAGTTTAAAAGAGCGACCAAAGAGGTTCAGGATGACCTGCATCGGGCGATCGAAGATCATCCTGATCCAGAACCTCCCCGACGAACAATCACACCCGTCGGTGTGGAGTCTTCCTCCTCGGCGAGTGCATCCAAAAGTGCGCCGAACCCCTAGGGCTAAACTCGGAGTTGATTCGGCATTGCTATGTCAGACGAGCCCGGGGATGGGCTAATAGAAGTCCATCCCGAAGAGGGTGGGGGGCCGGTTAAGCCGTTTCTCGATCACCTGGAGGATCTTCGTTGGACCTTGGTCCGCTGTGTTGTGGCAGTGGTCTTGGGGATGCTCCTGTGCATGGTCGCTGCGGATAGGGTTATTGGCATTCTGACTTGGCCGCTTAAGCGTTCCAATGTGGACGCCGACGCTTCGGGGACGAACCGATTGGTGGGCGTCTACCTCGGCACGAATTTTTTGGGAAAAGTTAGAGCTCCCAGTTTCCCGATGGTTCAATCCGAGGGCACCCCGCCACGTCATTTTGAGTCTCTGCGGCTGAATCCAATTTTAATCGGCACCAACGTGGTGGTGGGGATGGATTGGAATTCTTCTCCGGTTGTGGGTGGAAGCTCGCTGGCGGTGACACTCAAGAATTACAGTCCCATGGGGGCGCTCATGGTGATGTTCCAGGTTGCGTTCTTCGGAGGAGTCGTCCTCTCATGCCCTTTCGTTTTATATTTTCTTGGCCATTATATACTCCCGGCGCTGCATCTCCATGAGAAAAATCTTGTCCTGCAGGTGGCGGCGATGGGCACTTTCCTCTTTTTGTTGGGAGTCGCTTTTTGCTATTTCATACTGCTTCAAGTGGCGTTGATGGCCTCGGTTCAAATGTCACAATGGATGGGTTTCGGAGCGGATGAATGGAGAGCGGAAGAATACTTGAGTTTCGTCTGTAAATTCTTGCTCGCTCTAGGCGTCAGTTTCGAGCTTCCGGTCGTGATCCTAATTCTCGTGCGAATCGGCTTGCTCGACTACAAGAAGCTTGCGGCCTTTCGTTCTTATTGGGTTGTTCTCAACTTGGTTATCTGCGCGGTGCTGACGCCATCCGGGGATCCTTTGACAATGTTCATTATGGCTGCGCCGTTGCACTTGCTTTATGAGATCAGTGTGATGGTGGCTTACTTCTGGCATAAGAAGGATCTCAAAGCGTCGCAGGATCAGGTGTGAGGGTTGGGAGGGGAGGCGCGCTCCGGGCCGGGGGTGGGACTCAGGATAACCCTTCTCAGTTTTCTCTAAGAGGCACTTGGTTCATGGTGCGCATCTCAGATTTTTCCAGATCTTCTCGTAATCGTAATCCTATCCCGGGTTTCCCTCGTGCAACCGGTAATCGGAGTTTGCCTTTATCAAGGCGACTAGCATCGAAACGACGCCCCAGAGGCGGTCTTTTCCTGACAGCACTTCCTCCCCAGAACATCGGCCTTTGGCCACGAGCACATCCAGGGCGGCGACACTTTCCAAAGCGGAGCCACGGGCATTGTCAAAATATCGGCAACGATCCGCTCCAGTGAATTTTCCGTTGCCTTCGGCAATGTTCAGAGGGATGGAGGTACTGGCCCGATCGAATTGGTCGGTCACAGAGAGGGACTTGGGCAATTTCTGCAAGATCGGCTCAAGCCAGGTGATGAAAGCCAAAGATACTTGGTAAACCTCCACCTTTTCGTGGTCGAATCGGCGGTTCATGGGATTACGATTGCGATTACGATTACGATTACGAGTAGGAAACGCGAGCACGAAAAATCTGAGATGCGGACGGTTCATGCAGGGCTGATTCAAGAAAACAGCGGATGCTCAGCCAGAGGGGCCGGAGCGCCGATTTCCAATCGGCTTGGCTGCGCGACCGACGGATCGTTGAACCAAAGCCGGCTGGAAGCCAGCGCTCCGTTTTCTTGAATCAGCCCTGCGGTTCATGCAAGTTGTGCTGAAAGTCCTTTACAAGAAACCTGAGCTGACTAACCTCTTGCTTAACGATTTCATGACTATGCGCATTCAACGGCTTGCATTCGGGTTCGCCTGTGGCCTCCTATTGATCAATTCCGGCTGCGCGGGTCCGGAGCAGAAGTTGGGTCGCGGCGTGAACAACCTTAGTGAGTTCACCCGGATGGGGGAGATTCGGAGATCGGTCGAGCAGTCCGCGTTGTACGGGCCAAACGAAGTGGCTTACACCAGTGGATTTTTCAAAGGGTTCAACCGGAGTGTGGCGAGGACGGTGGTGGGAGCCTTCGAGATTCTCACTTTCCCAATCCCGAGTTACGAGCCCTATCTCAAGCCTGGTAATTATCTTATCCCGGACATTTCTGAGCACCCGGTTTATCCAGACAGTTACAAGCCCCGGTTGATCACCGACAGCGCGTTTGAAACGGACACGCAAATGGGCTTCACTGGCGGTGACATCGCCCCGTTGGTGCCCGGCAGTCGTTTCCGGATCTTCGATTATTGAAGTTTCTCGCAGAGTTTTGCGCCAACAATGATCCATTGTTGGCCTTTTCGTTTGAGATGAACCGGTATGATTGTGAGTCGCCGGGCCCCTTGCAAGGTCAACCTTCTTCTCAATATCCTGGGTAAGCGCCTGGATGGGTTTCATGAGTTGGAAACAATCCTGTATCCGATCCAGATTTGTGATGAGTTGGAGATCGAGAGGGTCGGTGTCGGTATCCGCCTCGAATGTGATGCCCCGGGAGTTCCGTCCGATGCTTCCAACCTATCATGGAGAGCGGCCAGGATTTTTCTAAGCCGTATTGGGGCACAGGACGGAGTTTCGATCCGACTGGTCAAGCATGTTCCAGCTTCGGCGGGACTGGGAGGTGGCAGCAGCGACGCGGCGCACACGTTGCTGGGGTTGAACGAGATCTTTGGGTTCCCACTGACTGCTGTCGAGATCGTTGGCCTCGCGGCAGGGTTGGGGTCTGATATCCCCTTTTTCCTCCAAGAAATGCCGGCTTCGGGCATTGGTAGGGGAGAAATCGTCACACCGTTGGCCCCTTTTCTTGCCTTGAAAGGGGCTGCGTTCGTCCTCTGTCATCCTGGTTTTGGCGTGACCACCGCGTGGGCTTACCAGGCCCTTTCCAAATTCCCCGGAGCGCTGAATGGCTTGACCGGTCGCGCCGCCAACTTGGCATGGCACCTTCAACTTGGGGCTTTGGTCGACGCCATTCCACTCATGTATAACTCACTTGAACTCCCCGTATTCGAAAAATACCCGTTGATCGCGATGATGCTCGAATTCGTGAAAAGGGAAGGAGCGATTGGAGCGATGATGTCAGGGAGTGGATCCACGATTTTCGCGATCTGTGGCTCTTTGGTTTCGGGAGAACGTCTGGCTGAGAAGCTGAGGCGGGAATTTGGAGGGCGAATGTGGATGACTGTTGTCGAGGTTCCGAACTCCTGACCCACTCAACGTGAGGGAGTTTTTTTGGCTGTTGTGACGGGTTATCCGAGAGTTTCTCTGAGGGATTCAAACAGGACAGTCATCATCGTGTGGAGCTGAGGCACGGTCGTGCTAAAGGGGGGCATGAGGACGATCACATTTCCTATGGGCCGTGTTAGGACGCCCTTTTTAGCCATCGCCTCACAAACCCGGATTCCAACCCGGTCTTGGAGTTTGAAAGGAGTTCTATCTCTCTGATTTTTGACCAATTCGACGCCCACAATGAGTCCGACCTGCCTGATATCGCCGACCCAAGGGCTCTTCCATAGGATGTTCAGGCCCTCTTGCAGTTCGACTTCCATGGTTGCCCGGTGTTTGCGGACGCGGGGAGACTCAAGCAAATCCAGGTTTGCGAGGGCTGCAGCCGAGCCCAGTTGATTGGCGGTGTAGCTATGGCCGTGGAAAAAGGTTTTGAACTCTTCGTATTCACCCAGGAACGCATCAAAAATGGGTTGAGATATGAGGGTTGCCGCCATGGGTAGATAGCCGCCCGTCATGCCCTTGGCAAGAGCCACCATGTCAGGGGTCACACCCTCACGTTGAAACGCGAACAGCTCACTTCTCCCGTTCGGAAGCAGCTTTGTGGTGGCTCTCCCAAAACCTGTCATCACTTCATCCAGCAGGGTGAGGGTTCCATAATGGCGGGCGATCTCACAGACTCGGGAAAGCCAGCCCTCGGGTTGAGGGATCATTCCCGCGGCACCTTGAATCAACGGCTCCAGCGCGAAGAGAGCGTAGGGGGCTCCCTTTTTATTTTGTCGGGCAAACGCGCGTTCGACGACATCGACGCACTGCCATTCGCATTGGCGATAAGAGCGAGCGTCTGCCTTTTCCGGTTTGGCTTTGTTGAAGGGGCAGCGGTAGCAGTAAGGAGACATGACCGTGTCACACTTAAAGAGAATGCTGGTGCAGGATCGGCGAAAGAGTTGAATGTGTCCCATGCTGGAGGCTCCGACCGAATCGCCGTGATAGGCACCTTCAAGAGAAAGGAAACGGGGCTTTGTGATCCCGCGTGTTCTTTTCGCAAATTCGGTGGCCAGTTTGATGCCCGTTTCCATCGCGGTTGAGCCGTCATCAGAAAAGAAGACTTTTGTCAGGGATGGGGATGAAGGAAGTCTTGCTCTGGGAGATGGAAAATTCCGTTTTTTGGCCGGTGTCACGGCCGCGGTGATGAGTCGAGCGGCGAGTTTTGGAGCGGGCTCGCTAGCGAGCCCGAGGGCGGATGAGTGGGAGATTTTCTCTAACTGTCGGCGCAGTGCCTTATCGATCTTGGGATTTCGATGCCCGTGAATGTTGGTCCAGATGGAAGAATTGGCATCGAGGTATTGGCGTCCTTTCACATCCACCAGAACGGAACCTTTTCCCGATCTGATAACTATTGGCTCGCGCGTCAGCCAGTCCTTCATCTGAGTAAAGGGGTGCCAGAGGAACTTATGATCCAGCTTTGCGATCGGGTGCATAGAATAGTATCGACCAATAAAGTGGGAAAAATGCCACGCCGGTCACACTGAGAGAGTGTCGGCGCAGGCGCTTTCGAGCGCTGCGACCAAAAAGTGGATTTGTTCCGATGTGTGATCAGCCGAGAGACTTATCCTTAACCGCGCCTTTCCACGCGCCACGGTAGGGTAGCGAATTGCAGGCACGAGGAATCCCTTTTCAAAGAGTGCTTGGGAGATCCGCGAAGCTCGGTGTTCCGCCCCTACGAGTATCGGAAAAATTGCGCTTTGGGATGGTTTTTCATAACGGAGTGCCGAGGAGAGAAGGCGGATGTTATCCCAGAGCACCGCGCGCCGCCTATCTCCTTCGTGCGAGCTCATCAACTCGAGTGCAGTTTGAGCGGCTGCCGCACAGGCAGGCAACGGAGCAGTGGAGAAAAGAAAGGTGCGCGCCCGGTTGATCAGGAATTCGATCAACGTGGCAGTTCCGCAGACAAAGCCCCCCGAAGAGCCGCAGGCCTTGCCCAATGTGCCCATAGTCACCTCGACATGCTCGGCCACAGCGCAGGCGTGAGCCCACCCCTTTCCTTGTGGGCCGCAGAGACCTGTTGCGTGAGCCTCATCCAGGAAGAGGAACGCATTCCAATCGGTTTTCAATGCGACGATGTCCATCAGGGGCGCGGTGTCGCCATCCATTGAAAAAATCGATTCGGTGGCGATGAGAATTCTCCTTGGACGAGATTCCGTGGGGAGGGTTCGAGGGTTGGCATCGGAGCAGGGGGATTTGGAGCGAGAGGCTTGGAGTTCGGTGGCAGCCCAACGGAGGAGTTTTTGCAAGTGACCCATGTCGTTGTGCCTAAACACTCTAAGGGTTGCGCCTGACAGACGGGCAGCATCGATAATCGAAGCGTGGGCGAGACGATCGGCCAGAATCACGTCCCCTTTCGTAACCAGGCAGGGGAGGGTTCCCAACGTCGCCGCGTAGCCCGAGGAGAAAGCCAGCGCGCGTTCGGTTCCTTTATAGAGGGCGAGGGTCGTTTCCAGTTTTGGGAACCAGGCGTTCGAACCTGAGATAAGGCGGGACGCGCCGGCACCTGTCCCAAAGGCGGCGATGGCGGCCTGGGCAGCCTGATTGAGTTCAGGGTGATTGGCCAATCCCAGATAATCATTGGAGGAAAAATTGATAAACTGGCGTCCTTCCGAGCTGACACAAGTTCCTTGTGCCGACGAGATGGTTCTGAGGAAACGCTTGAGTCCTGCGCGGTCCAACACCGCCAGTTCGTGAGCAAGCTGTTGTTCCAAGGTGACCATGTTCACGACTGGAGATGAGGGGGAGTCACGACCCAGGCACCATCGATCATTACAGCGCGGTGTGGATCTTCGTTCAAGACGACAGTTGTATAAGGATCGGAAGCGGGGTCCTTCGCTCGGATGACCACCAAGTCTGCGAACGCACCTTTGCTCAAGGTCCCGGCTAGGCCTTGAAGACCCAACGCTTGCGCTGGCGTGGTGGTTGTCATCTCGAGGACTTCCCGGGGGGCGATGTCCGGATATTTTCGCATGAACTCCCGCATTTCGGCAAACAGACAGAGTTTTGTCACGGTTGATTTGGAAACACGAACCGTTGCCAGACTGTCCGTTCCCAAGCAAATTGGGATCTTGTTTTTCTTTGCGACAGCAAGAGGGAATTCTGAATGGTTGAAGTAGGAGTGGCTCCTTGGACAATGGACCATCGACGCTCCCGTCTCAGCGAACATCGCGGCATCTGAGGTGTCCATATAATTCATGTGAACTCCCAGGAATGAAGGGGACAATATTCCACAATCCTTCACGATTTGGATAGGGCTTTTGCCATCGCAGATTTTCATGGATCGCTGGGGAGCCAACCACTCGTACAGGGGCCCCCTCCGCAGTTTGAACATCTCCCATTCCTCAGCGGATTCACCGATATGCATCGTGACGATTGTGTTTGTTGATTGGAGTGCTGTTGCCAAGAGGTTCAGCAGAAGCGGCGTCGTGGAGTAGGGTGCGTGAGGAGAGAGCCCCACTCTCCATTTATGAAGGATTTCTAATTTTTTGAACTGGGTCAACTTGTCCAGCATAGGCGTCGGGTCCCCAGAGTTCGAGAGGGCGATGAGTTCCAGGCACGAAATGACACGGAGCGGCGTCAGACGAGAGATGTCTGGGACGAGATCCCAGATCGACTCGATGTCACAGACCGTGGTGACGCCCGAGTGGACAAGCATTCGCGCGCCCTCAAGCCAGGATGCTTTGAAATCATCAAGCGTCCATTCACGTTTCAGTCCCTGGATGGAGTGAATCCAGGTTGTGAAACTGGATGGCGGTGGGATCACTCCGACCATCGAGGTGTAATCCAAATGGCAATGAGCGTTGACGAGACCCGGGATGATAATGCTGTCCCCGAGGTCAAAAAACCGATCCTGGGGCAGGTTTTTCTTTTGTGCCGGTGGGTGGACAGCCGTTATGCGGTTTCCATGGATCTCGACAATGCCCCCTTGGATGGCGGGATGAGCCACCGGGATGACGTCCCGCGCTTGGAGGAAGAAGGATCCCTGCATAGTACGGCAGCGACATCTTCGAAATGAGAGATCGGGAAGGAGGCGATCTAAATCTCCGATTCCTGTCTGGCCCGCTTGCTTCGTGACGCGTCCGTGTGGGTGCGAACTTTCACCTTGCCGTGGCGTTTGCGAATTTGTTGTTCGATCTTTTTGGTGACCTTATCAATGGAAGTGTAAAGGTCGCTTTCAACGTCTTCAGCAAACAGGTCAGGCCCTCGAACTCCAAGCCGTATTGAGCATTTAAACTGCTTCTCAGGAACCTTTGTGTGGTCATGTTCCAAAGTGACTCGGGCATCCACCGCCCAGCGGTCAAAATGTTCGAGCTTATCGATACGGGAGAGGATGTGCTCCTCTATGGCCTTTGTGAGAGTGACGTTATGTGTTGAGAGGATAAACTTCATGTGTCTGAGATTTAACTTTGGGTATTCTTGGATGCGATGTGGGTTTCTATGGTTTTGAAAGAACTCCGTTCATGAGCCTTTGAGTAGGAAGCGGCGATGTTTCGAGAAAGCCTCGCGTGCTCCGCGTGAAAGGTCATTTTGGATTTCCTGTAATTCTGTATAAATGGCGACGCTACCTGGGTTAGGCTCGGCTGTTTCTCTGGTGTTAACTTTGACAAACTGGTCGGTCAATTCCGTGATGGAGATCGTCTCCCCCTCTTGAAGCCGCCAGCACCAGAGAGCTTGAATGGCTGCCCCGTAAGCGGCGCCTTCCACTACTTTGAGGGTGATGACGGGGGTGTTGAACACGTCGGCCATGATCTGGCGCCACAGCCTGGACTTGGAGCCGCCTCCCGTGGCTCGAATTTGGTTTGGGCGAACGCCAAGCGATGCCAAGCGGCGCAGCCCGTAATTCATGCCCAACGTCACTCCCTCTAGGGCGGCCCGGGCGAAATGAGAAGCGTTAAAAGTGCGTGGGTTCAGCCCGAAATAAATGCCGGTGCCGGATGGGACGTTCGGCGTGCGCTCACCCTCGAGGTAAGGGAGCAGCAAGAGACCGTTGGATCCTGGGGCGACCTTTTTTGCCTCGGCCTCGAATGCGGCATGCGACAATCCGAAATTCCTGCGAACCATCTCTGTGGCCACGGTGACATTCATGGTGCAGAGGAGGGGGAGCCAACGATTTGTCGAGTCGCAGAACGCCGCGATTTCGCCTTTTGGATCCACGACAGGCTTGGCGGCACAGGCGTAGATTGTTCCGCTTGTTCCAAAGCTGGCCGTGACGCACCCGGGTTTGGTGTTGCCTGTTCCGATCGCACCCATCATGTTATCTCCGCCCCCGGCGCTCACGACGATGCCCGGCCTTAAGCCAAACTCGTTGGCGACATCCGGGAGGAGCCTGCCGACGGGTTGCTCGCTGGATATGATTTTGGGCAATTTGCCCTTGAGCGCAGGATCGATCGCGTTGATGGCCTCCTCGGACCAGACCCGTTCTTGGACGTTCAACAGCGCTGTGCCGCTGGCGTCTCCGCACTCCATCGAGCGATTCCCGGTCAGCCAGTAGTTGAGGAAATCGTGGGGCAGCAGGACAGTGGACAGCTTCTGGTAGTTCTTGGGTTCGTGCTTCTTTACCCAGAGAATTTTGCCTGCGGTGAATCCTGGCAGGATGGCGTTGCCGACTGCCCTGATGGCCATCTTGGTGCCCCCCAAAGCTTCGGTGATTTCTTCGCACTCAGCCGTGGTGGAAGTATCGCACCATAGTTTGGCAGGACGGATGACTTCGCCGCGTTTATCGAGCGGCACGAACCCGTGTTGTTGTCCGCTCACACCAATGGCCTTAACGTCTCCGGGTGGTACGCGGGCTGCCTTCAGGGCCTTGCCCAGGGCCTTTCCGGTGGCGTCCCGCCATGTATGTGGGTGTTGCTCCTTCGCACCGGGTGGAAGTCCCGAGATCATTGGGTAATCTTCCACTGCCGCTCCCATGACCTTGCCCGTGATGGCGTCCACGACCAATACTTTGGTTGATTGAGTGCCGCTGTCTATGCCGATGACACAAGTGCTCATAACGCATTTATAACATCGTTCAGGGCGAGCCGTTTTTCCATGCGAGATTTGAGATTTTTCAGCCAAACGGTGGCTTGGGGTTCTGGACCCTGTTCGATTCTCAAGACATGCCGTGCCCCCAACTCGGTGGCGCGTTTGAATTGTTTGTCACCTTTTGCGGGGGTCAGGCTGAACTCGACCTGCTTGCCGCTTTCTCTGAGTTGCTGAATGAGACTCAAAGAGAGAGTTCGAAGGGATTCTTCTTCGATCAGCACAAACACATCCGGGTTCGCTGCGGGAACGGAGGCTAATCCTCTTGATTTCAGCAGTTCAGTAAGCACGACATCGCCCATGCCGAATCCGAGTCCTGGCAGGTGTGTTTTGCCCGCCGTGATGAGCGTGACCAGTCCGTCATAGCGTCCTCCTCCAGCGATCGCTCGAAACTCTCCCTTTCTATCGAAAGCCTCGAAAACAGGGCCGGTGTAATAGGCCAACCCCCTGATGATGGAGTAGTCGATTGTGACGAACTGGGAAAGGTGCCTGGCCTTGATGCCGTCGAGAATCCTCTCGAGATCCGCAGTGGGTTCAGCGGCGGCAATGAAGGATTTCACATCGTCTAGCGAGAGGCCCATTGCGGCCAGTTTCGAGGCCGTTGATTCCTCGGAGTCGCGTTCGAGTTTATCGATGATTTGGAAGAATTCATATTCTCGATCTGGCTCACAGTCCTTGGACTTGAGAAGGCCCTGCCATGCTTGCCGGCTGCTGAGCCGTATGACAAAATCTTCAGATGAAAGGCCCAAAGCACGGAGGGTATCGATCAACAACGCGATCAGCTCCGCATCGGCCGCAGGGTCGATTTCTCCGAAGATGTCGGCGTTGAGTTGGAAGTGCTCCCTGAGGCGGCCTTTTTGCTGACGTTCATAACGGAAGACCTGGGGCACCGAGAACCATTTAATGGGCTTTTTATAGCCCCTTTCATGGGCCGCCACCATGCGCGCCAAGGTGGGGGTCATCTCGGGCCTCAGCGAGACATCCCTTCCTCCTTTATCTGTGAAATTATATAACTGGCCAACGATCTCTTGTCCGCTTTTTGTGGTATAGAGATCGAGGGGCTCCACAGGCGGACCGTCGTATTCCTGAAAGCCGTACACCTTTGCGACCCGGCGCCATTGGGCAAAAATATGGTTGCGGAGGTCAAGACTCCAGACGTCTCCGTTCGGCACTGGATTTGGGTAAAAGTCCCTAAAACCGGGTAATCGATCCATGACGAAACGATGTTGGGACCTAGGCGAGAGACCGTCCGCTCCACCCACGAACACGATCGGTTTTGGCAGGGACGCTCACGAGTTGGCTTTAGAATCTTTTCGAGCTGCTGTGGAGGCGGATGTGAGCCTGATCACCGATTCCTTCATTGCTTTACCGGGCTTAAATTTGACGACGGCGCGGGGGGGTATTGCTACGTCGGCCTCCGGAGCATTCGGGTTCCTGCCGATCCTGGCTTTTCTAAGCTTCACCTCAAACACTCCGAAATTCCGCAATTCCACGGTCTGTCCCCGGGCCAAGGCCTCTGAAATATAGTCGAGAGTCTTTTGAACCACGGATAGTACATCCTGCTGGATCTGGCCGGTTTCCCCGCTTATCCGAACCACCAAGTCGCGCTTTGTCATAGCCAATGGGTTCTCAAAGTAATTTTGCCGTAGGACCGAATTGGTATTGAGCTATAAATCATTGGGCAAGAGTGGTCAAGAACGTAGTCCTGCCATTTTGCTGGGGTCAGACTTTTCTGAGGGGGTGGATGCCGAGATCGCGCATCTCAGATTTTTCCAGATCTTCTCGTAATCGTAATCGTAATCCTATCCCGGGTTTCCCTCGTGCAACCGGTAATCGGAGTTTGCCTTTATCAAGGCGACTAACATCGAAACGACGCTCCAGAGGCGTTCTTTTCATGACAGAACTTCCTCCCCAGAACATCGGCCTTTGGCCACGAGCACATCCAGGGCGGCGGCACTTTCCAATAAACCTCCAGCTTTTCGTGGTCGAATCGGCGGTTCATGGGATTACGATTACGAGTAGGAAACGCGAGCACGAAAAATCTGAGATGCGCACTGCTGAGAGCGGTGCCCGATGGGTTCAGACTTTCAAGAACGACATCCCGTGCTCCTCGGTGCGGCGAGTGTTTTCGGGAGGCGTGGGATCGCTGACCTGAGGGGAATCAACTTTCAATGATGTTGATCTCCACCGGTTCGACGCTGATCCCAAGGTTCGTCATCCATCTGATAGCAGCCTTGATGTCTGCTCTACGGCCTTCGAGTTCGAGGCAAACGATCCCGATTTCGTCGGTGACACTGGCTTGTCGGACATTGGTGATCACTTTGTGTTTTTGGCCAAGCTGCCAAACAACGGGAGTGGTGATCAACCTGGGTGGGTACATCAACCAAAGCCGGGATTTTTGCAGAACGTGCGCGGGGCGAGGCGAGCCCTTTGAGGATTCGTTTTTGACAGTCTTCAAGGATTAGGTTCCATGTTTGATGTTGCACGAACCGCCTAACCGCCTGCGATCGCGGGAATGATGCTTATTTCGTCGCCCTCGTTGAGGAGGGTTTCCTGATTCTGTAGAAAACGAATGTCCTCCTCATTGACGTAGACATTGACAAATCTCCGGATGGCCCCCGACTCATCCAGGAGCCGTTCCTGGATGCCCGGGAACCGCACTTGAAGTTCCATGATTGCGCCCTTGATAGTGTCCGACGTCACCTCGACGATTTCTTCGTCATGGGTGAGCTTTCGCAGAGGAGTGGGAATGCGTACTTTCTTAGCCATAATGATTGAAGCACCTAAGGTTGTTGACGGATGGAGCTAGGCGTTGATCAGCTTGTTCTCTTTGTCCAAGAGCGCCTCGAATTCGCGGAGACTGGGTTTGATTTCCCGTGTCTGCCCGACATGGCCGGCGATGGCGTCGAGTGTTTTCAGGCCGTTTCCGGTGATGCAGAGAACGGCGGAAGCATCCTGGGGAATGTGGCCAGAGGCAATCAATTTCTTGGCGACACCTACCGTGACACCTCCCGCTGTCTCCGCGAAAATCCCCTCGGTCTCCGCCAACAATTTTATTCCCTCACGCACTTCATCGTCTGTGACATCCTCAGCGGCGCCTCCTGTTTCCTTCATGACTTTGAGCGCATAGAACCCATCCGCTGGGGTTCCGATCGCAAGCGATTTGGCAATCGTGTTTGGCTTTACCGGTTTGAAAAAGTCTAACCCGGCTTTTTGAGCTGTGGAGATCGGGGAACAGCCGGTAGCCTGGGCTCCGTGTACTTTGTAGCGCGACTCGGCGACGATCCCGAGTTTCATGAATTCTTGGTAGCTCTTGTGAATTTTCGTTAGGAGGGAGCCTGAAGCCATGCAAACCACAGTGTGTTGTGGCACGGTCCAACCGAGCTGTTCGAGAATTTCAAACCCCATGCTTTTGGACCCCTCCGCATAATAAGGGCGCATGTTCACGTTGACGAAAGCCCAGCCGTATTTACCGGCTATCTCCGCGCACAAACGGTTGACCTCATCGTAGTGCCCCCGGATCCCAATAACGTGCGCGCCATAAACCAGTGAATTGACCACCTTCCCCTGTTCCAGGTCAGACGGGATGAAGACATAGGCCTTGAGGCCTGCGGCCGCCGCGTTGGCAGCCACAGAATTGGCCAGATTCCCCGTTGACGCGCATGCCACGGTGCTAAATCCCAGCTCCCGGGCGCGGCTCAACGCGACACTCACAACACGGTCTTTGAAAGATAAAGTGGGGTAGTTGACGGTATCGTTTTTTACCCAAAGCTCGCGGATCCCAAGGCGTTTTGCCAAGCGGTCCGCCTTCACGAGAGGGGTGTATCCGACCTGGCACCCCACAGTGGGTTCACCGGCAACCGGCAGCAGTTCGCGGTAGCGCCACATGGACTGTGGTCGGCTCTTGATGACGGCCCGTGTCAGGGAGTGTTTGATTCGATCGTAGTCATAAACGACCTCGAGCGGGCCGAAGTCGAACTCGCAAACGTGAGTGGCTTCCAGAGGGTATTCCCTCCCACACTCACGGCATTTGAGGGCCTTCATGAACCCTGTGTTCTTATCCATAATTGTGTCTTCTTCGTAAAATAAAAAACCCCTGCTCCGGGTATGAGAAGGGGTGGAACGGCAGCGCTCTTCTCATCGGTTCCGAGGCACACTCTGCTCGGGGCTGGAATTGGCACACGCTCATGGGCTTGCTGGCCACACCGGTTGCCGTGGTTTCGCAGGGCCAGTCCCTCCACCACTCTAAATGAGACCGTTATATCAACGGATTCTGATAACATGATGGGTCATAGTTTTTCTGTCAAATACAAATAATTTCCCGTGCCGGTCCGCTGGTTCCATCTGGGAAATGGCTCCTTGAAATCAGTGCTTTTGTGAGCTATTGACAAGCGCGGTGCGCAGTCAGAGGCCACGCCAAGACGGAACAGTCTGTGATCCAATCAACAGTCGATGAAAGCAGCGGACATCAAACATGGCGGAGCTGTCCTAGGTTGGTTTCTCGCCTGCGGGTTCAATCTGCTTCCTGTGCTTGGGTGGGCTCAGTCGGCGGCCCCTGGATCGGGTCCCTCTGAGGCGCAGCGGGTTCACTTGATTGGGGGTGCTGAGAATTGTATTTCCCGGGTCCGGGTGGGTGAGAAACTGGTCTTTGGTTATGAGAACCTTTTGCCTCATCAAGGCACGTTGACGACAAACGGCGTCGGACTCACGGTGAAGGAGAAAGGGAGGTCTTGGGTCATCTAGGCGATCGATAAGCAGACCGTTGTGACTGCTGAGGACATCCCGGGCTGGGTATCGAGCTTGGCAGTTTTTGAGGAGTCGGTCTTTGAATTCTGCAAGGAGGAGAGGCTTGTTCGTGTGGGAACTGCTACGGGATCCAAAGCGGGTGGGGTATCCCGGACCACGATGACATTGCCGGACGGAGCCTACGCTGATATCGGTCCTGGGTCTCATGCACGAGTGGAATCGTATTTGGACACGACCTACACGATCTCGGGGACTGGCTCGATTTCTGGAATCACGGCCGAGAAAGACCGGTTTGTGTTAGGTTCCACCCATTTTTACGTATCGGGCGGGCCCTCCAAACAGACTCGTGGTGGCAGGGTAGGCGGAGACTTGGCCAGAACCTCACCGGCCGTTTCCGTGATTTTCAGAGGTCAAGTTGGCGGGAATGTGGAGTTGGAGATTGCAGGCCAACGAACCACCGTGGCGGCGTCCTCCAGCCAATCGGTTTCCACGCCCAACGGCACGGAGCTACGGTTTGAGCAGAACACGGTGAAAAAGGCTTTGGAAGTCTTTGTCAAAAAAGGCCTGGTGACCCTTGAGCCTGCTGAAATTGGAGCCGGCTCTGCCGTGCTGTATTCGGGCCAATCAGTCATTCTGACGTGGGATGCGGGTCAAAAGAGTGTGGACATTATGCACGGCTCTGGGGACGACCCAGTTTATGCGATGCTTCCCGATGGGTCCATGGCTAGCGTGGGGCCTGTCAGCGCGCTGCGATTGGTTCGGACATCCTCGGGCACCTATTCGGCCCAGACCACGAAGGGGCGGGTTGCGGTTTTGGACGGACCTTCGCGGCGGATCATGGCCCTCCCCACAAGCGCGCGCACTTTCGAGGTTGCAGCAGGTCGTGGTTTCAACACCCAGCTCACGAGAATTCATCTTGTTGGAACGTACGCCCTCTCGGGCAGGGGTTCTTTAACAGGGGTGGACGCCGACAGGACACCTTTCGATTTGGGCTCCTTTTCGATCCCTCTTCGGGGTGGCCCAATGAAGAGCCTCTCTGACCAGAGCGGACGGGGCCGGCTTGCACGGGGCACATCCTTCACTGCGATCCGGGTGAAGAGAGAGGCTGGAGGCTCCGTGGAAGTGGAGGCCGCTCCTCAACGGTTCATCCTGACGGGGGGTGGGAAAAACAGTCTTCGTACGCCTAATGGGACGGAAGTAGAATTCGATCTCGATCCGGAAAGCCGTCTGTTGAATGTGGTGGTTGTCAAGGGGTTCATCGGCCTTGAAATAGCGGCTTTGGAATCGGTGACCCCGCTGCTGCTTTCGGGGCAATCATTCGCCATTGACTGGGTTGGGTCAGAGGACCGGTTGGGATTACTTCACGTCAAAGGAGCAGAGCCTATTCCTCTGGCAATGTCGAACCAACCCGGGGTCGTTCTCCACCCTGGGAGCGCGGTCCGTCTCAAGAAGGAGAGTCCGAACACCTATTCAGTCCGTGCCACGCAAGGGAAGGTTGCGGTTTGGGAATCCAGCTCGTTGCTACCCTTGGATCTTGGCGCTATGAAGCATGTGACTGTGGTTCCGAACGGCGGGAAACGAGTGGTTGGCTTGGTGACGAGGGTGCAACTACTGGGAGGTCCTCAAGGAGGGTTCAAGATCAGAATCAACGGGGTATCTGTGTTTGGTTTTGAAAACGCCCAAGACGCAAAAAGAGGAACCATTTCACGGGATGGAGTGGAATTGATCCCCAAGAATAAGGGGACAAGCTGGGTGATCCGGAGTGTCGAGAAGCCGGCCGAGGTCAGCGCTCATGCCCTCGGAGAATGGAGAGCGGAAATAAGCCTGAACGAGTCAGCCACCGTCTGGTATTCAGAGCCGCTGGCGTTGGCTGAAGTCACCACAGCTCAGGCTACGTCAGGGTCGACCAACGCCCTTGTCAAGTTCGAGTTTTCTGATGGAGCGACTGCGTCGATGGGTCCTTATTCCTACACCAAGACCGATGTGATGAAGGACGGCAGTTATACTTTTTTCGGGTCAGGAGCTGTGAGGGGAATCACGGCGGCTGGAAGGAATTTTGTGTTGGGAGGAGGCACGGCTTTGATGAACGGGGGGATGTTAGGAACTCCGTCTTCTGTCATGCAAGATGTCAGCGATGTGAGCCCCTACGCCGCGCAAGTCGTTTTTTACGGCACCGCCCGCGGGGATGTCGTGGCTGATGCCAACGGTCAGAAGGTGCCGTTGACCAAGAGTTCAGGAAAACATTTCACCCTCCCCAATGGAACGAGTTTCGAGCTCACACAGAACGGCAAGGATGGGGTGTGCGGGCCTCCGTCTCCAAGGGGTTAGTGCAACTCAGGCTGGATGGCTTTAAACAAATTGGTTGCGTTCTCCTGACAGGTCAGTCGGTCGCTTTGGACTGGGACGAGAGCCGTCAGCTACTCGATATCTCACGGAGTGGCGGGGAGAGGCTCGTTGTTGTTTCCCTGCCAGATCGTTCGACGGCCAGTTTGGGAACTTCCGGGATCCTGAGGTTTTCGAGGGAGGATACGACGGCCTACTCCGTGGCGGCCCTTGGCGGGCAGGTCACTTTATGGGATGTTTCCAGCGACCAAGTGACAGGTTTGACGGCACAAAAGGTGGTGCGCTCCGTTGAAAGTCCTATTTTCGGTCTGGTCACCAAAGTCCATTTCATGGGTGATCAGGGGAAAGGGTTTAGAATTCGAATCAACGGAGGAGCGGTTTATGGTTTCGAAGAGGTTGCGAAAACTCAGGGTGTGCTGAAGCTGGATGGGTTGGAGTTTCATCCTTCTGAGGGTGGCTCGCGGTGGACAGTCCGGAGCTGGGGGCGTCCCGCCGAAGTCACGGGAGAATCGCTAGGGAGCTGGAAGGCGGAGGTGCCCTTGGGCGAGGCGGCGACCTTCGCCTACTCGCCGTCGAGTTCATGGGTGAAGGTTTTTACCGGGGAAGGTTCCAACAAACGATCGAGAGCTGTGGTCGTAATGAGGCTCGCCCAGGAAGGCATGGCGGCAGTGGGGCCTTATTCTTCTGCGAAATCGGACCTGTCAAAGGCACTTCGGCGGATGGAAAAGCGTTCGCTTTGGATGGTTCAACCATCCCTTTCACCGGAGGGCCCCTGAAGAAGATCCAGGAGCCGGACTCCAAGGAAAGATCCATCCGGGCCACGCCTGCGATCACAGCATCGCTTCGTGGATCAATTGGCGGGAATCTCCAGGTGGTTTTAGAGGGACAGAAAGCGGTTGTGGGCCCCTCAGGGGTGCAACAGATTACGACTCCAGGCGGGACTGAAATCGAATTTTCTCAAGATTTTAACAAGCGAGCTCTGAGAGTGATGGTGAAGAAGGGGAACGTCGAGATGGATTGGGATGCCGTGGCAGATCTGAAGTTCATCCTGCTGTCAGATCAAGCGGTTCAAATCGCAATGGATTCCTCGAAACGAGTCGCCGAGATTGTGCATGTTGGGGGAGGCGATCCACTGCTGCTTCTATTGCCCAACAAGTCACTTTCGAGTTTATCCCCAGGCACCTCGATCCGGGTGGCGCGCGGGTCGAGGGATGCGTTCTCGGTTCAGACTTTAAGGGGTGAGGCTTCTTTCTGGGATCTTGCGAGCAATCAGGTCCTGAATTTGGGCTTGCAGAAGCGGCTTTTCTTGTTGGACATTCCTCCAGACACATCACTGACGCGCGTGCGCTTTGTGAGGGCGGGTGGGGATGTTTTCAAAATCAGGGTCAACGACAAACTTGTCATTGGATTTGAAGAGGCCATGAAGGCCAAGGGGAAGATCGCGATTGAGGGCGTCGAATTACAGCCCAGCCAGAAGGGAGCGCGGTGGGTGATCAGAAGCATGGAACGTTCGGCGGAGGTCAGCGCTGAACCATTTGGGAGCTGGAAGGCGGGTGTGCCCATCGGAGAAGCCGTTGCCATTCTCTACTCGGAACCTCGTTCGGTCGTTGAGTTGGCGACTGCCCAGGGATCGACGCCTGATTCCAAAGATTTGGTTCGCTTGCAAATGCCGGACGGCGCGACGGCTGCGATGGGTCCAAACTCGAAAACGTGGACTGACGTTTTTAAAGATGGCACTTACACTTTGATGGGAAGCGGGGAGGTGGGAGGGCTCACCGCAGATGGTCGGAATTTTGAGTTGAACGGGGGGCAGTTGCCCATCGTGGGAGGGCCTCTTCGGAAAAGCGTGGAGGACCAGGGGAAGGAAGCGGTCAGACGACCAACCCCCACGGTAGAGGTTCGAATCATCGGACAACTCGGAAGCGATATCGAGTTGAGGATGGGTGAGCGGAAGATCATCGTTGGATCGACCGGCACCCAAAAGGTAACGACGCCCAATGGCACCGAGCTTGAGTTCTCGCAGGATTTGATTCGGAGGAACCTCAGAACCGCTGTCACGAAGGGACACTCTTATTCAGTGTGGAAGGTGCAGCGCCGATGATTCCCGTCGCAACGAGGGGTCAGACTCTTGGTTTGGGGTGGGCGCCTGACCAGAAGTATTTGGATCTGAGCCAGTTTTCTGGCCGACGTTCCGTTCAGATTGGGTTGCCCAATAAGTCGGTGATTCAACTGAGCACCAATGCGGTTGTTCGAATCATCCGAGATACCGGCAGTTCAATTTCGGCACAAAATCTGAGAGGGCAGGCTTCGGTTTGGGAGTTCGCCACAGGTCAGACCGCGGTGCTTGGGCTGCAGCCGAGGAGTTTTACAGTCGCCAACGTGGCGCAGGGGCAAGTCACCACACTCCATTTTGTGGGCGCTGGGGACGAAGTCTTCAAGATTCGGATAAACAACGCTTCTGTCGTTTCTTTCGAAGATGCCGCCAAAAACAAGGGACGATTGATAGTGGAAGGCCTCGAACTCCGACCCATTCAACGGGGAACGCGTTGGGTGGTCAGTGCTGTGGAGCGATCTGCGGAAATCACGGGAGAGAATCTGAGTACGTGGAAAGCGGAGCTTCCTATTGGGGAGTCTGCTACTTTTGGTTACTCAGAGCCCCGATCCTCCGTTGAGGTGGCTACGGGTCAGTCTTCGACCTCCGATCTGATGGTGATGGTGCAGATCCACCTTCCTGATGGAGCCAAAGCGGTCGTGGGGCCGAACTCAACCACCAAGACGGGGATCTTTACCGATTTGAGTTATTACCTTGCTGGGAATGGGGCGGTCACCGGCAGCACAGCGGATGGCAAGGCTTTTGCTTTTTGGCCTGGACAAGCCGCGATCACAGGAGGTCCCTTGAGGGAGATGACGGATGGAAAGGGTGGCAAGAAGATCATGCGGTTGACGCCAGTCACAGAAGTCACGGTCCGGGGAACGCTCGGAGCGGGTCTTGAGATTGCAGTGGGTGAACAATCGATTCGCGTCGAGCCGGGGAGAGCGCCGAGGGTGAGTTTGGCAAACGGGACCGAGTTGGAGCTCTTTCACGATCTGGGGACGCAGACATTGAGCTTCAACGTGATCAAACGATATATTTCGGCGTCGATTCCCGAGATCCCTGGCTGGAAACCCCTTGGTCTGAGCGGACAGGAATTCGGGCTTCAATGGAACGCGAAGCTCAAGACGGCTGACATCCTCAACAAGTCACCGGATTTATCCATGCTCGTTTTGCTACCAAGCCGAACGGTCGGGACCGTGGCACCGGGCGCCTCGTTTCAGTTTGCCTCGCTGGCAGATTCAGTCTATTCAACCGCAGCCGTGGGGGGCCGTGTCAGTCTGGTGAACACGGTGACGCGCAAAGAGATCAGCTTGACTGGCGAAAACAAGGTCATCGAAAGAGGTCGGTTATCTCGAGGGGGCCTAGCCTCGGCTTCAGGGGCCAAAGAGCCGATTGGTCTTAAGTGGGATTACGGTGTCCCCCTGATTTTGGAGGGGGTGTCGCAGGACCCAGTCATGCAGCCGAACAGCGAGAAACGGATGAAAGTTGGGCTCAAGAACGAACTTTCGATTGCCTACTCAGAACAAGGCGCGGTACTTTTTACGGCTGTGGGTGGAGATTTCGAGATCTCATTAGGTTCACTCAACGGGTTGAAAATCGAGATTTCAGAAGGAGACAGTGTCACGCTGACATTGGATACTCGAAAAGGCACCTTTATCGCTACGACTCATGACGCAAACAGCCTGCCAGTCAAGTTCACGACTCCCGACGGGTCAACTCCGACACTGCCTGCATCAAATTCTCTGAACTTCGATCTCCGCAAAGACGGGGGTTTGGTTGCAAAGTCGGATGACGGCAGCGTGCTCATCGGTGACTTTGCCGGAGCTGGAACGGACGCAGGTCTTGATGCGTCAAACTCATCCAAACGGGGCACTAAAGGCCGCAATGCCGGCTTGACACCTTCCAATGATTTGGATGGGTCTCGCATCATTGAGACCGAGGTGTCATCGACTGGAGCTAACACAGGTCGCTAGAGCTGATGAGCGACGAGAACAAAGTAGCAGCGCTGCGGTGGGGATGGGCGCTTGTGCGGAAGGGTGTTTTTGACCGGTTGGGCGGGTTCTGGGTGTGGTGCAGGCTGGCGGTCGGAGCTCTGACCGTTGCCTGCGTCGTCATCGAAGCCAATGCTTAGACGACCCTGCGATCTTCACCAAATGTGCCGTTTAGGCAGCCGCCGGCAGCCAAGTACAACCTGAAGTGGGGCCGGTTGCAGGGCCGAATCGCAGGGGAAATCCAGTCCGAGTTCAACGACAACATCAATCTGTCTGCTGACAAGCCGCTGGCTGATTGGTCGATTGGCCCACATGTCGGAATCGGGTTTATTTACCCCATCTCTAAAGACCATCTTATGCAGTTCAGCATGGGTGCCGGGTATCGGTTTTACCTGAACACGCCGAGTATTAACTCGTTCAGCGTCGCGCCTGATTCCGCCTGGAGCCATACGATATCGATTTACAGCGTTAGTCAGTTTTGATTGAATCAAACAGGTTTCCATGAAACTTAAAAACCAACTTTTATCCGGCTTTTCCGCTATCGTGGGGCTGGTTGTGACATGCGCGGCATCGGCGCGGGGTGATGACTCAAAGCCGTCGGCCAAACCGGATGAGCCGCGAAGCACTCTGGAAGCACCAAAAGAAGTGGCGAAACCTAAGGAGTCTTTGTCAGACGCTGATGCCGAACTTCTTTCAGCCCACAAGCTCGTTCATCAGGATAAGATCAAATACACAATCCAGGAAGACCCCGTCCGCGACGCAGAGTTTCCAGAGCTGATCGTGAGTTCCCTGGGGCAATTGACCTTCCCTGTCAGCCGGGTCAGGCAGAGCCCATTAATATCCGTCCAGGCCGTGGGCAAGACTACGGAGCAGGTGAAGACTGAGTTGGTCGCGGGGTTGGAGGCCGATTATTATCATAAAGTGACTGTCACTATTCAACTCACCAGCAGGAGCGAGCGGTTTGGGCAGGTAGTTTTTGTGGGAAGCATCATCAAGGGTCTCTTAAAATTAAATCCCGGCGAGCAAAAAAAACTCTCAGACGCGATTGTCGAAAAGGGTTACACGGACTATGCCCAACTGAGGAAGGTGAAGATCATTCGAAGCGAACCAGGAGTCAAAAAGCCTAAGATCATTGTGGTTGATGTCGATGCTATTTTGCGCAAGGGCAGGAAGGATCTTGACAAGATTTTGCAGGATGGGGACACGATTCAGGTGCCTGAGAAGGGGTTGGTTTTCTAGGCTGAGAAACCCCAAGCCTGGTAGCAATGAACAAAGCTCCCTATCCGAACGTGGCCCATGGCACCAGCATGGTGGACAGGCTCAATCTGTCCATGCAGGTGCGTCGCCACCTCAAATTAGTGGGGGGGCGGTGGTGGCTGCTGGTTGTGTTTTCGCTTGCCGGGCTGGGTGTGAGCTCCTACCGAGCCTTTCAGACACCAAACCAGTATGAGGCGACATCCATCATCTCCATCCCGCAAAAAGTCGGAGTGTTGCAAACGAAGGCACAGATTCTGGAGATGATGGACAAGTTTTACGAGAATCGGCTGGCGGAGATGAGGAACTATTTGGTGCTCGAACGCACTCGGAAGCAGGTTCACAAGCTCTATGCCAACCCGATGACCCCCAGTTACGTTCCGAGCGCCGAATTGACCGCTGCTAACTCGTTCAAGTTGGTGGTGACAAGCACCGATTTCCGCTATGCCTATCTCTTCTCCACGAACTGGGCTAACGAGGTGATCAAATACAAGGAGGAGAAGCGAAGTCGATTGTTTGCAAAAACAGGATTCACGACTGAGGTCCAGGTCAACAGGGAGAGGGAGGAACTCAGGCGCGTGATCGAAAAGATGCAGCAATTCCGTACGGATCATAATATTGGGAGCGCTGCGGAAACTGGAGCCAATGACCAGCGCAAACTGGATCAGCTCATCGCTGAGAGAGATCAGTTGACCAAGGAGAGGGAACTTTTGGAACAGACAACGGCTCAGAAAATAGCCGAAGGAGCGCTGGGTAATTTCACGTCTTCCGCCAATCAGCCTCCTGGAGGAGCCAGCCCACCCAAGAGCGCGCAAGGAGCGAACCAGTCCCTGAGCTCAGATCCTTTGGACAGGTTTGTGGACAGCTCCAAATACCAAGATCTCAACCTCCAGTTGCAGGGCAAGATGGTGGAGTTGGAAAAAGTGAGGCTGTTGCTCAAACCGAAGCATCCTTTCATGATCCAGATTCAGGAAGCGGTCGCCCAGTTGCAGCAGACGATCAAATTCGAGGTTGAGAGGATTGAGAGGAGCAAAAAAGCGAGGCTGGAATCGCTCATTTCTCAAGAAAAAGGCTACGATGCGGTCATCGATAATCAAAGGAAAAAGGTGATCGAGAGCAGAAGGCTGCAGGACGATTACAACGAACTGCAGACACAGGAAACTTCTCAAAGAGCGATCATCGAATCCCTCGACAAGAACCTGGCCACGATCGACCGCAGCATGGTTCCCGAGGAGGATTACGACATCACGGCGCTTGGGGAGGGGAGTGGGGAGACACCCAGCTGGGGGAATCAACAGCGCCGGAAGATGATCTTGTTCGGCTTTCTCTCTGGTTTGGCGGTTGGACTCGGGATCGCCTACTTCCTGCAAAGACTAGACGATCGTGTGCAGCTTGCGGAGGAGCTTGAGGAGGCACTGGGTGAACCGGTTCTTGGGCAGGTGCCCCAAGTTGAGCCGGGCAACAACAAAGACGGTTTTTTGCTGATCACCAAGTTGAGTCAGCACAACATGTTTTCGGAGTCAATTCGAGGCGTGAGGTCCGCTGTAATGCTTGGAGCGGATCGGGGATCCAGGCAATTGCTCTTGGTCACTAGCGCCGTGCCTGGGGACGGGAAAACCACATTCACTGTAAACTTTGCCGCCACGTTGGCTATGGCTGGGCACAAGGTTCTTTTGATTGACGCTGACCTCCGCCGAGGCAAAGTGCATTTTTATTTCAGAGTTCAACGCGAGACGGGCATGAGCGACATCCTCGCCGGGGAGTCCCACTGGACGGATGTCATAAAGCCGACGGAAGTTCGATCTTTGAAGATCATTACGACTGGAAAACTGCCACCTAATCCGGGAGAGTTGTTGATCAGCCCGATCACAAAGGAATTTTTCGATGCAGTAAAAAAGGAATTTGATTACATCATAGTGGATTGTCCACCCCTCACCGGGATCGACGACACGTTCACCTTGGCGAGCCTCGCTGACGGTTTGTTGTTTGTGGTGCGTGCCGGCCAGACACCGATGAAGTTCGCCAAGACGGCGCTCCAGGCAGTCCGGCATCGCGGGGCTCTAATACTTGGCATCGTGTTGAATGGAATTACCGCCGACAACCCTTACTATTATTACAACAACTATTACCACGCCTATTACAACCAGGAGCAAACAGATCAGACTCCACTGGGCGACGCTGATGTACCCAAGCCTGGCTCAAAGATGGCGCAACCGAAGCGCGGCCATCTGAAAGCAGGATCCATCGAAGCAGCGGCCAAGGCAAGAGTTGGGGAGATTACTTCGAGACACACCCTTGCGGCTTCTGAGGCCGCAAAATCTCTGGAATTCAAAGCCCGGAGGGCGGCGCAGAGGGGTGCCGGGATGACGCCGACAACGCCTCCCGCAGCCAGTTCCGAGGGGGTTGACGCGAGAGCCTCACATTCAGGGATAAAGGAAGACAAAGGGCATCGCGTTTGAACACGGCGTGGTCTGAGTTCCCTGGAAATCTTTGTCCTCTGCGGCGATCGAATTAAAGACCAGGTGCTATCCCCTTGGCGGTCGACATGTTAAAGTCTATTCCCGGTGCGCTGGGTGTTTGCTTGTCCCCTCTGGTGTTTGGAACGGTGAGTCAGGACGGCAAGGCGCTGGTTGGCTCCCTGCTTGCTCTTGGCCTTTTTCTCTTCGGGAAGGACTTGGGATGTCATCGAGCCCCTTTGTTCAGCTCCAGATGGGGCTATCTTTTTCTAGGTCTCCTTGCTTTCCAGTTCATGCCTCTTCCGGTGGCTCTCATAGAGTTACTATCCCCAGAGAAATATCGATTGGACAAGAAGATTTCGTTGGACGGTCTTCCGCACGGAATGTGGAGTGTTTTGACTCTTTCCAGGTCACGATTCATCAACCGATGCTATGAGCTATTGCTCGGAATTGCTGCATTCCAACTCATCCGTGAGAGCGCAAAAGACCGGGGCTTCCCGCAGGTATTTCTCTGTAGGGATCCAATTGGGGTCACATCTCGACATTCAACAATTGGCAAACTTGCTTGAACCGATCTTGTTCGACTTGACTCTTCCTCAGTCGCTTCTCAAACACCCTGACGGCAATCGATACCGTGCTGTAGTCCGTCATCCCCGCCGCACCCGCCAACCTTTCCAGTTTCAAGCCGCATGCCCGCCGTCCCACATCCAAACGATACCGTCGCAACCGCGCGACCCTTTCTTCCACCACGCTGACCTCTGGAATCGACGACGTCCCCGCGTGGATCCTTTGCTGCTGGGTTTTCCCCAACCCCAGCGACCTCACGCGCACTGGGTTCAAATGCACGTACCGGCTCAACGCCAGCCCCCATTCGAATGGGCTGACCACAACCGATTTGAACCGTTCCTGAAACAAATGCCCACTGCGCCCGTGCCGTCAGTTGAACATATGAAACCACCCGCCGGCCCGCTCTATCTGCTGGGGTCTGGCCATGTCAAAGACATTCTCCGTGATCTGGTTTCCATGTTAATTGTCGAATGTCGAGATGACTCCATGTTACTGCGGCTCGATGCCGAGGCCGTTGTCCCGAATGGCAAAGCGCCATTGCGTCCCCTCGCGCTGCGCGCTGATGTGGACCACCGGCGGCTGCTTGGAGCGATACTTGAGCGCGTTGCCCACGAGGTTCTGGAAGAGCTGCGCCAGTTGCGAGGCGTCGGCGCTCACGCGCGGCAGCAAGTCGTGCGACACCGTCGCTCCGCTCTCGGCGATGGCAGTGCGGAGGTTCGCCAGTGCCGTGCCGAGCGCCGCGCACTGTCCACCGGTGCGAGCTTCGCGCACTGGGTGCCCACGCGGGAAAGCGCCAGCAGGTGCGCGATGAGCGCCTGCATCCGTTCCTCCCCTCGACGGAGTAGCGGAATCAAGTGTTTGGGTAGCGTGGGTTGGAGTTGGCGGCGTCGGTCTGGATGATAAGGGCCGGGCGCTTGCGAAGTTGCTATCACAATGCGTTCCTCCGGCCCAATGACGAGTGCACGCCTCTACTCCAATCAACGCTTTCAAAAACTGTACTTTATGATAGAACAAAAGTGTGCTGTTACGAGATACACTTCGGTACATCCTGTGTGACCAAGCCCCGTCGCCACTTCCCGCGCACCCCGTGCTCCGCGCATTGGGGCCGCGGATTCCCCTGGATTCGAGCCAGGCCATCGTCCTGACCGGCGTCAGGCGTTCCGGCAAGAGCACCTTGCAGGCCCAACTGCGCGAGCGCACACCCGGCGGCGGCTTCTATTGCAACTTCGAGGATCCCCGGCTCTTCGATCTGGGCGTGGGTGACTTCGCCGCATTCCTTGAACTCATTGAGGAGCTGGCCCCGGGCGGGAAGCCGGTCTTCTTCGACGAAGTTCAGGAACTGGCTGAATGGCAGCGGCTTGTGCGCCTGCTTCTGGATCGTGGTCGCCCGGTATGCCTCACCGGCTCGAATGCTTCCTTGCTCGGGCGCGAGCTGGGCGCAAAACTCACCGGGCGCCACCATTCCTTCGAGATATTCCCCTTCAGCTATACGGAATACCTGAACTCCACCGGGCAGACGTCAGGCGCGGCATCCCTGCGCGCGTATCTGGACGATGGCGGCTTCCCCGGCTTCCTGCGCGAGCGCCGGCCCGAGATGCTGCGCGATCTTTTCCGCGACATCATCCAGCGGGACATTGCCCACCGGCACGGGCTGCGCGAGACGCGCCATTTGATGAACCTGGGCCTGCACCTGCTTGCCAACACCGGCCAGCCCGTTTCTCTCCAGCGGCTTACCAAAGCCCTCGCCATCCCCGCCGTGGGTCAGACCTCCCGCTATGTGGAATATCTGGAGGACGCCTATTTGGTGCTCTCGTTGCCGCGTTTCAGCACCTCCTTCAAGCAGCGTGTCATCAGCCCCTGCAAATACTACGCCATCGACAACGGACTGCGCCGGGCCAATTCCCCGCAGGCACAGCCCGACCTCGGCCACCGGCTGGAAAACGCTGTCTTTCTAGCCCTCCGCCGCGCCGGAAAGTCCCGCTGCTACGCCGGGGAGACTGATCGTTGGGAATGCGATTTCGTCACGGACACCGAGGCCATTCAGGTATGCACTGAACTGACCCCGGCCAACCTGCCGCGCGAGCTGGCGGGACTGGCCGGAACCGCCGCTTTCCCGGGCCGGCGCGAGGGTGTGATCCTCACTCTTGACCAGCGGGACACTTTGACCGACGGCGAACGGCGCGTAGAGGTGCGGCCTGCGTGGGAATGGCTGGCGCGTATTTGAACCACGGCACGGAGGAAAACGACCAGGTCGATATCGTGGATCACGCGGGGTTCACCGTACAACGTCACCGTGCTGCAAGGGGTCACCCATTAGGGCACACGGTCACATCTTAACATTTAACACTTGATTTTGAAATTGGCCACGTCACGGTCGTGTTAGTGACCAGACTCCTGCGCATCGAGCGGGCGGGCGGTTGGTATCATCTCACCACGCGCGGCAATGAACGACGGCCGATTTATCGCGACGCACGCGACTGTCGGCATTTTTGCGAACTGCTGGCGGAACTGGTTCCTCGATTTCATCTGCGCCTCCATTGTCTCGTGCTCTGGACAATCATTACCACCTGCTTCTTGAGGCTGTGCAGAAGGTGAAGTGCGAACCGTGGGAGACATTTCGAGGCCGCC